>JBQTGV010000223.1:0-6356 GCA_052390515.1 Candidatus Eiseniibacteriota bacterium | reverse complement strand
TTCGACGAACTCCTCGCCAACCGGGACTTCATCAACTTCGCCGAGGAGCTTCGCCAGAGCGGCCGCGAGGACTTCAACGACTTCGAGAAGGCGGCGCTGGAGACGTACAACAAGATGGTGCGGGTCGATCTGGCCGCGCAGAAGTCCACGCCGCATCTCGTCCCCGCGGTCCGGGAGGCCGCCGGACCGTGGATGAGCGTCGGCGAGCTCGAGTCGATGCGCGGCGCTCCGTTCGTCGGGGGGCTGCTGGATGCGTGGGGCGCGGTGCAGAGCGCGGCGCTGCGCGGCGGCGAAGCCGACCTCGACGCGGCCCTGGCCGACTGGTCGCGGACCATCGAGACGCAGCCGGGGATGTCCCAGGTCGACCGCGCGAAGCTCGATCTCGAGGTGCGCTACAACGAGTGGAATCCGTTCCGCAAGGCGTGGATGTTCTACATCGTGGCCTTCGTTCTGTATCTCGCGGGCTGGAGCCTCTCGAACCGCTACCTGGGCCTCGCCGCGACGCTCGTCTTGATGGGCGGGTTCCTCTTCCACTCCGGTGGGCTGCTGACGCGCCAGTACCTGGCCGGCCGGCCGCCGATCTCCAACCTGTACGAGTCGCTGACGTTCATCGTGTGGGGCATCGTGGCGTTCGCCGTGATCACCGAGGCGGTGAACCGCAAGCGCGTGTTCGGGACGATCGCGGCGGTGCTGGGATCGATCGGGCTGGTGCTGGCGGAGACCTTGCCCATCGAGCGCGAGCTGAACCCGCTGGTCGCGGTGCTGCGCAGCTACTGGATGCAGTACCACGTGACCTGCGTGCTGCTCTCGTACAGTGCTCTCACCCTCGCCGCGGGGCTCGCGCACTTCCACCTCGCCGTGGAATGGTTCGCGCCGCACAAGAGGAAGCTCGTCCAGAAGACGACGCAGCTGCTCTACACGATGATGAAGATCGGCGTCACCCTCCTCGCCACCGGCACCATCCTGGGCGCCGTGTGGGCATCCGAATCGTGGGGCCGGTACTGGGGATGGGACCCGAAGGAGACCTGGGCCCTGATCACGCTGATGGGCTACATCGCCGTGTTGCACGGGCGCTTCGCCGGGTGGCTGACGCCTTACGGAGTGTCCGTCGCGAACGTGGCCTGTTGGGGGCTCGTGCTGTTCACGTACTACGGCGTGAACTTCTTCCTCGTCGGGCTGCACAGCTACGCGGGAGCGGCCGCGGCGGTCAAGCTTCCTCCGCTGTTGATCGGCTACCTGGTCTTCGAGTCGGCGGTCGTCGCCGCGGGGATCTGGTACACGAAGAGCGGCCGGCTCGCGTCGAGGCGAGTGAACCCCGCCTGATCGCGTTCGCCCGCGCCGACGCGGCTCCGGAGGAATGGTGGACGCCGACCTGCATCTGCACTCCCGCCATTCCGACGGGGAATGGGCGGTGGCGAAGATCGTAGGAGAGGCACGCGCCGCGGGCCTCTCCGCCATCGCCCTCACCGACCACGACACGCTGACGGGAGTGGCCGAGGCCGTCGCCCTGGGACGCGTCGCGGGCCTCGAGGTGCTCACCGGCGTCGAGATCTCGACGTGGAACGGAGGGGACCTCCACCTGCTCGGATACGGTTTCGACGAGGAGGACTCGGACCTGCTCGATCTCTTCGAGCGCGCGCGAAGCGCCCGACGGGACCGCGCCGCCGTCATGGTCGAGAAGCTGGCGGAGCTGGGCAAGGCGATCCCTCTCGAATCCGTGCTCCGGGAGGCGGCCGGCGGCGCCGTGGGCAGACCGCACGTGGCGCGCGCGCTCCTTCGCGCGGGGCAGGTCGGATCCATCCGCGAGGCCTTCGAGCGCTACATCGGAGACGGCAAACCGGCCTGCGCGGAGAAGCTCCGGGTCACGCCCGAGGCGGCCATCGAGCGCATCCACCGCGCCGGAGGCGTGGTCGTCGCCGCGCACCCGGGTGCTCACGGCGGCATGGCTGCTCTCGACGCGCTGGTCGAGGCCGGGATCGACGGCGTCGAGGCCGATCATCCCCTGCACGATCCGGCGACGGTCCGGCGGCTCACCGAGTTCGCCGGTGCGCACGGTCTGCTGCGCACCGGAGGCAGCGACTTCCACGGCCCGGGCGTGAACGGATCCGGCCCGGGGTCGGTGCGGATCCCCCGCGAGCGCGTCGAGGAGTTGCTCGGCCGCGTGGCCGTGCTGCGAGCCGCCGCGCGCGACAGCGCCTGATGCCGGACCGCGAGCGGAAAGTCCCCGGCAGCGCGGAAGGCGCATTCTACGTCGACCGGGAGTGCATCGACTGCGACCTCTGCCGCGAGATCGCGCCGGAGAACTTCGAGCGCAACGAGGAGGAAGGGTTCTCCTTCGTGCACCGGCAGCCGGAGACGGACGCGGAGCGCACGCGTTGCCGTGAGGCGCTGGAGAACTGTCCGGTCGAGGCGATCGGCGACGACGGATAGCGCTCCGACGGATAGCGCTCTGAAGGGCGTCCGCGATGGCCGAGCTAACGCTCGCTCGCCGTCCTGGCTCGCTCGCTTCGTTGCCGCCGGCCTCCGCCGTCCGTGGCTACGGACACGGCGGCTACGACGCTCGGCCATCGCGGACGCTGGTTCGAGCCTCGGAGCGGCTTCTCCACGCCGCCCAGCTTCGACTCCTGCACCGGCCCGCGGGCTCGCGGCATCCAAGCGTACGAACCGCGCGCCCGGGGATGCGGAGGCGCGCCTTGTCCGGCCCGGAACAGGCTGCTACCCTGCCCGGCAAAGCCGGCATCACGAAGGCAAGCTCGAGGGAAGAATGAAGCACGCCACCCTGGCGATCGTCGGGTCGGGACCGGCCGGGCTCACGGCCGCGGTGTACGCCGCCCGGGCGAACCTCCTCCCCCTCGTGATCGAGGGCACGCAGGCCGGCGGCCAGCTCACCACCACGACTGACGTCGAGAACTACCCGGGGTTTCCCGAGGGCATCCTCGGACCTGAGCTCATGCAGTGCTTTCGCTCGCAGGCGGAACGCTTCGGCGCCACGTTCCTGCGCGGCGACGTGACGCGCCTGGAGCTCGGCGCGCGCCCGTTCCGCATCCTGCTGGAGGAAGGCGAGTTCACCTGCGACGCGCTCATCCTGTCCACCGGCGCCAATCCGCGCATGCTCGGGCTGCCCAACGAGCGGCGTCTCGTGGGGCACGGTGTTTCGACCTGCGCCACCTGCGACGGCTTCTTCTTCCGCGGTCAGGAAGTGGCGATCGTCGGCGGCGGCGACTCGGCCGTCGAGGAGGCCACGTTCCTCACCAAGTTCGCGACCAAGGTGCACCTCGTGCATCGCCGCTCGGAGCTCCGCGCGTCGAAGATCATGCGCGACCGGGCCTTCGCCAATCCCAAGATCCAGTTCCACTGGAACTCGGTCGTGGACGAGTTCCTGGAGGCCGATGGCGCGGTACGCGGCGTCGTGCTCCGGGACGTCGAGACCGGGAAGAAGGCCGAGCTGGCGCTCCAGGGCGTCTTCGTCGCCATCGGGCACGTGCCCAACTCCGCGCTGGTCGCCGGGGCCGTCGACCTCGACGAGAACGGGTACGTCGCGCTGAACGGCCGGGGTACGATGACCAACGTCGAGGGCGTCTTCGCCTGCGGCGATGTCGCCGACCACGTCTATCGCCAGGCGGTCACCGCCGCGGGAACCGGCTGCCAGGCCGCCATCGACGCGGAGCGGTGGCTCGAGGCCCGCCGCCACCCCGCCTGATCCGGAGGACCGATGCCCGCGTTCCGCTCGCACGCTTCTCTCTCGGACCCGTCCGTCGGGGCGGATCTGCTCGTCGTTCCCGTCTCCACGGCCCGCTCGGACCTGCACGGAACGCTGGTGCGCATCGGCAAGGGAGTGGCCGACGCGGCGGTTCGAGCGCTGGATCTCGGCGACTTCTCACCGGAGGAAGGGACGCGGATCGTGCTGCACTCGCGCGGGCAGGAACGGTTCCCGCGCTGTCTGCTGCTCGGCGTCGGCGACGCCGCGTCGCGCTCGCCGGTGTCGGTGCGTCGCGCGTTCGCCGCCGCCGCGCGCGAGCCGCTGTTCCGCCGCGTCGAACGGATCGCGGTGTACTGCGGGGACGCGCTCGGCGAGGGTGCGGAGCTCGTGCAGGGAACGGCCGCCGCGGTCGACGGCCTCCTCGACGGCGCGTACCGCTGGTCCGCGGCGACCGAGAAGCCGCCGACGGCACCGGGCCAGTACGTCTTCCTGGCCGACGGAGAGCGCGACCGACGGCGCGTCGACCTCGGGATCGAGAACGGGAGGATCGTCGGCCAGGCCGTCTCCGCGGCGAAGGACATCGCCAACGAGCCGGCGAACCGCCTGAGCCCGGCGGAGCTCGCCGAGCGGGCGGTGGCCGCGGCCGAGCGCGCCGGTCTCCGTTCGCGCGTCCTCGACGTCGAGGAGCTGGAGCGCGAACGCTGCCACGCGCTGCTCACTGTAGGCGCCGGATCCTCGCGGCCTCCGCGCCTCGTCGTCCTCGAGCACGGCACGCGGCGGCGCTCCGCTCCCGTCGTCCTGGTAGGCAAGGGCCTCGTGTTCGACACCGGCGGACTCAACATCAAGCCCGGCGACAGCATGGGCGAGATGAAGTTCGACAAGTGCGGGGCCGCCGTGGTCATCGCCACGGTGGCCGCGGCCGCGGAACTGGGCCTCTCCGTCCCGGTGGTGGGGATCGTGGCCGCGGCGGAGAACAGCATTTCCGGGGACGCGTATCGACCCGGCGACGTGATCCCGTCCCGCAGCGGGAAGACCATCGAGGTGCTGAACACCGACGCCGAGGGGCGAATCGTGCTGGCCGACGCGCTCGACTGGGCGGTGACCCAGTATCGGCCCGCCGCGATCATCGACGTGGCCACGCTCACCGGGTCGGCGTTCTTCGCGCTCGGAGACCGCGCCTGCGCCGTGCTGGGCAGCGACGACGCGCTCATCGGCCGGGTGCTCGAGGCGGGTGCTCGGACCGGCGAGCGCGCCTGGCAGCTCCCACTGTGGGCCGAGCATCTCGAGGACGTGAAGACGCCGAACGCGGACGTGCGCAACACCGGTCCCTTCGGCGGCGGGGCGATCGCCGGGGCGGCGTTCCTCCGCGCCTTCGTCGGCGACGTGCCCTGGGCACATCTGGACGTCGCCAACGTCTCCCGCGACCGACGCAACCCGCAGAACGGAGCGACCGGGTTCGGTGTCCGGCTGCTCGTGGAGCTGCTTCGCCGGTGGCCGGAACAGCGCACGCGTCCGCGCTCGAAGCGGCAGCGGCGCCCGCGGGGCAAGCGGAGACGATCGCAATGAGGACCGGTGCCGTCGAGTGGCATCTCGTCTCCGACGGCACGTTTCGCCTCGACGGCGGCGCCATGTTCGGGGTCGTGCCGAAGCCCCTGTGGGAGCGCGTGGCCCCGCCGGACGAGCGCAACCGCATCCGTCTGGGGCTCAACGCGCTGCTGATCCGCACCGCGGGGCGGACGATCCTGGTGGACTCCGGCATCGGGCGAAAGGAGAAGGGCCGCTTCCGCGACGTCTACGGGGTCGGGGACGAGACGAACCTCGTCGACTCTCTCGCGGCGCTGGATGTCTCGCCCGAGGACGTGGATCTGCTCGTGTACACGCACCTGCACTTCGACCACGCCGGCGGCGTCACGCGGCTCGACGAGGACGGACGGGCCGTACCGGTCTTCCCCAGGGCGCGGCACCTGGTGCAGCAGGCCGAGCTGCGCGACGCGGAGCACCCCACGGACCGCTCCCGCGCGAGCTACCTGCCCGACAACTGGGTGCCGGTGCGCGAGGCCGGACTGCTCGACGTGGTGGACGGCGAGATCGAGATCACGCCGGGGGTGAGCAGCGTGCTCATGAAGGGGCACATCCGCTGCCTTTCGGGCATCCTGATCGAATCGGACGGCGCGCGGGCGTTCTACCCGTCGGACACGATTCCCACCTCCGCACACGTGCCCGTACCTTGGGTGATGGCGTACGATCTGTACCCGTTGGATACGGTCGCGTCGAAGGAGACGCTCCTGCCGCAGGTCGTCGACGAGGAGTGGACGGTGATCTTCGAGCACGATCCCGAAGTCGGTGCGGCGAAGATCCATCGCGCGGGGAAGGGGTTCGAGCTGGAGCGCATCGCCCCGGCGCCGACTTCGGGCGCCGGCCCATGAAGTGCCCATCCTGCGGGGGCGCGGAGAGCAAGGTCGTGGACTCGCGCACGGCGCGGGAGGGCGAGACCATCCGCCGGCGCCGGGAGTGCATCGACTGCGGCGCGCGCTTCACCACGTACGAGTACCTGGAACAGACCCAGGTGCTGGTGATCAAGAAGGACGGACGCCGCGAACCGTTCCGGCGGCAGAAGCTGGTTCGCGGTGTGTCCAAGGCGTGCGAGAAGCGGCCC
>JBQTGV010000222.1:0-14277 GCA_052390515.1 Candidatus Eiseniibacteriota bacterium | reverse complement strand
AACGATCGGCACGCGCAGCACGGTCGGTGCGGGCGCGTACGTCGGCCCCGACGCCAGGATCGGCGCGGACTGCGTGCTGCACCCGCACTGCTTCGTCGGCCGCGGATGCACGCTGGGGGATCGCGTGGTCGTGCAGGCGGGCGCGGTGATCGGCTCGGACGGTTTCGGATACGCGTTCGTGGACGGTGCGTACGCCAAGATTCCGCAGATCGGCATCGTCGAGATCGGCGACGACGTGGAGATCGGCGCGAACGCATGCATCGACCGCGCGACGCTCGGCAGGACCCGGATCGGGCACGGCACGAAAATTGACAACCTCGTGCAGATCGCCCACAATGTCGCCATCGAGGAGCACAGCGCGCTCGCCGCGCAGAGCGGGGTGGCGGGCAGTACGCGGATCGGCCGGGGCGTTCGACTCGGCGGCCAGGCGGGGCTCGTCGGCCACATCCGCATCGGTGACGGCGCACGGATCGGAGCACAGGCCGGCGTGATCGGGGACGTTCCCGCGGGCGTGACCGTTTCGGGCTACCCGGCGCGGCCTCATCACGAGTCGCTGCGCGCCGAGGCGGCGCTCCGGCGCGTACCGGACATCGCACGGAGGCTCCGTGCGCTGGAGCGGGACTCGAGCGAGGGCGAGAAGCGATCGTGATCCAGGAGCGCCAGCGCACCATCGCCCGACCCGTGGAGACGCGGGGCGTCGGGCTGCACACCGGGTCGGAGACCACGGTGCGTTTCGTGCCGGCGGCGCCGAACGCCGGAATCCGCTTCATCCGCGTCGATCTCCCCGGGCGGCCGGCGCTGCCCGCGCGCGTGGACTTCGCCGTCCAGGTATCGGAGTCGGATCCCCGCCGCACGACGCTCGACGACGGGAGGGTCAGCGTGGGAACCGTGGAGCACGTTCTCGCCGCGGTGGCCGGGCTGGGCATCGACAACGTCGACATCGAGATCAGCTCGGCCGAGCCGTGCGAGCCGGACGGCAGCTCGAGGCCGTTCATCGCCGCGCTGGAGAGCGCCGGGATCCTGGACCTGCCGGATCTCCGCCACTACTATCAGACGACGCGGCCGATCAGCTTCCAGCGCAACGGGACGCAGCGCATCCTGCTGCCGCACGACGGTCTTCGCGTCACGTTCACGATCGACTACCCCAACAAGCTGGTGGGCACCCAGTACGCCTCGTTCGAGCTGGACAGCGACGTGTTCACGCGGGAGATCGCGCCGGCGAGGACCTTCGCCATGGCCGAGGACGTCGAGCCGCTGCGCAAGGCCGGACTCATCAAGGGCGGGAGCCTGTCCAACGCGGTCGTCGTCACCGCGGAGGAAATCAAGAGCACCGAGCCCCTGCGCTTCGAGAACGAGTTCGTGCGCCACAAGGTACTCGACCTGATCGGCGACCTCGCCCTGCTGGGCATGCCGGTGAAGGGCCACGTCATCTGCGTGCGCGGCGGCCACGCCGTCAACGTGGCCTTCGTCCGGCGCATCATGGAGGAGGCGCGGAAGAGCTTCCGCTGGCGGGAACCGGGGCAGAAGAGCATCTCCCTGGACATCACCGACATCCAGCAGATCATGCCGCATCGCTATCCGATGCTGCTCGTGGACCGGATCGTGGAGCTGGTGGACCGCGAGCGCGTGGTGGGCATCAAGCAGGTCACCATCAACGAGCCATTCTTCCAGGGGCACTTCCCCGGCCACCCCATCATGCCGGCCGTGCTGATCATCGAGGCCATGGCGCAGACGGGCGGCGTGCTGCTGCTCAACACGGTGGAGCGTCCCGACACGAAGCTCATGTACTTCCTCGGGATAGACAACGCGAAGTTCCGGCGGCCGGTGCTCCCGGGAGACACCCTGCGCTTCGAGCTGACCCTGCTCAAGCTTCGCTCCGGGTTCTGCAAGATGCGCGGCCTGGCGTTCGTGGGGGACGAGCTGGTCGCCGAGGCGGATCTCCTTTCGAAGGTCGTCGACCGGGAGCGGCCATGACCACCGTAGGACAGACCTCGCGCGTCGTCGCCGGACGCGCGCGCATCCACGAGACCGCGATCGTCCACCCCGACGCGCGACTGGCCGAGGATGTCGTGATCGGTCCGTACTGCGTGGTGGGGGCCGAGGTGGTGCTCGGGCGAGGCTGCGTGCTGGACTCGCACGTGCGCCTGGACGGGCCGCTCGTCGCCGGCCCCGCCAACCACTTCCATCACTGCGCGGCGATCGGTGGGGTGCCGCAGGACCTCAAGTACGACGGCGCGGTGAGCTCCGTGCGCATCGGGGAGGCGAACGTGTTCCGCGAGTTCGTCACCGTGAACCGGGCCACGGCGGAGGGGCACGAGACCGCCGTCGGCGACCACAACCTGTTCATGGCGTACGTGCACGTGGCCCACGACTGCGTCATCCACGATCACGTGATCCTGGCGAACTCCGTGCACCTGGCCGGGCACGTGGAGGTGGAGGATCACGCCATCGTCGGCGGCGTCACACCCGTGCACCAGTTCGTGCGCATCGGGCGGTTCGCCATCGTCGGTGGCGGCTCGCGCCTGCCCAAGGACATGCCGCCCTATCTAAAGGCCGCGGGGAACCCGCTGCGCGTGGTGGGCCTCAACACGGTGGGGCTGGAGCGGAACGGGTTCTCACCGGAGGTGCGGCGCGCGCTCAAGGACGCGTACCGCACGCTGTACCGCTCCCAGCTGAACGTGACGCAGGCGGTGGAGAGGATCCGCGAGGAGCACGACGGCGTGGCGGAGATCGCGCATCTGCTGTCCTTCATCGCCGCCTCGCATCGGGGCATCGTCCGCTAGTGTCGGGCCCCGCGGGACGCCCGTGAACCCCCTTCGCCTCGGCGTCCTCGGCCTGGGCAAGATGGGCCGGCACCATGTCCGCTGCGCGGCCGCGGCGAAGGGCGTCCGGCTGGTCGCGGCCTGTGACGTCGATCCCGCCCGCGGCGAAGGCCTGGGCCAGGGCGTACGCTTCACCACGGAGCTGCCCGAGTTGCTGGAGCGCTGCGACGCCGTCGTCCTCGCGGCGCCGACCGATCGTCACGCGGAGCTCGGAGTCGGGATCCTCGAAGCGGGGCGGCATCTCCTGGTGGAGAAGCCGCTGGCCGCGAACGTCGCCGAGTGCGGCGCGCTCGAGCGCGCCGCCGCCGCCGCCGGGCGCGTCCTTCGCGTCGGACACGTGGAGCGCTGGAACGGGGCCGTCCTCGCGCTGCCGGCGCGTCCGGGACGCCCGCGCTTCGTCGAGGGGCATCGCCTCGCGGCCTTCGATCCGCGGGGAACCGAGGTCGACGTCGTGCTGGACTTGATGATCCACGACCTCGACCTCGTGCTGCGGCTGTTCGCCGCGGAGCCGGTCCGCGTGGAGGCCGTCGGCGTGCCCGTGCTCACCGATCGCGTGGACATTGCCAACGCGCGTCTGGAATTCGACGGGGGCGAGCTCGTCAATCTCACCGCCAGTCGAGTCAGCCGCGAGCCCATCCGCAAGCTGCGCTATTTCGACCAGGACGCGTACGTATCGATCGACCTGGGCGCGCAGCAGGCGGAGATCTTCTCACGCGACGGATCCGCGCCGGGCGGCGTCTCCCGCGCTGTGGTCAGCGCTCCGGAGGGACACAACCCGCTGGTCTGCGAGCTGGAGAGCTTCGCCCGGGCCTGCCGCGGCGAGGCATCGCCCATCCCGGACGCCGCCGAGGCCACGCGGTCGGTCGTGCTGGCGAGGCGCATCGTGGACGCCATCGACGAGCGGGCGGCGCGCTGGTCCGCGGCCGGGCCGATGGAGAGGACCGCGTGGGCTCGCGCTCCGTCCTGATCCTCACCGGCGAGCCGTCGGGCGACCGCGCCGGCGGCGGCCTGGCGCGAGAGCTGCGCCGCGCCGACCCGCAGGTGCGCATCCGTGCCGTGGGCGGGCCTCGCCTGCGCGAGGCGGGCGCGGAGGTTCTCGCGGACATCGCCGAGCTGGGTGCCATGGGCTTCGCCGAGGTGGTCCGGCAGGTGCCTCGCCACCTTCGCCTCGCGAGAAGACTGGTCGAGCTGCTGGAGACCGACCCGCCCGACGTGGTCGTGCCGGTCGACTACCCCGGATTCAACCTGCGCATGGCTCTGGCGGCGAAGACCCGCGGTATCCGTGTCGTCTACTACATCGGACCACAGGTGTGGGCCTGGGGCGCGTCCCGCGTGCCACGCATCGCCCGTGCGGTGGACCGCATGCTGGTCATCCTGCCGTTCGAGGTGGAGATCTACGAGCGGGCGGGCGTCCCGGTGGAGTTCGTCGGACACCCGCTGCTCGACGGCATCGAAGCGTGGCCGGCGCGCGGCGCCGCGCGAGGGGCGCTCGGCCTGCCCGAAGACGCTCTCGTCCTGGGGCTGCTGCCCGGGAGCCGCGTCCAGGAGGTTCGCCGTATCTTCCCGGTGATGGTAGAGGCGGCGAGGCAGCTGCAAGACACGGGCCCCGCGTTGCGGGTGCTGGCCAGCGCCGCGGAGGGTGTTCCCCGCGAGGAGTACGCGCGCGTGCTGGCGCCAGCCGCAAGCGCGGATCCACCGGCGCTGCTCGACGCGCCGGCGGTCACCCTCTGCGCCGCCGCCGACCTGCTGCTGGTCACCTCCGGCACGGCCACGCTGGAGGCGGGTCTCGTCGGCACGCCGCTCGCGGTGCTGTACCGCACGTCCGCCCTGACCTGGTTCCTGGGGCGCCGGCTCGTGCGCATCCCGCGAATCGCCCTGGTGAACATCGTAGCCGGGGAGGACGTGGCCCGCGAGTTTCTGCAGGAGGAGGTGCGTGCCGACCGGATCGCGGAGCACGCCCGCGCGCTGCTCGCCGACCCGGCGCGCCGGGCGGAGACGTCGCGACGGCTGGGCGCGCTCCGGGAGAGGCTCGGCGGCCGCGGATCGTCGCGGCGAGTTGCGGAGATCGTGCTCGCGGAGGCGTCGCGATGAAGGCGTGGCGCGCCTTCGTGGCCGGACCGGTGACGAGCCTCGCGCTCCGAGCCGGCCATCTGCTGGTGCTCGCGCTCGGCGTGACGTGGCGCGTCCGGCACGTGCAGCCCGAGAACGTGGAGCAGGCCCGCGGCGCGTGCGGGTCGGTGCTGTACGTGTTCACGCACGGCGTGCTCCTGCCGCTCTCGTACACGCATCGCTCCCGCGACGTCCGCGTGCTCATCTCCGAGAGCCGCGACGGCGAGATCATCGCCCGCGTGGTCTCACGGCTGGGGTTCGGGTCCGTGCGCGGCTCGAGCACCCGGGGAGGCGCGCGCGCCGTCGCCGAGATGGTCGCCCTGGCCCGCGAAGGTCACGACCTGGCGATC
This sequence comes from Candidatus Eiseniibacteriota bacterium, assembly GCA_052390515.1. Lineage (GTDB taxonomy): Bacteria > ARS69 > ARS69 > ARS69 > ARS69 > JBQTGV01. Next base: position 8,996 of record JBQTGV010000222.1, on the reverse strand, counting down.
ACGCCCGACGGTCCGCGCGGACCGCGCGGTTCGGTGGCGCCGGGCACGTGGATCACCTCGTCCCGCGGCGATCTTCCGGTCGTGCCGGTCGGGGTCGCGGCGCGGCCCGCGTGGCGGGCGCGCTCGTGGGACCGGTTCCTCGTCCCGCTCCCGTTCGCGAGCGTCTGGGTGGTGTACGGCCCCGCCGTGCGCCCCAGCGGCGAGCCGGCTGAGGAAACGGCCGCGCGCATCGCCGAGGAGATGGCCGCCGCGGAGCGACAGGCTCTGGGGTACGCCGCGGGATCTCCCGTTCCCGCCGGCTGGGGGCGCGTCCCGGTATGATGTCGCTCGCCCTGTACCGCGCGGTCTGGGCGGCGGGGCTCGCGCTGCGGGTGCCCGAGCTGCTGCTGGGCTCGCGCCGAGCAGAGCTGGACGAGCGTCTCGGCCGCGGAGACGCGGTGCAGCCCGGCGCGCTGTGGATCCACGCCGCCTCCGTCGGCGAGGTGACCGCCGCGGAGGTCCTGGTGCGGGCACTGCGGCGCGCGCGCATCGGCCCGATCGCGGTGACAACCGTCACCCGCACCGGCAGGGCACGCGCCGCGGAGCTTCGCCCCGATCTCGGACCATGGCACGCGCCGCTCGACGCACCCGTTCCGGTCGCGAGGTTCCTCGACCGCGTGCGCCCGCGGGCGCTCGTGATCCTGGAGACCGAGCTCTGGCCGAACCTGCTGCTCGAGCTGGGCCGCCGGAGCATCCCCTGGGGAGTGGCCTCGGCGCGGCTCTCGCCGCGGGCGGAGGGCCGCTACCGCCCGGCGCGAGGGCTGCTACGGGCGATGCTCGCGGGGGTGCGCGCGGTCGCCGCCCGCAGCGAGGCGGACGCGGAGCGCTTCGTGAGGCTCGGCGCTCCGGCTGCGGCGGTGCGCGCGATCGGGGACCTGAAGGACGACCGCGAGGTCCCGCCCTGGGCGGCTCCGCCGGAGGACCGCCCGCGCTGGGCCGCGGCGTGCACGCGGCCCGGGGAGGAGAAGGAAATCCTGGAGGCACTGCAGGTGATGCGCGGCAAGGTCCCGTCGGGGGAGCTGGTGCTGGCGCCACGACATCCGGAGCGATTCGACGAGGTGGCTCGCCTCGTGGAGCGCGCGGGGCTTCCGCTTCGGCGCTGGTCCGCCCGCGACGAGCCGGCGTCCGGCGACGGGTGGTCCGTCCTGCTCGTCGACGAGATGGGCGTGCTTCCCGACGCGTACCGGCGGTCGTGGTGCGCCTTCGTCGGAGGGACGCTCCGCCCTTTCGGGGGACACAACCCGCTGGAAGCGGCGGCGGGCGGGCGAAGCGTCCTCGTCGGACCCCACACGGAGAGCTGCGAGCTTGCCGTCGGCCGACTCGAGGCCCGCGGCGGGCTGATTCGGGTGCAAGCCGCGCGCGAGCTGGGCGAGCGCGTGGCCGAGCTGCTCGCGGATCCGGCGGCGGCGCTCCGCTCCGGCCGCGCCGCGTGGGATGCGGCGAAAAGCTTCGGAGGCGCGGCGGACGCCACCGTGGCCTTTCTCGCGGAACGCGGAGCGCTCGGATGAGCTATCCGGTGACGGACCTGCGGGGGCTCCGGCGCCCCGGGGCGCTGCCGGCGTCGTGCGCGGTCCCCGCGTCGTGGCTCTTCGCCCTGGGCGTGCGCATCCATCAGGGGCTGCACGACCGCGGCCTGCTCCCGCGCCGCCGCCTCGGTCCGATGCCGGTCGTATCCGTCGGCGCGCTGACCGCCGGCGGAGCGGGGAAGACTCCGATGACGCGCTGGCTCGCCGCGCGACTCCTCGAGCGGGGGCACCGCCCCGCGATCCTCACGCGCGGCTCCCGCTCGGCCGGCGGAGGAGAGCCGCGCGTCGTCGATGCCGCCGAGCCGGACGTCCGCCGGGACGGGGACGAGCCCGCGCTTCTCGCGCGGACGCTTCCCGCCGTTCCGGTGGTGGTCTCACCCGACCGGGCTCGCGGCGCCGCCCTCGCGCGGGATCGCGGCGCGGACATCGTGCTGCTGGACGACGGCTTCCAGCATCGCCGTCTGGCCCGCGACGTGGACCTCGTGCTGTGGGACCGCGCCGCGGAGTCCTCCCGCGGCCGTCTCCTGCCGCGCGGGCTTCTGCGCGAGCCGCTCGCGGCGCTCCGGCGCGCCGACGTCCTGGTCCTGGTGGATCGAGGGGAGGGCGCCCCCGCGTTGCCCCCCGGAGCGCCGGGGTCCGAGAGAGTGTTCTGGGCGCGCCTCGTTCCGGTCGCGAGACAGCTGCTCGCCGCGGGGCGCGCGGTGCATGCGCTCTCCGGGATCGCCGATGCGGAGTCGTTCGAGCGCTCCCTGATCGCCCTCGGTCTGCGCGTGACGGGGGCGACCCGTTTCGAGGATCATCATGCGTTCTCCGCCGAAGAGGTGCGTGAGGCCGCCGCGCGCGCGGCCCGGGAAGGAGCGGACTTCCTCGCCGTGACCGCGAAGGACCACGTGCGCTGGCCGAAGGACGGGGGCGGGCTGCCCGTTCCGGCGGTGCTCGATGTCGACGTCGAGGTGGACGCGGGGGATCGCCTCGTGCGGACGATCGTCTCCCTGTGGGAGGAAGGCGGCGCGTGAGGACCGTGCACGAGTGCACCACCCTGGTGCTGGGCAGCGGGATCGCCGGGCTCACGTACGCGCTCAAGGCGTCGCGCTTCGGCCCGGTGATCGTGCTGACCAAGAAGGACCGCGCGGAGTCCAGCACGAACTACGCGCAGGGCGGGGTGGCGTCGGTGAGCGAGCCGACCGACAGCTTCGAGCTCCACGTCCGCGACACGCTGGAGGCCGGCGCGGGTCTCTGCCGGCGCGAGGCGGTCGAGCTCATGGTGAGGAGCGGCCCGGCCCTGGTCCGCGAGCTCATCGATCGGGGTGCCCGCTTCACCTGGAAGGGCGAAGGCGTGCTCGACCTCGGCCGGGAGGGCGGTCATAGCCGCCGACGCATCGTCCATGCGAAGGACCTCACCGGCCGCGAGATCGAGCGCGCGCTGCTCGCCGCGGTGGAGGCGAACGGCGCGATCCGCATCCTCGAGGATCATCTGGCGCTGGATCTGTGGGTGGCGCCGGGCAAGCTCCGGCCTCGCTGCCACGGAGCGACGTTCGTCCGGCCGGAGACGGGCGAGGTCGGGGCGGTGCGCGCGCGGCACACGTTGCTCTCGACCGGTGGCTGCGGCAAGGTCTACCTGTACACGACGAACCCGGACATCGCCACGGCGGACGGGGTGGCCATGGCGGCGCGCGCCGGCTGCTCGCTCGTGAACCTCGAGTTCGTGCAGTTCCACCCCACCTGCCTGTATCACCCGGAGGCGAAGTCGTTCCTCATCTCCGAGGCGGTGCGGGGCGAAGGCGCCGTGCTCCGCAACCTGGACGGCGAGGCGTTCCTCGACGGCCGCCACGAGCTCGGATCGCTCGCCCCGCGGGACGTGGTGGCGCGCGGCATCGACGAGCAGATGAAGGCGCGCGGCGACAAGTACGTCCTGCTGGACGTCGCGCCGATCGGCGAATCACGATTCGTGGAGCGGTTCCCGAACATCTCCGAGCGCCTGCGCGTCTTCGGGATCCGGCCCGGCGTGGACCCCATCCCGGTGGTCCCGGCGGCGCATTACATGTGCGGCGGCGTGGCCGTGGACATCGACGGGCGCACCGAGATCGAGGGACTCTTCGCGGCGGGCGAAGTGGCCTGCACCGGCGTCCACGGGGCGAACCGCCTCGCGTCGAACTCGCTGCTGGAGGCCCTGGTGATCGCCGAGCGGGCCTCGAGGATCGCGCCGCCGAGCGGCGCCGGAGCCGAGCCGCCCGATCCGCCCCGCCCCGGGGAAGGCGCCCCGAGCGCCGACGCGGGCGTCATCCTGGACCACGAGTGGGACGCCGTGCGCCGGCTGCTCTGGGACTACGTCGGGCTCGTACGGGGGCGAGCGCGCCTGGATCACGCCCTGGAGCGCCTCGCGCTGATCCGCCGGTGGGCGGAGGACGTGTGGCGGCGCGAGCGGCCCGGGCAGGACCTGGCGGAATTGCGCAATATTGCGCTCGTCGGGTGGTTGATTGCGCGCTCCGCCAGGCAGCGCGACGAGAGCCGGGGCCTGCACTGGCTTCTGGATCGTCCTGGGCTCGGCCCAGTCCCGCTCGAGACCTGGATCCGCCTGACCCCGGCGGGGCCGAAGGTGGAGTCCCGCGAACTTTCCGGGTCGGGCCCCCTTGATCGTCGCGAGGATTGGGCCGATAAATGAGCCGATGGGGCGCAGTTCATCCGCCCGCGCGGAGGATCGCGTGAAACCGGAAGCGGACGACCTCCGGATTCTCGAAATCGTCGACAGGGATCCTCGCTACGCGCCACGCGCGTACGAGTTCACGCGGTGTGCGGTGACGTACGCGAGCGACGTAGTCTTCGGGACCGGTACGCACGTCACCGGCAGAGAGCTGCTCGAGGCGATCCGGCGCTTCGCCCGTGAACGCTACGGTGTGCTCGCCCCGGACGTTCTCGGCTCGTGGGGCGTGCGCTCCACCGAGGACTTCGGCGACATCGTCTTCCACCTGGTCGACGCGGGTCTCCTCTCCAAGACCGAGGACGACAGCAGGGACGACTTCCGCGGCGTGTACGCGTTCGAGGACGCGTTCGGCGCCGCCGGCTATTGGGAGGAGGTCCTGGGATCATCGGGGTGAACGGTCGCTGGGCGAAGGCAACGAGGTCGATCCGCAAGGCGCTGGATCCGCTGGTCCTGCACGCGGCCGAGGCCGCGGTGCGCCGGCGGGGAGGGGACGGCCCGCTGAGCTTCGGCGAGTCGCTCGACGGCAGCCGCGACATCCTCATCGTGGCGGCGAAGCACCTCACCGATCTGCTGGCCGTGGTTCCCGCAGCGCAAGCGCTCAAGAAACGCTACCCGCTGGCCCGCATCCACGTGCTCGCCGACCCGGTGAGCGCGGACGCACTGAGTGGTCGCCCGGAGATCTTCGAGGCGGTTCCCTGGGACGACGAGCCCATCCTCTCTCGCACGATGCTGGAACGGATGCGCAAGCTGCGCGCGCGGGGCTTCGACTTGGCGATCGCCATCGACGACGGCAACGCGCACCGTGATCGCGTGCTCGCCGCGCTGACCGGAGCGAAGCTCCGGCTCGGCCTGCACCGCGACGGCGCGGACCCGACGCTCAACCTGGTAGTGGCCTGCGCTCCGGGCACGGGCTACCGTCCGGTGCAGTCCCTGGAGTTCCTGTCCTTCCTGGGCATTCCCCGCGAGCGACTGACGCCCTGCTGGGAGATCCCCGAGGCGGACCGGCGCTATGCGGAGCGGCTGCTCGACCTGCGGAGGCGCGGGGCCGCCGGATGGCTGCTCGCGGTGGATCCCGCGCCGGGTCGCTCGGGCGTCCGGCCGCACCCCGCGAAGCTGGCCTGGCTCGTGGAGCGAGTCGTGGCCTCCCGCGGAGCCCTGCCGATCATCCTGACCGACCGTCGCACAGGCGGTTACGTCGAGGACTTCAAGCTGCACCTCAAGGTGCCCACCCTGGACGCCCCGACCCGGGGGATGCGCGACGTGCTCGCCTTCCTGGGAGGCAGCGGGCTCTTCCTCTCCGGGAACACGAACCTGTTCCACTTCGCGGTGGCCTTGAGCGTGCCGACGATCGGCTTCTTCGGCCGCGACGAGCCCGAGCAGTGGGTCCCGCGAGACCGCCCGAGCTGCCGCGTGGCGAGGATCGCCCCCGGGGAGCGCGTGCGCGAGACGGAGTTCCTGGAGATCGTGGATCAGGTTCGCGAGTCCGATGGGCGAAAGGTGCCGACCGGCGTCTCCGCGCCGCCGTCCGAGAGCTCGACGGAGCCCTCCGCGCAGCCCGGCCGCGTCCGGACCGATGCGGCCACCCACGAGGTGCCCGCCGAGACGCGTTTCCGGCACGACTAGGAGGCTGCTGTTTTTCAGCACGCTCCTGGGCCGCGGGCCGGCCCGGCTGGCCGCGCTCCGGGCTTTCCGTTAGGCTGGCCGGCCATGATCGGGAATCCCAAGGTTCGGCTCTTCCGCGCCGTCATCCGGCACGGGCCACTCCTCGCCCAGGTTCTGTGCTTCACTGCGCTGTACGCCGTGGTCAGCGGCGTCTCGCTGGGCATGGTCCTGCCCTTCGTGAACCTGCTCTTCGAGGGAGGGGCCCGGGCTCCGAGCGTGCCGGTCGACGCCGAGGGCCTCGAGCGCCTCCGCTTCGTCATCCAGGAGCGGGCCGCCGCCTGGTTCTTCGCCGGCACCGCCCAGGACGCGCTGCGCCGGATCTGCCTCTTCCTCGTCGCGGCCTTCGCGCTCAAGGGCCTGCTCGGATTCCTCCTCGACGTCTTCTCCGTGAAGCTCGAGGAGCGGGTGCTCAAGGACTTCCGCGACAGCCTCTTCGTGCACCTGCAGACCCTGTCCATGGGCTGGTTCGCGGGACGCCGGGCCGGCGACCTCATGTCCCGCGCCACCAACGACGTGGCGGTGGTGCGCAAGGCGGTCTCGTCCCTGTACCGCACCGCTCCGCGCGATGGCCTCCTGGTCCTCGTCTACCTGGCCATCGTGTTCGTGGCCAGCTGGCGCCTCGCCCTGCTCTGCCTCGTCGTGCTCCCGCTCCTCGCCCTGTTCATCGCCGCGCTGGGCTCCCGGATCCGCCGCCAGTCGTCCCGCGTGCAGGCGCGCATGGCCGATCTCTCCAGCGTGTTCCACGAGACGATCGCCGGGATCCGCGTCGTGAAGGCGTTCGGCGCGGAGGCCTTCGCCGCGCGCCGGTTCCTGCACGAGTCCCACGGGTACCTGCGCTCCGCGGTCCGCCTGCGCCGCATCGCCTCGCTCGCGTCACCCGCCGCGGAGTTCCTGGGCGCGGTGGGCGCGGTGATCGTACTGTGGGCCGGGGGCAACCAGGTGCTCTCCGGCACCGGTCTTTCCTCCACCTGGTTCGTCATCTTCCTGGTGGCGATGATCTCGCTGATGCAGCCGGTGCGCAGCCTCACCCAGCTGCACACCCATCTCGAGGAGGGCGACGCCGCCCTGCGCCGCATCTACGAGATCCTCGACACCGTGCCGCGCGTGGCCGACCGGCCGGGTGCGATGGCACTCCGCGGACTGGAACGGGAGATCGCGTTCGAGGACGTCTCCTTCGAGTACGACGAGGCCGTTCCCGTGCTGCACGACGTGCGGCTCACCGTGCCGCGCGGACACGTGGTCGCGCTCGTCGGCCCGAGCGGCTCGGGCAAGTCGACGCTGGCGGACATGCTCCCGCGCTTCCACGATCCGGAGCGGGGCCGGGTGACCATCGACGGCGTCGACCTGCGCGACGTCACGCTCGCGTCCCTGCGCTCGCTGCTCGGCATCGTGACCCAGGAGACGATCCTGTTCCACGACACGATCGCGGCGAACATAGCCTTCGCCGACGACGCGCCCGACCGCGGGCGCATCGTGAAAGCTGCCCGGGCGGCGAACGCCCACGAGTTCATCGAGCGCGCGCCCGACGGCTACGACACCGTGATCGGAGAGCGCGGCCTGAAGCTCTCCGGCGGGGAGCGGCAGCGGATCGCGATCGCCCGGGCGATCTACCGAGACCCGGCGATCCTGGTGTTCGACGAGGCGACTTCGGCCCTGGACAGCGAGTCGGAGGCGAAGGTCCAGGAGGCGATCGACCGGCTGCTGCGCGGCCGAACCGTGCTGATCATCGCCCATCGCCTCTCCACCGTGCGGCATGCCGACCGCATCGTCGTGCTGGAGCGCGGTCGGATCGCCGAGACGGGGACGCACGAGGAACTGCTGGCGCGCGGCGGACTCTACGCGAAGCTCTGCCGCCGTCAGTTCGGCTCCGCCGACGTCGTGCCCGTCGTATGACCGAGCCGTCGAGCATCCTGGTGTGCCGCCTCTCCGCCCTGGGAGACGTGGTTCTCGCGCTGCCGGCGGTCGACGCGCTGAAGGAGCGCTTTCCCGGGGCGCGCGTCGAGTTCCTCTCCCGCGAGCCGTACGGACGTATTCTCCGGGACGCGCGCCCGCCCGACGCGCTGCACCTTTGGGCGGGACGCGGTCACGCGCTGCCGCGCGCGGTCGCCGACGCACGCTGGGACCTGCTCGTCGACCTCTCGGCCACGGGCACGAGCCGGCGTCTGCTGGCGCGCGTGCACGCCGGACAGCGGATCTCCGCCGCCAAGGAGACGCTGCGGCGCTTCGCGTTCGTGAAGCTGCGCTTCCTGGGGGGCGGTTCGGTGAGCATCCGCCCGGCGGTGGAGAGGATGTTCGCGGGGCTCGCGCCGCTCGGCATCCGCCGCGGTGACCGCGCCCCACGCTTCGACGTGCCGCGCGCGGCCGAGGCTCGTCCTGTCGTCGTCGTCGCGCCGGGAGCCGGCCGCTCGACGAAGCGGTGGCCGGAGGAGCGCTTCGCCGAGATGACCGCGCGTCTCGCCGCCGCGGGGCACGCGGTCCTGGTCGTCGGTTCCGCGGAGGAGCGCCTGCTGCTGGAGCGCGTCGCCGCCGGCGCCGACCCCGCGCGTACCGGGATCCAGGCCGTGTCCGATCTCGGCGATCTGCCCCGCATCGTGTCCCGCGGTTCCGTCGCGCTGGTCAACGACTCCGGAGTGCTGCACGTCGCCGAGGCCTGCGGGGTTCCGGTCGTGGCGCTCTTCGGGCCCACGCATCCGCGCCTGGGGTTCGCGCCGCTCCGGGCCGACTCCGTGGTCCTGTCGACGAACATCGCCTGCCGCCCGTGCGACCTGCACGGGCCGCGCACCTGTCCGAAGAAGCACCACCGCTGCCTGCGCGACCTGCCGGTGGAGCTCGTCCTGCGCGAGGTCACCCGCCGGATTCCCGGAGGAGAGGCGGCGTGAGCCTGAAGACCTGGGAGCGGCGAGGCAAGCACGGCCTCACCCGGGCCGCCTCCCGGCTGCTCCGGGCGCGGGGGGCGGGCGGCCCGCGGCCGGGGGTCGGGGACCGGGGGCGCCGCCGCCACGGTCGCCCGCAGCACCAACGCGGCGCCCAGCAGCAGTGGACGCCGGCCCGCCGCGCGCACCCCGCGC
>JBQTGV010000221.1:0-4174 GCA_052390515.1 Candidatus Eiseniibacteriota bacterium | reverse complement strand
GGGCAAGCGGGCAGAGTCTGCCCCGCTCGGACCGGCCACGCCGGGCCGCGACCCTCCATACGTGTTTGGTGCAGGACAAAACCTGCACCCCTGGGAAACGAAGTCGGGACGACCAGCCGATCCGCAGAGGGAGACGCCCACCAGGCGGACGGAGGGGAACAACTACCTATTGACCACCGGGGGCCTCATACGTGTTAGGCCACGAATTCATCACCTGGCTCCGCTGGGGGAGGGAGTGCTGCGGACACCGATCCCACGGAACAGCAACCACCCCATCAATGGGATGCCCCCCAGCGCCATCGGGAGCAGCAGGAGCGGCGAGCTAAACGACGGCGCGAGGAGATATGTGGTGGAGCGCAGGAAGAAGCCGGCGCCACCGATCATGAGCAAGATGCCGATGATCCGTGGCAAGTAGCCCGAGCGTGCGATGAGGTAGCCGCGAATCATTGAGGCGATCCCGTACATGCAGAGGAAGAGCGTGGCGATCATGGAAGAGATCCGGACGGCTAGGAGCGCCAGCGCCTCGCGCTGTTCCGTGGTAAACGCCGTCATGCCGCCTGTATCTCGGAGGATGAACGATGCCGCAAAGAAGCTCGACTGCGCGATGGCAAATGTCACCATCGAGACGACTCCGAAGAAGGCGCTGAGCAGGGCCAGGTTTCGGTCAACGGGCTTGAGGAGGACATAGAACCAAACCAGGAGCGCGACGTCGCAGATGCCTTCAACCAGGTAGCTGGCGAAGGTGAGTCGGAAGAGGGTCGGATTGTCGCGGATGTTGGCCGCCGTCGCGCCCGCATCGCCGCTGACGATGATCCTCCCAGGCAGGTACATCTCGCCAACGAAGCCGAAGACGATCGAGAGCAGCATTGCCACGCCGGCGGCCCGGGCGTAACGCCGGAGGGTTGCCGCGTGGGCAGCGTCATCGCGTAGGAGGGATGTCATCGGTCCTCCGAGTCTCGTAAGTTCATCGGGTGTCGTTGGCCTAACTAAGACTTCAACTGGTCCGCCATCGCCACACTTCGCGTGACGACCGCGGTCAGTATAGGGACCGTCGCTCCGAGTTGCTACCCGTTGGCAAGCTCGCCCGCGGCATCTGCTTGCGCGGGGTCTGGATCAGGCAACCGTGCAACTTGGACAGGTCCGTGTAAGCGAGATGGCCGCGTCCGTGTAATCAGAGCTGATCAGCGGATTCTCGCGATCGGCCGGCCAGTTGGAGTACCGCTCCTCGTGATGACGTGGACTCATCTCGGCCGCGCGTCGCCTTCGCCCTCCTCCGCGCGCCGCCGCCGCACGGTCGCGAGAATGGGCCGCAGCACGATGCCCATCGCCGCGTTCACCGAGATCGGCCGGAAGAACGTCGGCTGGATCACGCCGCGCGGATCGCGGACGGAGAGCAGCAGCAACACGCACGCCGCGCGCGCCGCGCTGCTGGCGACGAAGATCGCCACGTAGCCGGCGGAGCCGCCGCCGTTCGCGTCGAAAGCCCACGCGCCGATGAGCGACCCACCCACCGTGGCGAAGGCGTTGCCCAGGTTGTAGGCGGTGAGGATGCCGACGCGCCGCCCTTCGCGGATCGTCTCGAAGAGCAGCAGGAACGTGGCGTACTCGTGCGCCGCCCAGCTCGCGCCGGCGATCATCTGCAGCACGAGCAGGTACGGATACGAATCGGACACGAGCCAGAGCACCGGTACCGGCGCGATGCCGAGCCAAGCGAAGCGCAGCACCACGGCCAGCCCCCAGCGCTGCGCGATCGGCGCGAGCAGCGGCATCACGACCACCTTCGTCACGAGCGACGCGCTGACCAGCACCATGTAACGCGCGTAGGAGAGATCCAGGTACTCCAGCATGCGCGCGGAGAAGAACGGGCTCGAGATCGTCACGCCCGCGGTGAGGAACAGCATGTAGAAGAGCAGCTTCGCCGCGGGGCCGCTCGGGGGCCGGCGCAAGAGGGGCAGCGCCGGCAGGCCGCGCTCGCCCTCGGCGAAGACCGGCTGCGCTTCGCTCTGTCCGGCGAGCATCACCGCCGACGCGCCGCGGGCCGCCGCGGCCAGGGCGAAGAGCACGACGAAGCCGAGCAGGGGCCGGCCGCCGCCGGACAGCCGATCGAGCAGGATGCCGCCGGCCACGAGCCCGGCCAGCACACCGAGGTGTGCCGCCGCGGTCCTCCCCGCGAAGTACCGCGTGCGGATGCGGCGCGGGACGATGCGCTCCACCCAGACGTTCCACGCCGGACCGATGGCCATGCCCCAGGCCCAGTAGGATGTCGCCGCGGCGAAGATCATCCACGGGGACATCCGCCCGAGCCACGCACCGGCGACCAGAGGCAGGAAGCTCGCCGCCTGCCCCACCGCGCACAGGACCGCCCAGCGCCGCCGCGAGCCGAGCCGGAAGATCGCCCAGGGGGTGACCAGCTGGATGACGCCGCCCACGACGAGCGGCACCGTGGCGACGAGGCCCGAGAGGATCTCGCCCTGCCCCAGCGCCAGGACGAAGGCGGCCAGGTACGATTCGCCGATTCCGACCATGATGCTGAAGGCGACGCCTTCGGCGTAGACGGTGCGAAGATCGCGGCGGCGTGAAGTGGAATCGTGCGTGGTCATGGCGGCCCGCGAAGGTCCGACTTCGGCGGCCGGCGGGCAAGGGCATTCAGGGAGCGGGGTGCGCGTCCCGGGATTTCGGGGAGCGAGGTCATCCCCGAGTTCCTGCCCGAGACTCCTAGTCCGCGACCCCCCGCAGCTCGGGCGCTCCGGCGAGGACGCGCTTCACGAGATCCGCGCTCAGATTGCTCTTCGCGAAGGCGAGGAACTGCCCGACGAAGCGCGTCACCTGCCCGACGTCGAGCCCGCCGTCGGTCAGCGCGCTCACCACGCCCACCGCCGCTCCGGCCTTGCCGCCGAGCACGCCGCCGGCCAGCTTGGCCACGCCGCCCAGAAGCCCGCCGCCGGGGGTGCCCTTCTGCCCGATCAGCTCATCGGCCCCGCCGAGCTCCGCCAGCAGGGACCGGAAGTCCCCGCGTTCGAGCTTCGCCTCGAGGAAGCCGAGCAGCCCGCTCGTCGCGGACCGCGCCGTCGACTCGTCGATGCCGAGACTCTCCGCCGCCAACGCAATGAACTGCCGCACGTCCGCCACGATTCCGTCCTCTCCCGGGGGATTGGGGAGACCCGTCTCGTTGGACCGCAGAACGACCTTGTGACGGCGGATGCTAGCCGCTCCGGGCCGAGCCGACAATGGACCTTGCGGTCGATCACTGCGGGTCAGCCAAGCCAATGGCATGCGCCGGGAGCCGGGAGCCGGGAGCCGGGAGCCGGGAGCCGGGAGCCGGAGCGGACCGCTGGCGGCCCCGCTCAGCCGTCGGAAACGTCCAGAACGATGGGCAGCAGGTCCACGCGACCCGCGCCCAGGAGGCCTTCGTACGGTAATCCGCCGTGATCGGGACGCGAAGCGGCCCGGGTGATCGACGAGCGAACCGCGTCGGCGCTGCTGGCCGGTGAAGTTTCGCGGACGATGACCGCCGCGCCGGTGATGAACGGCGCCGCCATGGACGTTCCGCTCCACGAAGCATACCCGTGGAACAGGTACGTCGAGATGATGCCGACTCCCGGCGCCGACAGCGCCACTTCGGGACCGAAGTTCGAGAACGGCGCCTTGAGATCGTCCGCATTCACCGCGGCGACGTTGATCACGCCCGCCAGGTTGGCGGGGAAGTGGGTCGTGTTGTACCGGCCGTCGTTCCCCGCCGACGCGACGACCACGACATCGGCGTCGTGCGCCATCTGCACCGCCCAGTCCACCACGCGCGAGTACCCCTCGAAACCGAGGCTCAGGTTGATCACGTCCGCGCCGGCGGCGGCGGCGTGGCGGACCGCCCGCGCGACGTCGAACACGGTTCCCACGCCGTCGCTGTCGAGCACGCGCAGCGGCAGCATCTCCGCGTCGGGCGCCACGGCGTGCACGATGCCGGCGATGTGCGTGCCGTGACCGGCCGCTTCGTCGATGGTGCCGTCGTTGTCATTATCGGTGCCGTCCTCGACGTCCGCGGGATCGGCATCGCCGTCGACGAAGTCCCATCCGTCCGCTCTCACGACGGCGGCGAGATCCGGGTGCGAGAGGTCGACGCCGGTGTCCACGATGGCCACCAGGGTACCGGCGCCCGTCGCCACGATGTTCGCGGTGG
>JBQTGV010000220.1:0-16777 GCA_052390515.1 Candidatus Eiseniibacteriota bacterium | reverse complement strand
GCCTCCGCCGTCCGTGGCTCCGGACACGGCGGCTACGACGCTCGGCCATCTGATCATTTCTTTCGAGACGGAACACTAGTGCCGGCGAGCTCGAGCGAAGCCATCGCGAAAGTTCCTCTCGCGATGGGGCGAAGGGGGACTGAAGAGTGGGCGACACCGTCAAGATCGTCGATCGCGGGTCCGCGTTCGGCGCCGTCTGGGTGATCGGCTGGCTGTTCACGATCGGATTCGTGAAGCTGAGCTTCGGCAAGGCCGTGCTCGGACTGTGCCTGTGGCCGTACTTCCTCGGCGCGGCGTTGAGCGCGCCTCGATGACCGATCCCTCCCACGACGTCACGCGACTCCTGGGAGAGCTGCAGGGTGGAAACCGGAACGTAGTCGACGCGCTGCTGCCGCTCGTCTACGGTCATCTACACGAAGTGGCCCGCCGCCAGCTCCGCGGCGAACGCGCGGGGCACACTCTCAACGCGACCGCGCTCGTCCACGAGGCCTACCTCAAGCTGGTCGACCAGAGAAAGGCCGACTGGCGGAACCGGGCACACTTCCTCGCCATCGCCGCGCAGGCCATGCGCCGGATCCTGATCAACTACGCGAACCAGCGCCGGGCAGAGAAGCGCGGCGGCGGCGAAGCGCTCGTCACCTTCGAGGAGGAGCTGGTGGGAGGAGCCTCCCGGGCCGACGAGCTCCTGCATCTGGACGAGTGCCTGGAGCGGCTGCGCGCGCTCAGCGAGCGGCAGAGCCGGGTCGTGGAATGCCGCTTCTTCGGTGGGCTGACACAGGAGGAGATCGCCGAGGTCCTGGGGGTCTCCGTCCAGACCGTGCGGCTGGACTGGAGGATGGCGCGGGCCTGGCTCAGTCGGGAGATGAAGGCGGAATAGAGGCGAGCGTCTCGGCCAGCTCGCCGAGGCGGTGGTCCCCGTCCGGCAGCTCCGCGCGCATCACCGCGAGCGCGGCCTCCAGCTCCCGCTTCGCCTCCTGCCCGCGCCCGGCCGCCAGCAGCATTCGCCCGTAGTCGGCCCGGACCGCTCCCACCTGGAAGTGATCGGCTCCGAACATCGCGCTACGCTTTTCGATGGTCTCGCGGAAGAGCCGCTCCGCCTCGTCCAACCGCTCGGCCTTCGCCAGCAGATCGGCGAGCGCGGCGGTCTGGTGCAGGTACTCCCAGTGTTCGTTGCCTCGCGCATCCAGCGTGATCGCCAGCGCTTCGCGCTGGATGCGGATGGCCTCCTCCAGATCGCCGGCGCCGGCGGTCGAGCCGGCGAGGAACATGAGCATTTCCGCCACCCGAGGATCCCGCGCTCCGAAGAGCCGGGTGCGGTGCTCCACCGCTTTCCTGTGGTACTCGACGGCCGCGGCGTGGTCGCCGCGGCTCTGCGCGACGCGGCCAAGATCCCGCCACCTCTCGGCGAAGATGGGGTGATCCGGTTCGTTCGTGCGCAGGTGCATCTGCACCGAGGCGCGGTAGAGCGAGTCCGCCGCGCCCAACCTCCCCTGCGAATAGATGATCCCGGCGACGTCCGACAGGCTGTGCGCCACCTGCGGGTGCTCGGGACCGTAGTAGCGCACCCGCGTCGCCAGCACCTGGCGGAAGAGCGTCTCCGCCTCCGCGTAGCGGAAGCGCTGCTTCTCGATACGCGCGAGGCTCACGAGGTCGGAGGCCACGTCGGGGTGGTCGGGTCCGTGCATGCGTTGGTCGACCTCCAGGGCTTCGCGGAGCACGCGCTCGGCGTCGTCGAGGCGGTTCCACTGGCGGAGCAGCTCGCTGTAGTTGTAGAGCGTGGACGTGAGCGCCGGGCCGTCGCCCACGACCTTGCGCTGCAGCTCGATCGTCCGCCGGAAGATCGGCTCCGCTTCCTCGCGCCTCGCCTGCTCGTTGAGGATCAGGGCGAGGCTCGCCATCGCCTGGAGCGTCCCCGGATCCTCCTCTCCGCGCAGCTTCATCCACAGGTCCAGCGATTCTCGCACCGTGGCCTCCGACTCTGCCGGCATTCCGATCTCGCCCTGGATCCAGGAGAGCTGGAAGAGGGCCTCCGCCACGGAAGCGTGCTCTCGTCCGTGGAGGCGCACGAGCATCTCCAGCGCGCGCTGCTGCAGCTCCAGCGCGCTGTCGAAGTCGCCCATTGTCCGGCGGACCTCGGCGAGGTGCTGCAGGGTGGTTGCCAGATCGTCGTGGTCCTTCACGTGCAGTCCGGAACGGATCTCCAGAGCGCGCTCCAGCAGACTGTCCGCCTCCGCGTACAGCCCCAGGCTGTGATAGACGTCGCCGACGACGTCCATCATCTGCGCGCGCACCTCCGGCTGATCCGCCAGATCGCCGTCAATCTTCTCCGCGCCGCGGCGAAGGAGCTCCCGCGCCGTGATCGTCTCGCCCTGCGACTCGGAGGGATCGGCCACCTCGAAGAGCCCGGTCAGGAACGTCGCCACGCTCTTCGCCTTGTCCGCCTCCAGCCGTGCACGGTCGCGCTCCCGCGCGAGCTGCGCGGTGTAATAAGCCACGAGCGCGACCACGACGGCGAACGCCCCCGCCGCGGCGGACACGCCGGCTCGGTTGCGGCGGAGGAACTTGCGCACGCGATAGCCCGGCGTGTCGGCGCGCGCGACCACGGGCCGCCCCACTCGATATCGCTCGATGTCCTCCACGAGCTGCTGCGCGGAGCCGTACCGGCGCTCGGGCTCCTTGCGGAGCGCCATCAGGCAGATGTTGTCGAGATCACCGGACAGCTTGCGGCGAAGCTGTGCCGGCCGCGCGCGGCGCGCCGATCCGGCCCGCTCCGGAGTCGTCGTCGTCTCGCCGTCCGAAGGAGGAGCGGCCGCCGGCCCCGGTCGCGTCACGACCGTGCTCGGCTTCGGGGGATCGGTCTCGCAGATGGCCCGCTCCAGGGCGCCCGGCGTGTCGTCCGCGGGAGCGTACGGACGCTGGCCGGTGAGCAGCTCGTACAGCACGACGCCGAGCGCGTACACGTCGGTCGCGGTGGTGACCGGCTCGCCGCGCACCTGTTCGGGGGCGGCGTAGCCCGGCGTCATCACGCGGTGTCCGGTGCGGGTCCTCGCCTCCGCGCCCCGCGTGAAACCGCGTCCGTCGTCCAGGAGCTTGGCGATTCCGAAGTCCAGCAGCTTCGGTGTCCCGTCGCGCGTCACCAGGATGTTCCCCGGTTTCAGGTCGCGATGCACGACGAGGTTCCGCTGTGCGTACGCCACCGCGCGGCACGCCGCGAGGAAGAGATCCAGCCGCTCGTCCACGGGGAGGGAGCGCTCGTCGCAGTAGCGGTCGATGGGCAGGCCGTCGACGTACTCCAGCGAGAACCAGGGGAGCCCTTCGCTCGTGAGACCGCCGTCCAGCAGCCGCGCGATGTTCGGATGGTCGAGCCCCGCCAGGATCTGGCGCTCGGCGCGGAAGCGGCCGAGGATCTCCTCGGAGTCCATGCCGCGCTTGACGAGCTTGAGCGCGACGCGCTGGTCGAATTCCCCGTCCGCGCGCTCCGCCAGGTAGACGACGCCCATCCCGCCCCGACCGATCGGCTCGATCAGCCGCCACGGCCCGATCCGCTGCCCGACCCGAGATGCCTCGAGCATACCGAGCTCGTCGGCCGCCTTCGCCGCTCCGGCGTCGAGGAGGCTGTGCTCGTCGGTGTCCGCGGCGAGAAGGGAGCGAACTTCGGCGAGCAGGGCCTCGTCCTCTCCGCACGCCTCCCGGACGAACGAGTCCCGCGATTCGTCCGGCCGCTCCAGGGCTGCGGCGAAGATCTGCTGCACGCGCTCCCAGCGGTCCCGGTCCATGCCGCCATGGTAAGCGGCCCGGCGCCAGGCGGGGTAGCGTTCATAACACGTTGCCGGTCAACGAGTTGGGCGAAGTTCCACAAAGTCGTTAGCACTTTCGCCCGCCGTTCCTGCGTTCCGAGGTGACCCGAGAATCCCGAGGGGCTCGGCCCCGAGAAACAGGAGACGGAGAAATGAAGAAGCGAATGACGAGCCGCCGGGGGAGCTTCCTCGCGGCGACGATGCTGACCGCCGGACTGCTGACCGCCGGACTGCTGGCCGCCGGCTGCGGCGACGACCGCGCCGGCCCGGACGGCCCCGACCTGAACACCTTCGACGGCGTGGTGGCGTACGGCGGCGTCTACGAGAAGGTCCAGCCTTCCGAGGACGTCTCCGTCCTCGCGTCCGGACAGGAGACGGGGCAGGACGGCACGGTCTTCAGCTGCACGACGGAGCGGCGCAGCGTCGTCCAAGCTCCGAGCGACTACGCCACGTTCGACCCGAACGCGGAAGTCGTCTACCCGGGCAACATGCTCCAGGGACAGTCCCTGGGCGGCGCCACGCCGGACCCGATCGTCGTGAAGCGCGCACCGGGCACGATCTCCATCAACCTGTTGAACGGCTCGACCCTGAACTTCGCGAACGTGGACGAGGTGAAATACAGCAGCGTCATCCAGGCGATGAACGAGATCCTGGCGCAGAACAGCGGCGTCGTTCCCGCCGGGTTCAACTACTCGTTCAGCGAGGTCCAGTCCGAGAGCCAGATGGCTCTCAGCATGGGCGTCAACGTCAATTCCCTGACCACCAACGTGAGGACGAGGCTCAGCTTCAGCCAGGACCGGACCTACAACCGGATGCTGGTCGAGCTCAACCAGCGCTTCTTCACCATGGCGTTCGACCTGCCGACGTCGACCGACGAGCTCTTCGCGCCGGTCGTAACCCCGGCGGACCTGGCGAGGTACGTCGGACCCGGCAACCCCGCAACGTACATCTCGTCGGTGACCTACGGCCGCCGCTTCTACCTGCTGGTGGAGTCCACCTCCAGCGTCCGTGACATGCGCGCCTCGGTGGACGCCTCGTACAAGGCGGCGCTCGCGGGCGGCTCGGCGCACCTGGACGGCGAGTACGTGAGCAGCCTGGAGAACGTGAACATCAAGGTGTTCGCGCTGGGCGGCGACTCCAACCAGGCGCTCGCCACGTTCCAGGGCGACATCGATCAGGTGGCGACGTTCCTGACCCAGGGCGGCGACATCACCACCGGTGTGCCGCTCTCCTACGTGGTCCGCAACGTCTACGACAACTCCGTCGTCAACATCAAGGTGGCCACGGACTACGACCTGAAGACCTGCACCGTGGTGTCGGTGGGGACGTACGCGGAGAACTTCGACGGCGGCCTGGCCGGCTGGTCCGGGTACGCGGACTTCCAGAGCCTCCAGATCCGGTCGGGCGGTTTCTCCGGCAACTATCTGTACGCGGCGGACCAGGCCACGGGCGGCACATGGTACTTCCGTGCGCCCCTCGCGTGGGGCGGCGACTGGTCGCACTTCTACGGCGGGAAGATCAGCTACTACCTGTGGGTCGGCCCGGCCGGGCAGTCCTTCGCGGCCGACGACGTCGTGATCTACGGGAAGAACGGCACCCGGCTCGCGGCGCGCCACCCGAGCCCCTTCATCCCGACGAACGGGTTCTTCAAGTTCGAGATCCCCATCGACGCCGCGCACTTCAAGGTGAACAGCGGTACGGGCACGCAGGCCCAGATCCTCGACGCGCTCACCGGAGTGACCGACATCTTCATCCGCGGCGAGTACATCAACGGCGCGGACTGGGGCGCCATCGACGAGCTCCAGGTGGAGAAGGCGCCGCCCTCTCCGATGTCGTAGCAGTCGGCACGAGCCGTGATCAGGAACGGGGGCGGCCGTGAGCCGCCCCCGCTCGCCGCGCCGGGTCAGGCGGGGCGGCCGCGCAGCTCCCGCCCCTTCCACAGCAGGTACACGGCCGGGTAGACCAGCAACTCCAGCACGAACGAGGTGAAGAGCCCGCCCACCATCGGCGCGGCGATCCGCTTCATCACGTCCGCGCCCGCACCGGTCGACCACATGATCGGCAGGAGCCCCAGGAACGCGGCGCACACAGTCATCGCCTTGGGCCGGGCGCGCTTCACCGCGCCGTGCACGATCGCCTCGACGAGGTCCGCGCGGTTCCGCAGGCGGCCCTCGCGCTTCGCCTCGTCGTGGGCCAGGTCCAGGAAGAGCAGCATGAAGACGCCCGTCTCCGCGTCGAGCCCCATGAGTGCGATGACGCCCACCCACACCGCGATGGACACGTTGTAGTCCAGGAGCCAGAGCAGCCACACCGCACCCACGATGCTGAAGGGGACCGCGGTGAGGACGATGAACGTCTTCATGGCCGACTTGGTGTTGGCGTACAGCAGCAGGACGATCAGCAGGAGCGTCACCGGGATCACGACCTTCAGCCGCTCCGCGACCCGCATCATGTTCTCGAACTGCCCGCTCCAGGAGATGGCGTATCCGGTGGGCAGCTCGAGCTGCTCCTGCACGGCACGCTTCGCGTCGGCGACGTACCCGCCGACGTCCCGCTCCGAGGTGTCGAAGTCCACGTAGACGTAACCGGCGAGCAGCCCGTTCTCGTCGCGGAGCATGGCCGGCCCCTCGACGAACCGGATCTGCGCGAGCTGCGCGATCGGCACCTGAGCGCCGGACGGCGTCGTGACCAGCACGCGGCCGAGCAGCTCCGGATCTTCCCGCAGCTCTCGCGGGTAGCGCACGTTGACCGTGTAGCGCTCGCGTCCCTCCACCGTGACGGTCAGCGCCTCCCCGCCCACGGCGGTGAGGATGAGCTCGTTCACGTCGTCGACCATGAGTCCGTGCCGGCCGAGTGCCTCGCGGTCCAGCTCGAAGTCCAGGTAATAGCCGGCGGCCACCCGCTCCGCGAAGACCGAGCGCGTCCCGGGCACCTCCCGGAGGATCGCCTCGATGCGCTCCCCGATCCTCTCGATCTCGTGCACGTCGGCGCCGAACACCTTGACGCCGACCGGCGTGCGGATGCCGGTCGAGAGCATGTCGATGCGGTTCTTGATGGGCATGGTCCACGCGTTGGTCGAGCCGGGGATGCGCAGCGCCCGGTCCATCTCCGCGACCAGCTCCTCGTGCGAGATCCGGTCGTTCCAGAGCGGTCGGAGTCCGGCGGCGAGCCAGTCCGGAGCCCACGACGAGTACCACCGAGGCTTCTCGCGCCACTCCGCCTCCGGCTTCAGCACGACCACCGTCTCCATCATGGAAAGCGGCGCGGGATCGGTCGCCGTCTCGGCGCGCCCGGCCTTCCCGTGAACGCTCTGCACCTCGGGGAACGACTTCAGCAGCTCGTCCTGCACCCGCAGCAGGCGCGACGCCTCGCTGACGGAGATGCCCGGCAGCGTCGTCGGCATGTACAGGATGGAGCCCTCGTGCAGCGGCGGCATGAACTCCGAGCCGAGCGACAGGTACGCCGGAACGGTGGACAGCACCACTAGTGCGGCCCCGGCGATCGTCGCCTTGGGTCTGCGCAGCACGAAGCGGCAGACCGGTTCGTACACGCGGAACATCGCCCGGCTGACCGGATGCCGTTCCTCCGGCACGTAGCGCCCGACCGCGAGTCTCGTCGCCAGCGACGCCGCCCAGCGCGGCCGGAAGGCGAACGGGTCGACGCGGGCGAACATCATGCGCAGCGCCGGGTCGAGACTGATGGCCAGCAGGGCGGCGATGGCCATGGTCAGGTTCTTGGTGAAGGCAAGCGGCCGGAAGAGCCGGCCCTCCTGATCCACCAGCGTGAACACGGGAAGGAACGCCACGGCGATCACCAGCAGCGAGAAGAAGACCGAGGGCCCGACCTCCTGCAGCGCCTCGAGGCGGACCGCATGGAAGCTGCCCTGGCGGCCGCCCGCATTCCAGCGCTCGATCTTCTTGTAGGCGTTCTCCACCTCGACGATGGCGCCGTCCACGAGCACGCCGATGGAGATGGCGATCCCCGAGAGCGACATGATGTTGGCCCCGACGCCGAGCAGCTTCATGGGAATGAACGCCAGCAGCACGGAGATCGGAATGGTGACGATGGGGACGATCGCGGAGGGGAAGTGCCAGAGGAACACGAGGATGACGAGGGAGACGATGATCATCTCCTCGACGAGCTTCTCCCGGAGCGTGTGGATGGCGCGCAGGATCAGCTCGGAGCGGTCGTAGGTGGTTACGATCTTCACGCCTTCGGGCAGTGACGGTTCGATCGAGCGGATCTTCTCGCGGACGCGCTCGATGACGGTGAGCGCGTTCTCCCCGGTGCGCATCACGATGATACCGCCGACGGCGTCGCCGCGGCCGTCGAGGTCCCCGACCCCGCGGCGGATGTCCGGACCGAGCGAGACCGACCCGACGTCGCGCACGCGGATCGGCGTGCCCGCGTCGTTGGTGGCCAGCACGATCTCCTCGATGTCGGAGAGGGAGCGGATGTAGCCCCGGCCGCGGACCATGTACTCGCGTCCGGAGAACTCCAGGAGCCGGCCGCCGACGTCCTCGTTGCTCCTCCGGATCGCGGCGGCGACCTCCGACAGCGCCAGCCCGTAGGCGGCGAGCCGGTTCGGCTCCACCGTCACCTGGTACTGCTTGACCAGTCCGCCGAACGTGGCCACCTCGGCCACGCCCTCGACGGACTGCAACGCGTAGCGCAGGAACCAGTCCTGGTACGATCGCAGCTCCTGCACGCCGTGCTTCCCGGACTCGTCGACGAGCGCATACTGGTAGACCCAGCCGACTCCCGTCCCGTCCGGGCCGAGCTCGGTCTTCACGCCCTCCGGGAGCTGGGCCTCGATCTTCGACAGGTACTCGAGCACGCGCGACCGCGCCCAGTAGGTGTCCGTCCCATCCTCGAAGATCACGTACACGTACGAGTAGCCGAAGTCCGAGAAGCCGCGGATCGCCTTGACCCGCGGCGCCCCGAGCAACGCGGTGATGATCGGGTAGGTGACCTGATCCTCGAGGATGTCGGGGCTGCGGTCCCAGCGGGAGAGGATGATCACCTGCGTGTCGGACAGGTCCGGGATGGCGTCGAGCGCGATCTCCTGCACGGCGAGCACGCCCAGAGCGATCAACATCGCGTAGAGCGCGACGACCAGGATGCGGTTCTCCGCCGACCAGCGGATGATCGCCCGGATCATGGCCGGCCGTGCCCGGCGTGATCATCGACGGGCCTGGTGGCGCCTCCCGACGCCGACGACACGGCCGCCCGCAAGCGGGACTCGGAGTCGAGCAGGAAGTTCGCCCCGAGCGCCACGGAATCCCCCTCGGTGACGCCTTGGAGGATCTCCATGCGGCCGCCGGCCCGCACTCCGGTCACCACCTCCCGCGGCTCGAGCCTCTCCTCCCCGGTTCGCACGAAGACGAGCTTGCGCGTGCCGCTGTCCAGCACCGCGTCCTCGGGAACGGAGAGTGCCGTCGCGGAACGGCCGGAAAGGACGACGTCGGCGAACATCCCGGGTTTGAGATCTCCGCCCGCGTTCTCGAACTCGAGGCGCACCTTCACCGTTCGAGCCTTCTCGTCGACCGTGGGGAAGATGTACCCGACGGCACCGGTCCAAATGCGGCCCGGCCAGTAGGGCAGCGTCATCATGCCCTCCTGCCCCACCGCGACGCGGGGCAGCTCGTACTCGTACACGTCCGCGATCACCCACACGCGGGACAGGTCGGCCAGATCGAAGAGCGTGTCCTCGGGACCGACCTTCATGCCGTGATACGCGGTGCGCTCGGTCACCACTCCCGAGATGGGCGCGTAGATGCGCAGCGTCTCCAGCGGCTTGCCGGTCCGCTCCAGCTCCTCGATCTCGGCGGGGTCCACCTCCCAGAGGAGCAGCCGGCGCTTCGCGGCGTCGACCAGCTCCTGGGCGGCGCGTGGCACGGATCCATCGCGGGCCGCGGCGTCACGGGCGGCCGCCAGCGCGAGCAGGTACTCCTCCTGCGTGGTCAGGAGCTCCGGGCTGTAGATCGACGCGAGCGGTTCACCCTTGCGGACGAACTTCCCGCCGAAATCCGCGAAGACGTGATCGACGTACCCCTCGTAGCGCGTGTGTACGTGGTGGACGCGCCTCTCGTCGAACTCGATGCGGCCGACCGTCCGGATGGGAGCGGCGAACGGAGCGCGCGTCACGACCTCCCAGCGCATTCCGATGAGGCGCGCCTTCTCGGCGCTGATCGAGATCGGGGCGTGACCCGCGGGCGCACCGGCACCGGTCTCGAGCTCGCCGACGTGCGCGCTCATCGCCCCGTCCGTCCCCGCCTCGGTCGCCGGGACGAGACTCATGTGGCAGATCGGGCACTCTCCCGGTCGGTCGGAGATGACCTGCGGGTGCATGGGGCAGAACCAGGTCTCTTCCCGCGAAGCATCGCCCTTCCCCTCACGCGGCGAGCAGGCCGTCAGGGCGAAGAGGGCGAGGGCCGTCGCGAGGAGCGCGACGAGCACGGTGCGCTTCATGGCGCCACCTCCCATGGAACGAGATCCTGACCTACCGCCTGCTCGAGCCAGGCGAGGTGCATCTCCGAGTCGGCGAAGTACTCGTAGTAGGACTCGCGGAGCTCGAGGCTCGTTCGCACCGCCTCGAGCAGCACGAGGAACGTCTCGCGGCCGGCGAGATAGCCGGTCCGGGCGCTGCGGTAGGCGAGCTCCGCCTGCGGCAGGATCTCGCGGCGATACAGCTCCACGATCTGCCGCTCGGACGCGACGTGCGCGTACTGCTCCTCGACGGAGGCGGCCGCGCGCAGGCGCTCCGCGTCGAGCGCGCCGAGCGCCGCCTCGTGACGGTGAGCGGCCTCCCGCGCGGCGGCATCCTCCTTTCGCCCCTTCCAGGCGGGAAGGGTGACTCCCAGCGACGCCCGCCACTCGTCCGACTCCCCCGGCATCTGCATGTACATTCCGCCGAGCTCGAAGTCCGGTCGCGCGGCGGTGGCCGCGAGACGAGTTTCCGCGGCGGCAGCGGCCGCTTCTCCCTCCGCCGCGCGCACCGACGGGTGCGTGTCACGGGCTGCCGCGACGAGATCCTCGAGACGTGCATCGAACGGCGTGAGCGAATCGACCACGGCCCGACCGAGCGGAGCCTCGGCATCGCGCCCCACGAGAAGGTTCAGTTGCGATCGAGCGGCGGACGTGACCGCCTCGCCGTGGAGGATCTCGCCGTCGAGCTTGCCGGCTTCCACCATCGCGAGGAGCAGCTCCTGCTGTCCGCCCAGGCCGGTCTCGTACCGGGCGCGCGCCGAAGCCACCACGTCGGACAGCGTCGTGCGGCTCTCGCGGAGGATCGCGGTACGGTTCTCCTGCAGGAACAGCTCCCAGTAGGCAACCTTCACTTCGGCGATGATCGTGCGCTCCACCGCATGCGCCGCTTCGCGTGCGGCGTCGGCCTGGTGGCGGGCCGCCTCGGTCCGCCTCCCGCGCTTGCCCGGGAACGGGACCGCCTGTGAGAGGCCGATCTGCCGCTGACCGGCGCGGCTCCCGTCGAACGGCCGCTCGTCGAGCGCGAGCTCCAGAACGGGGTTCTCCAGCGCGCCGGCCGCCGGCACTCGCTCCTCCTCCGCCCGGGCGGCAGCACGTGCGCGAGAGGCCTCCGGATGATTCGCCACGGCCTCTCGCAGCAGGCCCTGCAGGTCGAGCGTGTCGCCCTCGGCGGCCGGAGCGCACGCCGCTCGCGCTCCCGCCAGCAAGACGAGGAGAGCGCACGACGGCGCGACGAACAGCATGGCAAGCGATCTCATGAGGAACTCCCTTCCGTTCGGGAGCGGCAGGGCGTACTTCGCCCCGCCGCGTCAGTGCTTCACGGAAAGGAGGATCAGCAGAGGATGGCGCAGAGCGTCCGGTAGGCCGGGACCTTCGGTGGCGGGTACGGCGTCGTTCGGACGGACAGACCGGCCGGACCTGCCAGGATGGACTCGACCGTCGGCACCACCGTCACGGCGACGCACGCCGGCGCGGTCGGCGCCGCGCCCTCGGCCGGAACCGACGCGGCGAGCACGCCGGCATCGCGGGACGGGCACGAGCAGTCCTCGTCGTCCGCGGGGCCGGGCCGAGGTGCCGCCGGCGTGTTCTCGTCGGCGCAGCAGGGCGCGAGGGCGGTGGGGGCGGCCGCGTGGCGATGCGCGTCGGGGGCGCCGAGGAGGCAGCAGCACAGGCCTCCGACCCCGAGGGGCACGGCGACCAGGAGTGCCGCCAGCACGCGAAACGCCTTCGAGAACACTCGACCGACCTCCGATTCGACCCAACCATTATCGGCTTCGACGCACGCCGGGTCAACCGGCCGGCACGGAAGACGCGGTGTCCTGATGGGGAAACGAGCACCGGGGCGCAAGGGCCTTCCGCCGAACTCACTTCCGCTGCTTCCACATCCCCAGCACCCGTCCTTCCGGATCCTCGAACAGGGCGAACTGTCCCACCCCCGGAACGTCCACCTTGTCGACGACGATCTCCCCGCCTGCTTCCCGTATCTTCCCCGCGAACGCCTCGATGTCGTCGACGTCGATGTAGAACGCCATCTTCCCAGGCCACGGCCCCTTCTGCGGCGTCATGATCCCGCCGTTGATTCCTCCCGTCCCGCCGGTCTCGACCAGGCGGTAGTTCATCTCCGGGATGTGGCGGATCTCCCAGCCGAACACCTTCTTGTAGAAGCTCGAAACCTTCTCCGGGTCCTCGGACCAGAACTCCCAGTGCACGACGGGCTGACCCATGGCGAACCTCCACTCGGCCGTTGTGGGTGGAAGCAGTCAATCTAGCACGAGGGAGCGGTCACGCGCCTTCGCGGTCTGCCCCGCAGCGGGCGCCCGGACGCGCCAGCCGTTGACGCGATCTCTCGTGCGCCGCATAGATGGCTCCATGATCGAACCCAGCATCGATCCCGTGTGCGGCATGACCGTGACGTCGGAGGCGGCTCCGTCCCACGTGCACGCGGGGACGACGTACCGGTTCTGCTGCGAGGCATGCCGGGAACGTTTCGCGAAGGACCCGGCGAAGTACCTGGCGGCGGCAGGGGCTCTCCCGGCGGGAACGACTCCGGGCGGGCGCGACGAACCAGCCGTTCCCGGCGCCGTCTACACCTGCCCTATGCATCCGGAGGTCCGGCAGGTCGGCCCGGGCAGCTGCCCGAAGTGCGGAATGGCGCTCGAGCCCATGGAGATCACTGCGGAGCCGGTCGACGACCCGGAGCTCGCCGACATGGGTCGCCGCTTCGTAGTCTGCGCGGTCCTCACCGCGCCGCTCGTCGTCGTCGCCATGGGACTCGGACACTCCGCGGATGGTGCGCTACGCTGGCTCGAGCTCGCCCTGGCGACGCCCGTCGTCCTGTGGGGCGGGCTTCCGTTCTTCCAGCGGGCCTGGACGTCGGTGCTCCGACAGAGCCCCAACATGTTCACGCTGATCGGGCTCGGCACCGGAACCGCCTACCTCTACAGCGTCTTCGCCACGTTGCGCCCGGTGGCTTTCCCCGCTTCGTTCCGCGGACACGACGGACTGGTGCCGGTCTACTTCGAGTCGGCGGCGGTCATCGTCACCCTCGTGCTGCTTGGACAGGTGCTGGAGTTGCGTGCGCGCGGCCGCACCGGCGCCGCCATCCGCGAGCTCCTCGGCCTCGCTCCGAAGTCGGCGCGACGCATCGAGGCGGACGGCTCCGAGTCGGACGTGCCGCTCGAGCACGTCGCCGCCGGCGATCGGCTCCGCGTCCGTCCGGGAGAGAAGGTCCCCGTCGACGGCATCGTGCTCGAGGGAACGAGCTCGGTGGACGAGTCCATCGTCACCGGCGAGCCCATCCCCGTCGAGAAAGGTGCCGGGGACCGGCTCATCGGCGCGACGCTCAACGGCAACGGCCCGCTCACCATGCGCGCGGAGCGCGTCGGCCGGGACACCCTCCTCGCCCGCATCGTGCAGATGGTGGCCGATGCGCAGCGCAGCCGCGCGCCGGTGCAGCGGCTGGCGGACGCGGTCTCGGCCTGGTTCGTCCCCGCGGTCGTCGCCGTCGCGGCGGCGGCGTTCGTACTCTGGGCGCTCTTCGGACCGTCGCCCCGTCTGGCCTTCGCCCTGGTGAACGCCGTCGCCGTGCTGATCATCGCCTGTCCGTGTGCCCTCGGTCTGGCCACGCCGATGGCCGTCACGGTGGCGGCGGGCCGTGGCGCGAGGGCCGGCGTGCTCTTCCGGGACGCCGAGGCCATCGAGACGCTGCGCTCCGTGGAGATCCTCGCGCTGGACAAGACTGGAACGCTGACCGAGGGACGGCCGGTGCTCGAGCGGATCGAGTCGGACACCCTGAGCGAAGAGAAGCTGCTGCGCGTGGCGGCCGCGGTCGAGCGCGGCAGCGAGCATCCGCTGGCGGCCGCCGTCGTCGCCGCAGCGGAGAGCCGCGGAGTGCCACGGACCGAGGCCGGGGCCGTGCGCACGCTTCCCGGGCGCGGAGTGACCGGCTTCGTCGACGGACGGCGCGTGCTGCTCGGCACCCGGCGTTTCCTGGAGGAGTCCGGCGTCGACGCGTCGCGCCTCGCCGCCCGTGCCGAGGCCTGGCGCGCGGACGGCCGTTCGGTGCTGTTCGCCGCCGTCGGCGGGGAGGCGGCCGGGTACCTCGTGGCCGCCGATCCGGTCAAGGCGGGGGCGGCGGAAGCGGTCGCGGCGCTTCACGCCGCCGGGCTGCGCCTCGTCATGCTCACCGGTGACCACCGCGTGACCGCCGACGCGGTGGCTCGCCGTCTCGGAATCGACGAGGTCGTCGCCGGGCTCCTCCCCGATGAGAAGGCCGCGAAGGTGAAGGAGCTCCAGGAGAGCGGACGGATCGTCGCGATGGCGGGCGACGGCGTCAACGACGCGCCCGCGCTCGCCACTGCCGACGTCGGAATCGCCATGGGCACCGGAACCGACGTCGCCGTCGAGAGCGCCGGCGTGACGCTGGTGAAGGGCGATCTGCGCGGCATCGTGCGCGCGCGGGAGCTCAGCCGCGCGACCATGGCGACCATCCGCCAGAACCTGCTCTTCGCCTTCCTCTACAACGCGGCGGGCGTTCCGGTCGCGGCCGGCGTCCTCTATCCCGCGTTCGGCATCCTGCTCGGACCCATGTTCGCCGCGGCCGCGATGAGCCTCTCGTCGGTCTCGGTCATCGCCAATTCCCTGCGGCTCCGCAACGTCGATCTCTGATCGAGCTGGTCGACCGCGGCCGGGTGAGTATACTCGCCCCCGCCATGTCCACGACCTCGGGTCCCGACGAGACAGGTTCCCCCGCGGCGCGCCGGTCGGGTCTGGTGGCGTCCGGCGTCGCCGAGTTTCGTAGGATCGCGCTGGCGCTCGGATTCGGCGCCATCGTGCTCGGGCTGCTCGCCTTCCTCATCATCATCTACGCCCCCGTGCTGCGCGCGATCCTCTGGGCCGCCGCCCTCGCCGCCCTGTTCTTCCCGATGCACCAGCGCGTGCTGCGTCTCGTCGGCGGCCGCGAGCGTACCGCGGCGGCGCTCTCCACCTTCTTCACGATCCTGATCTTCGCCGCGCCCGCCGCGCTGCTGCTGATCAACTTCGCCTCGCAGGTTCAGAACCTGTGGCCGTCCATCCGGGAGTACCTCGGCGGGGAGACGTTCCAGAGGGTGGCCGCCTGGCTCGAGGGTTCGCGGCTGAAGCCGATCGTCGTGCAGCTGCTTCCCGACATCGTGGAACCGGGAGCCGCGGGAATCGAGGAGGCCCTGCGGCAGGCCGTTTCCGGTTTCTGCGACCTCGCACTCGGCCAGCTGCAAGAGATCGGTCGCAGCGCGCCGGCCCGCTTCCTGGGCGGCGTCGTGACCGCGCTCATCTACTTCTTCTTCCTGCGTCACGGACCGGGCTGGCTCGAGCAGGTCAAGCGGGCGCTTCCCCTCGAGCCGGAGCACGCCTCGAACCTGCTTCAGATCGCCGGCGACACCATCAACGCCGTGTTCCGCGGCGTGGTCATCACCGCGGCGGTGCAGGCGGTGCTCGCAGGAATCGGATTCGCCGTGGCCGGGGCACCCGTACCCGTCGTTCTCGGAGCCGTGACGCTCGTCTCGGCACTCATTCCTTTCGTCGGCCCGGTGGCGGTCTGGCTGCCGGTGGGCATCGGCCTGATCGTCACCGGAAGGACGGCCGCGGGCGTGGGCCTGCTGATCTGGGGGACGCTGGTGGTCAGCCTCGTCGACAACGTGCTCAAGCCGTGGCTCATCGGAAGGCAGACGCGGCTGCCGATCCTCTGGCTCTTCCTCGCCCTGCTCGGCGGACTGAAGGTGTTCGGATTCCTGGGAATCCTGCTCGGCCCCGCGGCGCTCTCGCTCTTCCTCGCCTGCTACCGGATCTACACGGAAGGGCGGAAGGACCTGGCGAGCTCTACCGCACCCTGACGTAGTCGCCGGCCGTTCCGTCCCACGCGTAGGTGATCGTGTACCCCTCGCGGACCGCGTTCGCGGTGTTGACGCTGAACGAGTGGTAGAGGCTGGCGGCGTTGTTCTGCATCCCGATCGACGCGCCGCTGCCCGTGGCGCGGGCCACGTCGCCGGCTCCGTCGAGCACGCCGTACACGAGCTGGATCTCCGAGCAGGGTGGATACCCCGCCTGCGAGCAGGGATCGGGATTCGTCCGGTAGATGATCTCCAGGTTCATGTTCGAGCCGGCGAGCCCGAAGATCTCCACGCCCCGCCAGTGGACGAGGAAGCCACCGGCCATCGTGTCGAACCAGACGTCGCCTGCGTTGGTCGCATCCAGATCGTCCCAGAACGCGGCGAGAATGTCGGAGTGGTTCGTCGCGGGGAAGGGCTGGTTCACCGGATTGATGTTCAGCCAGACGTTCGTGCCGAGCCGGACGGCGCCGTTGTTGCCGACGCTGATCCCCGTATCGGTGTACCGCGCGCCGAACCAGTGGTAGTCGAGAGCGTTCGCTCCCACGACCTCCTCGTAGTCGTCGGCCGCGATCACGAACGGGTTCAGAGCGGCCGTCGGGCTCATGGCCAGATCGACCAGAGCAGAGG
>JBQTGV010000219.1:0-10913 GCA_052390515.1 Candidatus Eiseniibacteriota bacterium | reverse complement strand
TGCCGAGGTCGATGCCGATGATCTTTCCCATGAGTTCTCCCTTCGCTCGGGTCAGCCCCGCAGATACGACGCGGCGAGGAAACGCAAGACGCGTGCCCGAGGCGGCAGAGTTCGTATCTCGTTTGCCGGCACTGGCTTCGGTGCGGTGCTGCCGGTGCCGGGAGCCGGATTCCACCCCGGCGATGTGGCAGCGGCTGCCACGCTGACGGCCACGGTGGCAGCGCCGGGCCTACTCGCCGCCGGCCCTCGCCCGGTAGAGCCGGAACTCGAGGCCCGATTCGGGGAGCGGGAGGACGGCGTCCGGCTCGAACTCGCCCCGGTCGACGCGGCGCTGCACGCGCTCCCGGTGCACGTCGTCGTGCAGGTCGATGTCCGGGTCCGTGACCGGGCCCGTGGACACGATCAGCAGGAGATGATTCGCCGCGGTGCGGTCCTCCGGACCGCTGTTGTTCAAGCAGACCGGGAAGCGCGCGAACCCGGCGGGCGGACCGAGCTCCCAGGCGAACAACGACGGCGAGAACCGAGTGCCGCGCCCGTGCACGACGAGCCGGCCGTCACGGGGGAGCCGCCCGCGCAGCCAGCCGAACGCGGCCGGGATCTCTTCGCCCTCCACGTAGAAGGCGAACGCGCGCGCGCGGAACGGCTCCGAGTCGATCAGCGGGGGGACCGCCCGCGCGGTTTGCACGAGCATCGCGAGGGCGAGGGCCGCGCCGACCGCACGGCGGTAGATGCCGGCGCCGAACCACCCGACGGTCACGGCCGCCGCCGCGAGCCACAGCGGGAGGACCGTGGTGAAGAGGAAGCGCTCCTGGCGGTTCTGGTGGAGCGCGCTCAGGGCGAAGCCCGCGGCCGCCGTCACGAACATCAACTGCGCGAGCGGAGTGCATCGCCGGAAGCGGACGCCGACGAGCGCGAACAGAACGAGCGTGATCACGAGCTCCGGCGTCCCGCGCAAGTACTGGCCGAGCGCCCGTGCGTAGAGCCCGACGGAAGAACCGAGTCCCTCGACGCCGTGCGGCTGGTTGACGAGGAGATCCACGAAGTCGCGCAGGTGGTTCGGGTAGGGCGAGAGCAGCCACACGGTCACCGGCAGGACGAACCAGATCAGCAGCGGGCGGATGCGCCGGTCCTTCGCGAAGAGGGACGCCCAGTCGATCCTGCCCCGCCGGTGCAGGAACAGGAGGCGCGCGCCCACGGCGAGCAGCACGACGTGCCCCGTCGACCCGACGCGGCGCACCTGCACCTCGTGGCCCGCCACGTGGAACTCGAAGCCTCCGGAGCGGACGAGGACGGCCAGCGCCACGAGGTAGAGCGCCACGGCCACGAGCGTCGGGGAAGCCCACGCGCGCCGCAGTGCGCTCTTCGCCAGCTCGACACGCCGGCCGAGGGACGCGCCGGCCGTGCGCTCGAGAACCTCGTGAAGGAGCATCGGGGCGGCGCACAGCACCAGGTAGTTGTACTTCGCGAAGAAGAGCAGCGTCAGGCTCAGCGCGAAGAGCCGGCCCGAGGCCGGACTGCGTCTTCGCCGCTCCACCGACCACGCGAGGTACACGAGGCTCTGCGCGAAGGCCCCGAACATCTCCATCATCCCGATCGACGAGTACGCCAGGTAGTAGGGCGAAGTGGTGACCAGCAGGAGCCAGAGCGAAACGGGCACGAGCGCGGTATCGCCCTTCGGCGAGCTCAGCACCAGCACCAGGGCGCCGGTCACGCCCAGCAGCACGAACGCGGCGAGCGTCGCCAGGAGCCCGGAGGTGAGCTCCGGCCCCGCCGCGAAGTAGAAGGGGATCTGCCAGAGCGCGTAGGCCGGCGGCCAGAGTCCTTCCTCCCAGAAGTTCCAGAGGAAGGTCAGCGGCTGCATGGTGCGGAGCGACCACCAGCCGATCCATCCGTCGAGGAGGTGTGCGGCCGGGTCCCAGTGCGGCAGCAGGTGACGCTCCGCCACCACGCACACGACCCGCTCGTGGAGGAGCGCCGCCACGCCGGTCATCACGAAAAGTGCCGCCGCGATGACCGCGGTGCGTGCGGTGCCCGTAGCGACCTAGCTCGGGTCGTGCGGCAGGGTCATCCGCGGGGCGCGCAGGAAGGCGAACGGCGTGGCCTGCAGGAAGTTCGACACCCGGGACGTGTAGACGTCCGCGTAGCGCTCGACCTGGCGGGCGAAGAGGCTTTTGTCGTTGCCGGCGCGCATCAACGGGCCCCAGATGCGACTGCCGATCTCGCTGGAAGCGCGGGCCAGCGGCGCGATGCGTTCGTCGAGAGCCACGGCCTGCTCGCGGAGCGCCGAGAAGCGCCGGTCCAGGTCGGGAACGCGCGTGTCGTCGGCAGGTCCGTACTTTCGCCGAACGCGCTGGCTGCGCAGCCGCAGCTGACACATCTCTTGCTCGAGCGCGGCCTTTTCCTCCATGAGAGCGTGCAGGGCCGGCTGCTTCTCCTGGAAGCGAACCACCTCGCGCATCTCGTCCTCCAGCTCGCGCAGGATGAGCGCGGTGCGCCAGCGCAGCACGGCCTTGGACACGCGCACGTCGGCGAAGAGGTGATCGCCCACGTAGAGGACGTCGTCCCCGGCGAGGCCCAGGTGGCGCTCCACGGCCAAGGCGCTCCCGCCGTGGAAGATGCCGCCCTGGCGAAGGCCGCCGATGACCGGCTGCAGGAAGCCACGTTCCTCGTCGACGATCTCGTAGAGCGGGCTGCCGGGTCCGAAGAACGAGGGCTTGCGCGCCGACACGATGACGACGTCGAAGAGGTCGCGCCAGGTCGTGCCGGACGGCAGGAAGCGGTCCATCGCGTAGGACATGATCGCCCGCGCGTACTCCCACTCCGAGTTGGTGATGAGCAGGAGCTTCTTGCCCGCCTCCTTCTGGTCGAGCAGCGTGAGGGGCACGTCCTCGTCGAGCACCACGAAGCGGTCCGGATCGGCCAGCATCTCCTTCTTCAAAGTTCCTTCCATGTGGGCCTCGTCCAGCGAGGACCGCACCTCCCGGTAAAGCGCGGCGTAGCTGTGCATCCCCGGCAGCCCCTCGGAGTCGTACAGATCGACGAGCTGCCCGAAGAGACACGACTCAGAGAGCGAGAAGAGCGTGTTCAGGAACTCGAAGCGGTCCTCGGCGAGATCCACCATGGTACGCGCGTACACGCGGCGCAGCTCGTCGAAGTCCAACAGCCGCGTTCCGTGCGCGGCGCGGATCACGTAGCCGAAGCGGTTCGCCTTGACGAGATTGCCCAGCTCGAGATCCAGCGCCAGCCCGCGGCTCACCGAGTCGGGATCGAAGCGCAGGCCGCCGACCGGCCATCCCCGGTCCAGGAGCTTCTTGCGGGTGTGCTCGTAGGCGCGCCGCTCCCACTCGTCCTCGCGGTAGTGCACGAGCGTGTAGTCCATGTCGTACCCGATCGTCCGGATCGAGCGGAGGTTCAGCGTGCGGTTGCAGAACACGCCGCGCTCGTGAAGCAGGGCGGGTGCCGGCGCGGGCGGACGGCCCTCGGCGGTGGAACCGGGCTTCGTGGACATGGTCTCCCTTCGCAGGGCGCCATTGTACTCTCAGGAGCGCACTCTCGGGAGCTCGACCTCACCGGGGAAGGAAACGCGAAGCTCCGCGCCGCCGCCGGGAGCGTCCGCGTAGGACACGCTGCCGCGGTGGGCTCCGGCCAGCGCGGCGACGAGCGTGAGCCCGAGGCCGAGCCCGGCGGGACGGTCCGGCTCGCCGCCCGAGGCGAAGGGGCGGAACAGCCGGCGGCGGTGACGGGGCGGAACGCCGGGGCCGTGGTCGGAGACGACGAGCACGACCCCCGGCTTCACGTCGCGGCGAAGCTCCACGCGAATGGTGCGGTCGGCGGCGTCCCGGGAGTAGCGCTCGGCGTTGTCGACCAGGTTCTGCACGATCTGGTTCAGCGCGTCGACGTCCAGGGGTATTGCCGCGAGACCATCTTCCACCTGCACCTCGAGGCGCGCGCCGTTCGATTCGACCGCGGGGCGAAGACGCTCCGCCGCCTCCCGCACGGCGTCCCCGGGGAGCACCGGCGCAGGCTGCACGAGCGGACCGCCGCGCTCCAGCCGCGTGTACCCGAGCACGTTGGACACGACGCGGCCGAGCCTCTCCGCCTCCGCCGCGATCTGCCGCGCGTACTCCCGTCCGGCGCCGGGATCGCCGAGGCCCTGCGCGAGCATGTCGCCGTAGAGACGCAGTCCGGCGAGCGGCGTTCGCAGCTCGTGCGCGGCAGCCGCGGCGAAGCGGGAGCGCTCGCGGGCGAGACGCTCGGCGCCTCCCACCAGGCCGACGACGAGCGCCGCGGCGAGAGCGGCCGCGCCCGTTCCGGTCCAGAACTGCCGGTGGAACCGGCCGCGAAGCGCGTCGGCGGCGGCCACGGCGCTGACTTCCGATCCGCCCGGGCTCACCACGACTTCCCAGTCGACGCCGGCCAGCCCCAGCGGTTCCACGATGGACCCGTCGGCGGGAGCGGCGGGGCGGAGCACCGCGGAGACGGACTCCGGCTCGAAGGACTCGCGCACCGCGTCGAGTGAGACGACGAAGCCCTGCACGCGCAGACCCTCCGGAGCGAACACGGAGCGCAGCGCGACGAGCTGGTGAACGCCTTCCACCGCGAGGGAGTGCCACCGGAACGGCTCGACGAGCGCGGAGACGTCGCCCCAGCTTGCGGACACGGCGTCGGCGCTGCGGGAACCGCTTCCCGCGGCGCGCCACATCGCCGGGGCGGCCCGCTGCAGACGCGCGTGCAGCTCGCCGTCTCCGGGCGAAGGGTCAGGCGGAGCGGGATCGGAGCCCTCGGGCATGGTGGGCAGCGTCAGCGCGAGCGTCCGGTCGATCTCGAAGTGCGCGGCCACGAACGGGTCGGCCGGCCCGCGCGCGAGCGGCGACTCGATCCATCCCGAGCACTCGCAGCTCTTGCTCAGGTCCGGGTAGCGGTAGCTGTACTCGTAGTAGGGGCGGCGGGACTCGGCGCGCTCGATCGAGGCGAGCCTCTCGTGCACGCGTTCCGCCAGCCGCGCAGCCGACCGTGCGCTCTCGGCCCGCGAGGCCGCGACCAGATCCCGGGACTCGCGCTCGACGGAACGCGAGCCCATGACCCACCAAGCCGTGCACGGAATTGCCACCGACGCGGCCAGGAGTACCGCCGCGACCAGCGTGCGCGGCGCGCGGGGCGACGCGGCCCTCACGAGCGCGTCACTCCCGTTCGCCGCCTCCCCACGCGTAGCCGACGCCCTTCACGGTCACGACGAGGCGGGGGCGTGCCGGGTCCACCTCGACCTTGTGACGCAGGTTGGAGATCGTCATGTCCACGGTGCGGGTCTGCAGCTCGCCGGGAACGCCCCAGACTTCCTGCAGCAGCTCCGCGCGGGAGACGGCGCGGGTCTTGTGATTGTACAGCCATCGCAGGATCCCGACCTCTCGTCTCGTCAGCGGAACCGGGATGCCGTCGCGGACCGCGATGCATCGCCCCAGATCCAGCCGGCAGCCGTCGGCCTCGATCGCCTCCGGTCTGGCTTCGGTCGCCGCCGCCCGGCGGTGCAGCGCGCGCACCCGCGCCAGCAGCTCGTGGGCGCCGAACGGCTTGGTCACGTAATCGTCCGCGCCGGCCTGCAGCCCGTGCACTTTGTCCGACTCCGCTCCTCTCGCCGTGAGCATGAGGATCGGCAGCGTCGGCCGGGTCTTGCGCAGCTCGCGGCAGACCTCGATCCCGTCCACCCGCGGCAGCATCAAGTCGAGCAGGACGATGTCGAACGCGCCGCGCGTGCCTCGCTCGACGGCGGCTGCCCCGTCGCCCACGGAGACGACGCTGTGCCCATCGCGCTCGAGGAGATCCACGAGGGCGCGGCGCAGACCGGGTTCGTCCTCGACGACCAGGACGCTCAGCGGCTCAGGGGGCATCTCGCTTCCGTCATTGTCGGCCCGGGAACGCGCCGGATGGGGCAAAAAGGCCGTAAAGCCCTAACTCTTCGCCGGTGCGGGCGGTTCCGCAAGATCTTCGCGGACTCCGGCGAGCTGCGTGAAAGGCTTGAAATGCCCTCTGCACGGCCGATTACCCCTTTTTACGATCCGGGACCCTTGGGATCACGCCGGTGTCCCGCGGAACCACGCCGGCGTCGTTCCTCTGACGGATCGGGGTCAGAAGGTGTTCGATGCGGCCGGCGCTAGTCCCCGGACCCGATCCGGCGTAGCCTCCAGGCCCCGACGCAGGGGGAGGGGTCCGATGAGCATGATCGACCGGATGATCCGCGCGGCGAAGCTCGACGCGCAGGTCTACGAGGATGTGGAAGCGGACGGGGGCGCCACCGGCCAGGCGCTCGGGGTTGTCGTTCTCGCGAGCCTCGCCGCAGGAATCGGGGCCGCCGGCGGGGAGACGTTCGTGATCGTGGCGAGCATCCTCGGCGCGCTGATCGGCTGGTTCCTCTGGGCCGTGCTCACCTGGTTCATCGGGGCGAAGCTGCTTCCCACCCCGGAGACGCACGCCACCCTCGGACAGCTGCTGCGTACGACGGGCTTCTCCGCTTCGCCGGGGATCCTGCGCGTCGCGGGGGCGGTTCCCCTGCTCGGCCCCTTCGTGATGGTGGTGACCGGGGTGTGGATGCTGGCGGCGATGGTGGTCGCGGTGAGACAGGCGTTGGACTACACCAGCACCGCGCGGGCATTCGCCGTGTGCCTCATCGGCTGGCTGGTGCAGGTCGCGTGCATCGCCGTTCCGGCGATGCTCCTCGGAGTGGCCGTGTTCCAGGGCGGCGAGCCGCGCTGACCCGCGGGAGGATCACTTGGAAGACACGCGCGTCGAGGAACTCTGGGACCAGATCTGGACCCTGCTCGAGGAGGGGCGGTCGGACGAGTCCGCCGCGATAGCCTTGCGCGCGCTCGGCGAGGACGAGGAGATTCCGGAGTTCCATTACCTGCTGGGAGTGAGCCTCCTCGATCTGGACGAGGTGGAGGCGGCGCTGCCCGAGCTGGCCCGCGCCGTGGAGCTGGCGCCGGAGTGGGCGGAGCCGCACGCCGCGCTGGGCTGGGCGCGGTTCCGCTCGCTCGACGTGGAGGGTGCCAAGGAGCAGGTCGAGCAGGCGCTCGAGCACGCCCCGGATCTGGCCGACGCGCACCACTTGCGCGGGCTGCTCGCCGAGCGGGACGGCGACGAGCGCCGCGCGCTGATCTCGTTCGCCGAGGCCCGCCGGCTCGATCCGGAGCGTTACCCCGAGCCGTACTCCATGAGCGACGACGAGTTCCTGGAGTTCGCGCAGGGAGTCGTGGCCGAGCTGGATGAGGAGGTCCGCGAGGTGCTCGACGACGCGGGCTTCTTCGTCCTGCCGTACCCGCCGCTCGAGCTGCTGTCCGGCGGGGAGAAACCGCTCGATCCCCAGCTGCTCGGCCTCTTCCTCGGGCGAAGCCTTCTGGAGCAGTCCGTGCAGGACTCGGGAGTGCTTCCGAACACGCTGTATCTCTTCCAGAAGAACCTGGAGCGCGTGGCGACGTCTCGCGAGGAGCTGGAGGAGGAAGTCCGCATCACGATCCTGCACGAGATCGGCCATCACCTGGGGTGGGACGAGGAGGAGCTGGCCGAGCGCGGGCTGGAGTGAGGCACGCCTAACAGTGCCGGCACTCCTCGATGATTCGAGCCAGCAGCTGGAGCCGGGTCAGCCGGGGGCCGCTGCCGGTCGTCCGCAGGGACACGTAGAACTCGTGCTCCACGGTATCCGAGAAGTCGGCCTCGCGCAGGCGGATCTCACCGAGCGCCCGCAGGTCCTCGATCACCAGACGGAAGCTGCTCGGCGTGAACCTCCAGATGTGCACGTCCACGAACTCCGCGTCCGCGCGCTTCGACTGGGCGACGGCCCACTCGGTACTGTCGTAGAGAAGCGTCAGCGGCTCCCCGTACCCCTCGTGCCACCCGAAGACACCGCCCCGCGAGACCGTGTTCATGTGGTAGTCCAGGACGTCGTGCCGGTCCGGTTTCGTCCTCCGCTCGGCGTGAGCGCGCATGACCTCGCCGAGGCCGGATATGCCTCGGGCGGCGTCGAAGCAGAAGCGCTTGTCGGGGACGGCCAGTGCGAGCACGCCTCCGGGCTTCAGCAGCAGCTCGCAGTCCGACAGGAAGCCGACCAGGTCGGCCACGTGCTCGATGACGTGCGAGGCGACGATCCAATCGAAGTGGGAGCGGAGCGGGATGGACTGCGCGAGGCCGCCGCTCATCACGAAGTCGACGTCCTCGATGCGCTCCGAAGCGCCCGGGACTTCCCGGTACTTGGTCCGCAGGGTCTCGGCATCGGCGTGGTCGGCGATCTTGACGTTGCCGCCCGCGGACTTGGGAACGAGCGGTCGGAAGGACGGCCCGATCTCGAGGCCGGCCCCGTTGCGGTCGACGAGCGCGAGGATCCGTGCTTCGCGGGTCAGCGTGCTTGCCATCCCGTTTCCCTCTGGAACGCGCCGCCCGGGGCGCGTCCTACCGCGCCTCGAGCAGCTCGATCTCCTCGAAGGTCTGCACGCCGTCGCGCATCCACAGCTCGCGGAAGGGGACCCGGTCGATCTCACCCCGCTCGATAC
Organism: Candidatus Eiseniibacteriota bacterium; assembly: GCA_052390515.1. Taxonomy (GTDB): domain Bacteria; phylum ARS69; class ARS69; order ARS69; family ARS69; genus JBQTGV01. The sequence goes on along the minus strand of JBQTGV010000219.1, from coordinate 2,376 downwards.
CGCGCACCATGGGGTGCTCGTAGAGCTCGAGGAGACCGCGCTCCTCCTCGTGCACGGACATGTCGCCCTTCATGTGGATGTCCACCTTGAAGCATCGCCCGGAGTCCACCATGAAGGACTGGTACAGCTGCTCCACCGGGTTCCACTTGCGGCGGGTGACGACGAGGTCGACGATCGACTCTCCGGACTCGTACACGAAGACCTTGGTCCGGTCCCGCTCCTCCTGGAACGAGATCTCCACGTCGTGGGGATAGTGCGGCAACAGCCATCGCTCGCTGGCGTGCAGCCGGGAAGCGGGCGTGCTCGTCGCCAGCACCACCGGATAGAACGCGGCCTTGGGGTAGTGACCGCCGGCCTCGGGAATCGGCGGAACGATCACCGCCAGCACAAGCTCCTGGTAGGGACCGACTTCGCTCTCGGTGAAGTCGATGGCCACGGCGGCGAAGACTCCCGCGCCGTGGGTGACCTCCAGTGGCCGCAGGTTCGGCGGAAGCAGCGCCGCGGCGTGCTCCGTCGGCATCTTGGCGAACGCGCTGACCGCGGTGCGGAAGCGATAGTGCGTCAGCGGCATATTCCGTGTCTCCTCAGCACGTCGGCGATGATGCCGGCGCCCTCGTGCAGCTGCTCACGCGTGTGCGCTGCCGAGACCGAGATCCGGAAACGGGAGCGGTGCTTGCCGACCGCCGGGTAGCGGATGGGATGCAGGTACACGCCGTGATGCAGCAGGTCTTCGCCGATGGCGAAGATCTTGTCGTCGTCCCGGATCATGATGGGCACCACCTGCGACGTGGAGTCCCCTATGTCGACTCCTTCTCCCCGCAGGCGCTGCTGCAGGAAGCCCACGTTCTCCCAGAGCCGCTGCCGCAGCTCCGGCTCGGCCTGCGCCAGCTCCAGCGACTTGATCAGCCCGGCGGCCACGGCCGGCGGCATGGCGCACGAGAACACGTGGGAGCGGGCGAAGCCTCGGATGTACTGGGTGAGCTTCTTCGACCCGGCGATGTAGCCGCCCACGCCGCCCAGGCTCTTGGAGAACGTGCCCATGTGCACGTCCACCTCGTCCTCCAGACCGAAGTGCTCGGCGACGCCGCGGCCGTTCTCGCCGAACACGAACGCGGAGTGCGCCTCGTCCAGCATGATCCGCGCGCCGTGGCGGTGGCACACCTCCACCACGTCTGGCAGCGGCACCACGTCGCCGTCCATCGAGTAGACGCCCTCGATGACGACGAGCTTCTTGCCCGTGGCCTTCTTGAGCTTCTTCTCCAGGTCGGCCACGTCGTTGTGGCGGAAGAAGCGCGTGTTCGCCTTCGAGAGAATGATGCCGTCGACGATGCTCGCGTGGGCCCACTGGTCGGCGATCACCCAGTCGCCTGCGCGCATCAGCCCGGCGATGGCCCCGAGGTTCGCGCTGTAGCCGGTCGGGAAGAGCAGCACCGACTCCTTCTGTTTGAACCGGGCGAGGTTTTCGGCGAGCCGCTCGTGCAGATCGAACGTGCCGGAGAGGATCGGTGACCCCGAGGCACCCAGGCCGTAGCGGTCCAGCGCGTCCTTGGCCGCGTCGATCACCTCGCGACGGTAGGAGAGGCCCAGGTAGTTGTACGACGCCAGGTTGATCAGGTCGTCGATCGGCGTGCGGCCCTTCGTCTCGACGATGTCGATGCGCGGGCGGGGCGCCGTGTGCATGGGCAGCCCGAAGAGGTAGTAGCCCCAGGGGCGCGCGTGCTGCCACCACTCGTCGAACGGGTCGAGCATGACGAAAGGGTCCTCGCCCGACCCCGAGTAGAAGTTGCTGTAGTCGTACTCGGTGATGCCTGCGGGGCGAACGCGAGCGGCCGCATCGGGGGCTTTGCCGTCGGTCTCACGAGCGGTGGAGTCGAGGCGGTCACCGTCGGTCTTGCGAGCGGCGGGATCGAGGCGATCGGCGCCGGTCTGCGGAGCCGGGGTGCGCGCGAAGGCGCGCGCCTCGTCCTCGACGGTTTCGGGCTTGCGGGCATCCCGGCTCATCGGTCCCTCCCAGGCCCTGGAAAGGTAGCACAGGACGCGTTCCGGTCAACCCACGCGAAAGCCCCCGGCGGACCTGCCACCGGGGGCTTCGTGACGTTCCGGCCGCGAGCCGTCAGCGCAGCCGGACGAGCTTGCCGCGAGCGCTGCCGGCGTCGGTCCTGACCTCGTACCAGTAGACGCCGGAGCCGACGGGTCGCCCCTGATCGTCACGGCCGTCCCAGGTGATCTCGTGACTGCCGGCGGCCCGCGTCGCCTCGGACAGGGTGCGCACGGCGCGGCCGGCGGCGTCGAAGACGCGGACTTGCACGCCGGACGGCTCACCGAGTCGGAAGCGGATGGCGGTACCGCCGTCGAACGGATTCGGTGCGGCGCCGA
>JBQTGV010000218.1:0-35044 GCA_052390515.1 Candidatus Eiseniibacteriota bacterium | reverse complement strand
GGCGCGGGTGGGGATCGGGGGCGAAGACCTGACGCTCGACGCGGCCGGGGCCGGCTCCCTCCAGCCCCCCCCCGGCGGCCACGACGCGGAGGCTGCGGTACGCGCGGCGGCCGGCGCACTTCGCCGGGAGAACGGAGCGTTCGACCCGGTGCTCTTCGGGGACCTGACCGTCTCGGAGGAAGACGTGCCCAACACCTCGCCCTTCTCGACCGTCGGCATCGTGGAGACGAGGACGAGCGAGGGCGCTGCCGGCGCGCGCATGCGCTTTCCGATCGGGACGGAGCTCGAGGCCCGTCTGGAGACGCAGCGGCTGAAGACGAGCGACGACTTCGCCACGGTCGATCCCATGTACACGGCGAACGGCCGGCTGCGCATCCGTCAGCCGCTGCTCAAGGGCTTCGGGCCGGCGGCCTGGGGGAATCGCTCCGCGGCCCGCAGCCAGCTGCGCGCCGCCGAAGCGCGGCGCTCGGATGCGCACCTCGCGGTCCGGGCCGACGCCGTCGCCACGTACTGGGACCTCTACGCCTCCGAGCGGGATCTCGCCGTGCAGCGCCTCGTCGTCGACCAGGCCCGCGCGTTCTTCGAGCAGGCCGAGTCCCGCGCCGCGGCCGGTCTCGTCGGCCCGAGCGACGTCGCCACGGCGAAGGTGTTCCTCACCGAGCAGGAGCTGGACGCCATCGACGAGGAGGAGGGCCTCGACGAGGTGTCCGACCGGCTGGTGACGCTGCTCGGCCGTGCGCCGGCGGAGGGAACGCGCTGGCACGCCGCGACCGAGCCGCCGGCCGAGCTGCCCGTCGGCACCGAAGACGCGCTCGTGTCGCGCGCGCTGGAGCGCAACGGGGAGCTGCGCGCCGCGCGGCAGGAGCTGGATGCGCGACGCGCGGAGGCGAGCGCGGCGAAGTGGAACTCGCTCCCGGCGCTCGACGTGGTCGGCTCGCTCGGCGGCAACGGCCTCGCCGGGGATCCGCAGCCCATCACCTTCGGCGATCTGGACGGCGACGGCCTGGCCGACACGCTGCGCGTGGCCACCTCCGGCGGCCGCGGCGACGCCGTGGACCGGGCGCTCGGCCGTGACGCGCCGACCTGGAGCGTCGGCGTCGTCGTCGAAGTGCCGATCGGATTCCGCGAAGGCCGCGGCGAGAAGGACCGTCTCGCCGGAGAGGCGGCCCGCGCCGAGCAGCGTGTCATCGCGCTGGAGCGCAGCGTCCGCGAGAACGTGCGCGCCCGCCACCGCGAGCTGGCGCACGGCGTGCGCCGGCTGACGCTCGCCCGCGAGGGAGTGGAGGCGGCGCTGGAGCAGGTCCGCGTGGGCCGCATCGACTACGACAACGGCCGCACGACCGCGTTCGAGCTGGTGAGGCTCGGCGCGGATTTCGCCGCGGCGCAGGAGAGATATTCGGACGCGCTGGTCCGCACGGCGAAGGCGGCCGCGGAGCTCGAGCGTCTCGCACCCGAGGAGAGTCCATGAGAGCGAACGGAGCGAAGTTCCCGGCGGCGCTCGCCGCGGCGGCGCTGGCCGCGGCCGGATGCGGTGGGAGCGCGAGCGAAGGCGGCGGCGGCGGCGAGGGCGGCGGGTTCCAGATGCCCCCGACCGCGGTGGAAGTGGCGCCGGTCGTGGTCGCACCCATCGCCGACGTGTTCGAGACGGTGGGAGGCCTCGAGGCGGGGGAGGCCGTGCACGTGGTCTCCGAGATCGACGCCGCCGTGATCTCGTTGCCGTTCCGGGAGGGCGACCGCGTGGGCAAGGGCGCGCTGCTCGCGCAGCTCGACGACGCCGAGCTGGCCGCGGATCTCGCGCGGGCGGAGGCGCTCCGGGATCAGGCGAAGTCCATGGCCGACCGTGTGAAGAGCGTCGTCGAGCAGGGCGCGGCCGCACCCCAGGACTGGGACGACGCCGAGGCCGATCTGCGCGTGGCCGAGGCGAACGCGGACCTCGCCCGCGCCCGTCTGGCGAAGACGCGGATCACAGCGCCGTTCTCCGGCGTGGTCGGCGCCCGCGAGGTGAGCCCCGGCGCTTTCCTGCGCGCCGGCAGCCGCATCACCGACCTCGCCCAACTGGACGAGCTGAAGGTCGTGTTCGCCGTGCCGGAGCGCTACGCGGCGGATCTTCACCGAGGGCGGGAAGTCACCGTCTCGACCACCGCGTATCCGGGCTACGAGCTTTCCGGGAAGATCGACGTGGTGGATCCCACGCTCGATCCGGCGACGCGCAGCGTGCGCGTCATCGCGCGGATGGAAAATCCCGAGCAGCGCTTCCGTCCGGGGATGTCCGCGAACGTGCGCTCGGTGCTGGCCGCGCGGGAGTCGGCGCTGACCGTCCCCAGCGAGGCGGTGTTCGCCGAGGGCGCGGAGTTCCTGGTCTACGTGGTGCAGGAGGACGGCACCGTCGCGCGCACGCCGATCCAGCTCGGCATCCGCCTCACGGGGAGCGTCGAGGTGGTGCAGGGTCTCACCGAGGGCCAGCTCGTGGTGCGCGCCGGCCACCAGAAGCTCTACCCCGGGGCGAAGGTCATGGCGGTGAACAGTCAGGCGCCGGCCGGCGGCGGCGGCGGTCCGATCGCCCCGCCGGCGGGTGCTGCCGCGCCGGCAGAGGGCGAAGACGGTGCAGGGGAACCGACGACGTGAAGCTCAGCGAGATCTCGATCCAGAGGCCGGTCCTCGCCACGGTGATGAACCTCACCATCATCCTGTTCGGGGTCATCGCCTTCCTGCGCCTGCCGGTCCGCGAGTACCCGGACATCGATCCGCCGATCGTCTCCATCACCACGTTCTACCGCGGTGCTTCGCCGTCCGTGATCGAGACCGAGATCACCGACGTGCTGGAGGAGCAGCTCGCCACCATCGAGGGCGTGAAGACGGTCCGCTCGTCGAGTCAGGAGCAGGGTTCGGTCATCACCGTCGAGTTCGAGCTGGGCCGCGACGTGGACGAGTCCGCCAACGACGTGCGCGACCGCGTGTCGCGGATCCGCGGGAGCCTGCCCGAAGCGGCGGACGACCCCATCGTCGAGAAGGTGGACACGAACGCGCAGCCCATCTTCTGGATCGCGTTCTCCAGCGACCGGCACACCGAGCTGGAGCTCTCCGAGGTGGCCGAGCTCGTGCTCAAGGACCGGCTGCAGCGCCTGCCGGGCGTGGCCAACGTCTTCATCGGCGCCGAGCGCCGCTACGCGATGCGCGTCTGGCTGGACCCGCAGCGCATGGCGGCCTTCGGCCTGACGCCGCAGGACGTGGAGCGCAGCATCGCGCTGGCCAACGCGGAGATTCCCGGCGGCCGGGTGGAGGGCACCGGCCGCGAGTTCTCGGTGCGCACACGCGGCGAGCTGGCCACTCCGGAGGAGTTCGGCGACATCATCGTGGTGGAGAGCGCGACCGATCTGGTGCGGCTGCGGGACGTCGCCGAGGTGGAGGTGGGTCCGGAGGACGAGCGCACCATCGCGCGCTACAACGGCATCCCGGCCATCGGCCTCGGCATCGTGAAGCAGACCAAGGCGAGCACCGTGGAGGTGGCCGCGGCGGTGCGCGAGCTGATCCCGGAGATGCGCACCGGACTCGCCGAGGGGATGCAGCTCGACGTGGCCTACGACTCGTCGCTCTTCATCCAGGAGTCCATCGACGAGGTGTCCACTTCGATCTTCCTGGCCATCGGGCTCGTGATCCTCATCGTGTTCGCGTTCTTGAAGAGCTTCCGCGCGACGCTCGTGCCGGCCGTGGCCATTCCCATCTCGCTGATCGGCACCTTCGCGGTGATCTACTTCCTGGGCTTCACCATCAACATCCTGACGCTGCTCGCGCTCGTGCTGGCGGTGGGCATCGTGGTGGACGACGCCATCGTGATGCTGGAGAACGTGTACCGGCACGTGGAGATGGGCAAGTCCAGGCGCCGCGCCGCGCTGGACGGGGCGAAGGAGATAGGCTTCGCCATCGTGGCGACGACCATCTCGCTCGTCGCCGTGTTCGTCCCGGTCGCCTTCCTGACCGGCAACGTCGGCCGACTCTTCCGTGAGTTCGGCGCGTCCCTGGCCTTCGCCGTCATCATCTCCATGTTCGTGGCGCTGTCGCTCTCGCCCATGCTGTGCTCGCGGATCCTCAAGCCGCTGCACGGTTCCAAGAGCTGGGCGGGCCGCTCGTTCGACGCGTTCTTCGATTGGATGGAGCGCTTCTACGCCGCGCGCCTGGCCGCCATCGTGGCGCGGCCGCTGCCGACCATTCTCGTGTCGGCCGCTCTCGTGGTGCTCACCGTGTTCGTCTTCCTGCGGCTGCCACGGGAACTCGTGCCGGTGGAGGACCGCGGCGTGTCCTTCGGCATCGTGCTGGCTCCCGAGGGCGCGACCCTGGAGTACACCGACTCGTACATGCGCAAGCTGGAGGAGATTCTCCTGCCGCTGCCCGAGCGCGAGGGGCTCTTCACCGCGACCGGCCTCGGCTTCAACGGCCCGGGACGGGTCACGAACGGCTTCGTGTTCCTGCTGCTCAAGGATCGGAGCGAACGGGACCGCTCCCAGCAGGAGATCGTGCAGGAGCTCTTCTTCCAGACGTTCTCCATTCCGGGAGTGCTGGCCTTCATGATCAATCCGCCGAGCCTCGGCGGGCAGTTCAGCTCGAGCCCGGTGGAATACGTGCTGCAGGCGGACAGCTACGAGGAGCTGGGCATGGCCGTCGGCACGATGATGATGAAGGCGTCCGAGCTCGGCTACCTCGTGAACCTGGACTCGGACCTTCGCCTCAACAAGCCGGAGCTGGACATCACCATCGACCGCGAGCGGGCCGCGCAGCTCGGCGTCTCCGTCACCGACGTGGGCAGCACGCTGGAGAGTTTGCTCGGCGGCCGCGTGGTCACCGAGTTCAAGCGCGGCTCGAAGCAGTACGACGTGATCGTGCAGGTGCGGCCCGGCCAGCGCGCCACGCCCGACGTGATCGACGAAGTCTACGTGCGCGGGACGGGCGGTCTCGTGCAGCTCGCCAGCGTGGTGGAAGTGCGCGAGACGGTGGCGCCGAAGGAGCTGAACCACTACAACCGCGTGCGCTCCGCCACCATCACCGCGAACCTGGCGCCGGGAGTGGCGCTCGGCCAGGCGCTCGACGACCTGGACCGCATCCGGGACGAGCACCTGCCGCCCACCGTGCGCCGCGATTTCTCGGGCCAGTCGCAGGAGTTTCGGGAGTCCAGCACGAGCCTCTACTGGCTGTTCCTGCTGTCCATCGTTTTCATCTATCTCGTGCTCGCGGCGCAGTTCGAGAGCTTCATCCATCCGCTGACGATTCTTCTCTCGGTGCCGCTGGCGGTCGTGGGCGCGCTCGTGTCCCTCCTGATCTTCGGGCAGAGCCTCAACATCTATTCGCAGATCGGGTTGATCATGCTGGTCGGGCTCGTCACCAAGAACGCCATCCTCATCGTCGAGTTCGCCAACCAGCTCCGACGGCGCGGGCAGGAGACGCGCGCGGCGGTGCTGGAGGCGTCGCGCATCCGCCTTCGCCCCATCTTGATGACGTCGTTCTCGACGATCTTCGGAGTGCTGCCCATCGCGCTGGGGATCGGGGCGGGAGGGGAGGCGCGCTCGCCGCTGGGGATCGCCGTCGTCGGCGGGATCCTGTTCTCCACGTTCCTCACGCTGGTGCTCGTGCCGGTCGTGTACCTGTCGCTCGCGCGCTTCTCGCCGGAGAAGGAGGAGACAGAGGCCGGCGAAGAGAGCGGCGAGCTGCGGGGGACGCCGCAGCCGCAGGCGGTGGCGTGAGCATGCCGGTGGAAGAGCCGCTGATCGGCGGTGACGAGCGGGGCCGGTGACGACGCTCGGCGGTCGGCCGATCTTTCGAGACGGACCTCAGTCCTCGTAGAACTTCACCAGCTTCTCGCCCGGCCGGACCATGCCGTGCTCTTCCCGCGCGATGCGCTCGACCGCGTTGCTCTTCGGATCGGACAGCGCGTCCACTTCGGCGCTCACGATCTGCTCCTGCTCGGCCAGCTCCTCGATCTGCGTCTCGAGCTTCGCGTTCTGGTGCCGGACGCTCCAGAGCCGGACGAGGCCGGCGTCGCCGATGACGAAGGTCCACAGCACCCACATGCCGGCGAGCGCGATGAGCACGTTGCGCAGCCGCTGGCGGCTCAGGAACTTCTGCTCGACGAGCTGCGAGAAGCGGCGAAGCTCGAGCGCGGCGCCGCGCAGGGATTGGGGGACGGCCATCGGAGCGGCGGCGGCGCGGGGACCCTTGCGGCGGTTCAGCGCGCGGCGAACGGCCACCACGGCGCGCTTCTCGCCGCCGCGCCGCGCGAACACGCTCTTCGATTTGCCTCGCTTACCCAGTGCGGTCCGCCCGGAGCCCGGCACGGGCCGCCTCGGCGGGGCGACGTTCCACGAGCTTCCCAGCACCTCGCCACCTCCGCCTCACAGCCCGTCTAGACGCTGACCGCTTCTCCCGCCCGCGCACGGTCGTTCGCCCGCGGGTTGAACGCCGCCAGACCCGGGAACCACGCGGTCTCGGCGAGCTCCTCCTCGATGCGCAGCAGCCGGTTGTACTTGGCCAGCCGGTCGCTGCGGGAAGCCGACCCGGTCTTGATCTGCCCGGTGTTCGCCGCCACGGCCACGTCCGCGATCGTCGTGTCCTCGGTCTCGCCGCTGCGGTGCGAGACGACGCAGGTGTAACCGCTGCGCGAGGCGAGGTCCATCGCGTCGAAAGTCTCGGTGAGGGTCCCGATCTGGTTCACCTTGACCAGGATCGAGTTGGCGCAGCGCTCCTCGATGCCGCGCGAGAGGAAGCGCGTGTTGGTGACGAACAGGTCGTCGCCGACGAGCTGGATCTTGCCCCCGAGCCGTTCGGTGAGCAGCTTCCAACCGGCCCAATCCCCCTCGGCCAGCCCGTCCTCGATGGACACGATCGGGTACTTCGCGCACAGCTCCTCGTAGAACGCGATCATGCCGCGCGCGTCGCGCTCCTTCTCCTTCTCCGCCTCCAGCACGTAGCGGCCGTCCTGGAAGAACTCGGAGCTGGCCGCGTCCAGCGCGATCCACACGCTCTTGCCCGGCTCGTGACCGGCCTTGGTGCAGGCTTCCAGGATCACGTCCAGCGCCTCCGCGTTGGAGCGGAGGTTCGGCGCGAATCCGCCCTCGTCGCCGACGGCCGTGTTGAGTCCCTTTCCCTGCAGCACCTTCTTCAAGGAGTGGAAGATCTCCGCGCCCATGCGCAGCGCTTCACCGAAGGTCTCCGCGCCGGCCGGCACCACCATGAACTCCTGCAGGTCGACGTTGTTGTCGGCGTGCGCGCCGCCGTTCAGGATGTTCATCATCGGCACGGGCAGGGTCTTGGCGTTGAAACCGCCGAGGTAGCGGTAGAGCGGCAGGTCGAGGATCATCGCCGCGGTCCGGGCCGCGGCCATGGAGACTCCGAGCACCGCGTTCGCGCCGAGGTTCGACTTGTTGGGCGTGCCGTCCATGTCGATCAGCAGGGTGTCCAGGAAGACCTGGTCGGTCACGTCCAGCCCCACGACCTCCGGGGCGATCTCCTCGTTCACCTTCTCGACAGCCTGCAGGACGCCTTTCCCACCGTAGCGGCGGGGGTCTCCGTCGCGCAGCTCGACCGCCTCGTTCTCGCCGGTGGAAGCTCCCGAGGGCACCGCGGCCACCCCGGTGACGCCGCCTTCCACCGTCATCTCGACCTCCACGGTGGGATTCCCGCGGCTGTCCAGGATCTCGCGGGCGGTGACGTCGACGATCGTGGTGGGCACGGCCGGTCCTCCGGTACGGGCGACGAGCGGCGGCATTCTGAAATAGGAATCCGCGAAGATCCAGAGGATTCGCTAGGATCGGACGCTCTGGACCGGAGGCGGGAATGCCGCGAGAGTGGACAGCCGTCGGGCTCGGTCTCGCGGTCGAGTCCTTCGCGGTCGCGGCCGGCGCGGTGAGCACCGCCGCGACGGTGACATGAAAGGCGAGCCGTCCCCTCCGCTCGACGACCGCGTGTACGCCCGGCGCGCCGCGGACGGCGACGACCGCGCCTTCGCCGTGCTGGTGTGCCGCTACGAGCGCGGCCTCTACAACCTCGCCTACCGCATGACCCACGACTCCGAGCAGGCCCGCGATCTCACCCAGGAGATCTTCGTGCGCGTGCATCGATCGCTCCGCAAGTACGATCCGGTGTACCCCTTCACGAGCTGGATCTACCGCGTGGGCTCGAACCTGTGCATCGACTGGATCCGGCGCCGGCGGCTGGACACGGTCTCGCTCGACGCGCCGTCGGTCTCGGGGGAGGACGGTCCCACTCGGGAGCTGCGCGACTCCGCACGCGGACCGGGGGAGGAGCTGGAGCTCCGGCAGCGCTCGGCCATTCTCGCGGACTGCTTGGCGAAGCTGCCCGAGGCACACCGCATGATCCTCGTGCTGAGGCACCAGCGGGAGCTCTCCTACGACGAGATCGCGGTGGCGCTGGACCTGCCGCTGGGGACGGTGAAGGCCCGCATCCACCGGGCGCGGGAGGCCTTCCGCAAGATCCTGGAACGCGACCACGACGTCGGGGAGCTGCAGGAGTGAGCGGCTGGCGGGGCGGTCCGCGGGTTTTCCCGGACGGACGCGGTTGGGGGCGGGCTCCGGGGTGCCGGAGCCGCCAGAATCGACTAATCTCGCCCATCCAGGGGGGGTCGGCTCCGGGGAGGGGGCAACCCCGGCCGGGCCGGCGCCGTACAGGAGGTCGTGAACGACGTGAGCGAAACGGTCCCGAGGAGGTCCTGGTGATGGACGAGACCATGGACAGGATCCACGATCTGATCGACGGGCTCCTGCCTCCCGCGGAAGAGCGCCGGATCCGCGAGCGCATCGCGGCCGATCCGGAGTGGGCGCAGCGGTACCGCGAGGCCGTGGTGCTGCACACGCTGCTGGGAGAGCCGCTCGACGTCGCTCCTCCGGCCGATCTGGCCGCGTCCGTGCTCAAGTCCGTCACCACCGACACCGCGCGCCGCGCGTTCCGACTGCCGATCCCGGCCTCGCTCGAGAGAGCGCTGGTCGTGGTCGGAACGAGTGCGCTGGCCGGGCTCGTCATCCTCGCCCCGGCCGCCCTGCAGGCCGGTGCCGGCGGATGGCTCGGCCGGCTCGTGGTTGCCGGCGCGAACGGTCTGACCGCGGCTGTGGAGACGCTCGTGGCCGGCGTGGCCGGCATGGCGCACTGGGACTGGGTGATGCGTCTCGCGGCGACGCTCTCGGAAGCGGCCCGCACCGTGCTGGCGTCATCGGCGGGTCCGCTGCTCGTGCTGGGTCTCGTCGCGGCGCTGCTGGCCACGACGGCGGCCTGGTTCCTGGTACGGTCGGAGAGGGGAATCCGGGGAGGAGGTCTGGGCCATGCGCACTTCGTGTGGTAGCCGGTTCGCCGTAGCGTCCGCGCTGGCGCTGTTGCTCGCGCCGCCGGCCTTCGCTCAGAAGGAGTCGCTGGACGACCTCGACCGCCAGATCGACAAGGCTCAGAAGGACTCCACGGCACCGAACACCGAGCTCTGGGAGGAGTACCAGAAGAACACCCAGGACGACGACCTCAGCCACTCGACGGAGCGCGTCGAGATCGGCGGCAGCATCCGGATCGAGAGGGACGAGTACATCGAAGGGGACGTGGTGGCGGTGGGCGGGCAGGTGACCGTCCTCGGCCACGTGGAAGGAGACGTCGTCGCCGTGGGCGGGGACGTGGTGCTCGAGGACGGGGCCAAGATCGAGGGCGACGCCGTCGCGGTGGGCGGCAAGGTCCGGGAGCAGGGCAGCGCCGAAGTCCTGGGCGAAAGCGTCTCCGTGGACATTCCCTTCGCGAACCTCGACTGGGCGCGCGGCTGGGGCGGCTGGCACGGCGACTTCGACTCGCACACGAAGCGGTGGTTCTCCTTCTCCTGGGACATCGCCTTCCTGGCGGCGGCGCTGCTCGTCTCCCTGCTGATCTACGCGCTGGCCGGCAAGCGGCTCGAGGTGGTGAGCCGGCGCATCGACGAGCAGCCCGGACAGAGCTTCCTGATCGGGCTCCTCGGCGCCTGCGCCACGCCCTTCGCCCTCGTGTTCACGAGCATCCTGCTCATCGTGACCATCATCGGCATCCTGCTCGTTCCCGTGCTGGTGATCTGCGTCGGCGCGATGATCGCGTCCGGCTTCGTGGCGGCGGCGCTCACCGTGGGCCGGCGGGTCGTCGCGGCGCGGCAGAAGAGCGGCGAGCTCGGCCCGGTGCGCGGGTCGTACTTCCACATCTTCGTCGGGTTCCTGGCGCTCTCCGCGCTGGACATCCTCTCCACGCTGCTCGATCTCGGCGGGCCGGCGTTCGTTCCCTTCTCGCTCCTGGTCGGCGTTCTCGGGCTGTTCATCCTCACCTTCGCGTCGATCCTGGGATACGGCGCCCTCATCAGCAGCCGCTTCGGGACGGAGCGCGCGCTCGGGACCGCGCCGCCCGCGGGACCACGCGCGCCCTTCGCCCAGGCGTCTCCGCCTCCCCCTCCTCCTCCCCCGCCGTTCCCGCCAGCTCCGGAAGCGCCGCGACCGACGGCCTCGGAGTGACTGCGGCGGGGCCCGTGTCCCGCCGCCCCGGTGACGGCGGGACTTGACCGCTCCGCGAGACGTTCCGAAGATCCGAGGACCCCGAGCTATCGAGGTCCATGACCGTCTCGCTTCGTCTCCGCGCTCTGGCCGCCCTGACGCTCGGCGCGCTCGCGCTGCCCGATTCCTCGCCCGCCATGGACCGGCTGCGTTACCAGAGCTTCCCCGAGCTCGAGGGCAAGCCCGTCCGGCAGGTGCTCATCCTGGGGAACAACGCCACTCGCGAGCACGTCTTCCGCCGCGAGATGATGCTGTCCGAGGGGGAGACGTTCCGCTCGGACCTGCTGTGGCGCGACTGGGAAAACCTCGTCGACCTCGGGCTGTTCGCCCAGATCGAGGTGGATGCGGTTCCCTCCGCCGACGGGGTGATGGTCGTGGTGTCGGTGCAGGAGCGGCCGCGGTGGCTGATCAGCCCGGTCTTCGACTACGACTTCGCCGACGAGCAGATCACTTACGGCTACCGCCTGCGCGTGCGCAACCTCGGCGGGCTGAACCAGAGCTTCACTTCCGACGGGCGCCTCGGCGGTCGCGACAACGTGGGTTTCTCCTGGGAGACGCCCTGGCTCGGCGCCACGCGGCGAAACCTGTCCGCCTCGCTCTTGTTCGAGCTGCCGCCGGAGAACATCTACGAGCTGCGGACGAGCCAGCTCACCCTGGCCTCCACGAACTACCTGGGCGATTACCGCCAGCACCGCCGGGGATTCACGAATTTCGTGAGGCTCGCGGTCGTCGAGCGGGACGAAGCGCACCCCGAGGGCTCGCTCAACCAGCTCGTCCCGTCGATCGGAGCCGCGTACTTCCGGGACACGCGCAACGTGCGGATCGATCCGACGCGCGGCTCCCTGCTCTCCGCCACCTCCGAGTACGCGACGAGCTGGACGGCCGGAGGCATCAGCTACCTGCGCAACAGCGGGGACGCGCGCGCGTTCCTTTCGCTGGGGGAGCGGTTCGTGATCGCCGGGCGGGCGAACACCGTCCTCTCCACGGGAGAGGTTCCCCTGTACCGCAGGGTGGCGGTGGGCGGATCGTCCTCGATCCGCGGTCAGCCCCCCAATGCGGTGATCGGCGAGAACCTCGCGCGTGCCTCGATGGAGCTCCGCTTCGGTCTGATGAGCACACGCCGGTTCAACCTGCCGATCCCGCTCGTCCCGGGTCGCATCAAGAACTTCGACCTGCGCTTCGACGGCGTGATCTTCGCCGACGCGGGCACGGCCTGGGGCCCGGTCCCGCTGCGGGACTCCGAGCTGAAGCAGGGCTTCGGCGTCGGGTTGCGCATCTTCCTGCCCGTCCTCGAGGTGGCCGGTCTCGAGCTGTCGTTCGACGAGAACGGCTCGCCGACCCTGTACTTCCGCGAGGGGAACATCATTTAGTTCCGAGACTTTCGGCCGGAGCCACGGACGGCGAAGGCCGGCGGCCACGAGCCGAGCGAGCCAGGACGGCGAGCGAGGTTGAGCGAGGTCGTCGGGGGATCCTCCTCCGAGGGGAGCCCTCGCCGATGTTCGCGCATCGTCGGCACGAGTGGGCTCGGCTCGCGCCGGCGCCGAATGACGCTCAGGCGGCAAGGGCCCCTTGTCGATGGAGGAAACGACCACCCCCAACGAGGAACTGCTGCATGATGGTGGTTGCGCGCCTCCTCGACCGAGGCAAGATCAAAGGTCGAACGATCGATTTCCATCCCGAGCAGGATCACTTCACCATCGAGCCGCCCGACGGCGGACTCCCGGTCCGACTCTCGATCAGCGATCTGAAGGCTCTCTTCTTCGTTCGCTCCCTCGATGGCAACCGGGACCGCCAGGATCACCGGGACTTCCGCCCGCAGGCTTCGGTTCGCCCGAAGCTGTGGATCGAGTTCCGGGACGGCGAACAGATGGCGGCGTGGCCCGTCTCACCGACGCTCGGCAAGCAGGGCTTCTACGTCCTTCCGACCGACTCGGATTCCAACGTGGAGAAGGCCTGGATCTGCCGCGCCTCGATCGTCAAGCTGCTCGAAGGCGACGCCGCCGCGGAGGCCGCGAAGAAGCACTCGACTCGCCGGGCACGCGAGTCGTCGGCCTCCTGGCCGCGCGTGGTCCAGCTCCGCTGATCGCCGTGGGGGCGGGTCCTCCGGGACCCGCCCACCCGCGATTTACCCACCCTTGACTCCCGCCGCTCCGCTCCGCCGCCGTCACCCTGAACAGCCCGGCCTGCCCGGTGTAGAATGCGCCGGAAGTCCACCCCGGCGCCTCGTTCCGGACGAACCGGCGCGACGGCGTCCCAGCTCAGCCAGGAGTGTTCGATGATCCAGCGCTTCGTCTTCGCGGCCGCAGCCGCCTGCCTGCTGCCCGCCGCCGCCTTCGCCGGACCGAAGGTCGCCGTGGATCCCCACGAGATCGTCCTCGGGCGGATCGAGGAGGGCAACGAGTTCGAACGGTTCGTCGAGGTCAAGAACGTTGGCGACGCCGTCCTCATCGTCGAGGACGTGGAGACCACCTGCGGGTGCACCGCGGCCACGGTTGACGGCCAGACCGAGCTCCAGCCGGGGCAGACCCAGAGAGTCCGCGTCACGTTCAACTCGCGCAACATGGAGGGCGCCGTCACCAAGCGCGTCACCGTCGTCACCAACGATCCCGACGCGAGGCGCACCGAGATCAACCTCAAGGCCGACGTGCACCGCGCCGTCCGCTGGGATCCGAAGTACCTCTCCTTCGAAGAGCTGGGCGTGAAGGACCCGTGGGAGGCGAAGGTCACGCTGGAGGCGGACAAGAACCTGGACATGCGCGTCCTGGGCGCGTTCGTGCAGGACGGCTCCAAGATCGGCAAGCCGTCCCACCTCATCGACGTGCACGTCTCCGATCGCCGCGAGACGGCCGAGCGGCATGCCTACGAGTTCGCCCTGACCATGCGCGCCGAGCGCAAGCCGCAACGGATCTCCGAGACGCTGGTCATCACCACGAACATCGCGGACAAGGACACGCTGCGCATCCCCATTCGCGGGGACGTCCGCGGCAGAATCGCCGTGCAGCCGAGCTACGCCGTGCTGGCCATCGTGGATCCGGGCCGGGAGGCGGTTCGTGACGTCATCCTCTCCGCAAGCCAGGGCTCCTTCCGGATCCTCTCCGCCGAGGTCGAGAACAGTCCGGTGCAGGCCAGCATCGTGCCGGGCGAGGGCGGCAGCCAGATCGTCCGGCTGACGTACGTGGGGGAGGCCGCCGGCTCGAACGGCGTCCGCCAGCTTCGCATCGAGACCGACGATCCCGAGCAGCGCGTGATCGAGGTGCCGGTCCGCTACCAGACCCGCGGCCCCGCGGTGGAGCAGACCTCGGCCAAGGGGAAGTAGGTGAGCGCTCTCCGGCAGGCGTCCGCGATGATCATCGCGGGCGCCGCGCGGGGGCTCTCCACGAACGCGGTTCGCGAGCGTCCGCTGCCGTTCAGCGGATCACTCGATCCTCCGCCCGCGCGTGAGCCGGGCTCGGACCTTGCCGCCGTTCCGCTCGACGAGGCGGTCCGGCTGTGGGAGCAGGGGGCGTTCTGCATCGACGTGCGTCCCGCCGCCGAGCAGCAGGGGCTGCGCGTCTCCGGTTCGTTTCCGGTTCCCGCCGACGAGTTCGAGGACCGCTACTTCGGGAGCGTGACCGACCTCGGCACGGAGGTTCCCCTCCTCGTGTACGGTGCGGGTCCGGACTCGCACGCGGTTCGCCGCGTGGTCTCCCAGCTCCGCGACCTGGGGCACGCGGATGTCGCGTTCGTCACCGGAGGGATCGAGGCGCTGGTCGCGGCCGGCGTGAGCGCGGAGTGAAGCTCCTCTCGGACCGCCGCCTCGTCGCGCTGCTTCGCGTGGGACTGGGGGTGCTGTTCCTCGCGGCAGCGGTGCCGAAGCTCGCCGACCCGACGGGTTTCGCCAAGGCCGTCGGCAACTACCACCTGCTGCCGGTTGCCGCGGAGCGGGTGGTCGCCCTGGCCCTCCCGGCCGTCGAGCTGATCGTGGGCCTCGCGCTGATCGTCGGGGTGGCCGATGCCGGCGCAAGCCTGCTCGCCTTCGCCATGCTCGTCGTGTTCACGCTGGCCATCGGGGCGGCGCTCGCTCGCGGGCTGGACATCAGCTGCGGGTGCTTCGACACGGAGGGCGGATCGAAGGTGGGGTTGGGGAAGATCGCCGAGAACCTCGCGTTCCTGCTCGCGTCGTGGTGGGTGCTGATCCGGGACCGGTCCGCCTTCTCTCTCTCCGGCTGGCTGCGCCGGAGCGGCGACATCGAGTAGCGCGGCGGGGCCGGGGTCAGGCGGCCCGGGACAACCCCAGCCGGCCGCGAGTGAACCCGATCAGCACCACCGCGATCCACGCCCACGCCGCCGTCACCGGAAAGTCGGCCACGCCGTTCAGCCACAGGAGAGGCACGGTCCTCTCGAGCGCGCCGGTGGCGGCATGCAGCGCCGCGGCGAGCATCGCGCAGACGAGCAGGCTGCCGCGCGTGACGTTGTACGCGAAGCTGAGCACGATGGTGAGCGGCAACACCGCAGCGAGATGCAGCGGGAAGGAGTCGCCGCGGAGCCAGTGCCATGCCGCCGTTAGCCCGGCGAGCAGCACGCTGGCGGCGAGCGGGTGGAGCCGGCGCTGCAGCCGCGGCAAGGCGAAGCCGCGCCAGCCGATCTCCTCGCCGAGGCCCGAGAGGACGAGCTTCTGGGCGAGCAGGGGGGCGAAGACGGCGAGCCCGCCCGGCTCGATCGGGCCGGCGGCCTCCCCCCAGGCGAGCGACAGCGCGCCTGCGCCGATGCCCACGGCCAGCGGGAGAACCGCGGCGGCGGCGATCCAGGCCGCGTCGCCGGGTCGGGGCACGAGGCGCCGCAGCAGCTCGGCCACGCCCGCCCCGCCGGACTCGCGGCCGGCGGCGAAGACCCCGGCGAGCGCCGGCGTGTACCCGGCCAGCGCGATCATGGGGAACAGCCACGGCGTTCCCGCAATGATCTCCGGCGGGATCCCGCGCAGGGGAAACACGACCGCGCAGGTGAGCGCGAACACGGCGACCGTGAAGAAGATCACGAGCCGCCATCCGGCGCGAGGCGGGCGAGGAACGCCGTCTCGCCCTCGACGTCGATCTCGTGATCGCCGAGGACGAAGCGCCCACGGGTCGCGCCGGTGATCCAGATCGCTCCGTCGCCGGACACGGCGAGCGCCGCCGCGGTGGGCTCCGCGGAGCCGGCCCCGGTCAGGACCGCGATGCAATTCCCGCCGTCGTCGTAGGTCGCCACGAACATCGCCGCGCCCGCGCTCGTCACCTCCCACGGCTCGAAGTGTGCGGAGCGGTGGAACGAGCCGCTGATGACGCAGCCGCCGCCCGGGCGCGCGGCCACGTCGAAGGCGCGGTCCTCCTCCGAGCCGCCCAGCCGCAGCAGCCAGTCGGGCTGGCCGTCCGGCAGGACCCGGGCGAGGAACACGTCCCGGTCG
Organism: Candidatus Eiseniibacteriota bacterium; assembly: GCA_052390515.1. Classification (GTDB taxonomy): domain Bacteria; phylum ARS69; class ARS69; order ARS69; family ARS69; genus JBQTGV01. Next base: position 19,081 of record JBQTGV010000218.1, on the reverse strand, counting down.
GGGTCGCCCGGCGCGTGCGCCTCGGCGCGCACCGGCGCGGTGATCTCGCCGAGCACCCAGCATCCTCCCTCGGCGATGGCCGCGACGGCGACGGCCCGCCCGAGCGGTGACTCTTCGCCCGGGATCGGTTCGCGGCGCTCCGGCTCCCAGCGCCAGCGGCTCGCGCCACGTGCGTCGAAGGCGAGCAGGAGCGGCCAGCCCTCCGCCGGAACGCGCGCGGTGCTCGTGCCCGGCACTGCGGACGATCCCGCCAGGTACACGCCGCCGCCGCCGTCCACCGCCAGCGCGACGCTTCGCCCGGTGCCCTCGGCGCGGCGCATCCAAGTGCGCGTCCCGTCGCGCGCGAACCGGGCCAGGTAGACCTCCGGGACGTCTCCCTTGGAGAACTGCCGCACGTGCGTCCCCGCGACCACCGCACCGCCGGTGCGGTCCACGGCGACGTCGCGCACCCGCTCCTCGCCACGGCCGGCGAGGCGCTGCACCCACTCGCAGCGCCCGTCCGCGGAGTACAGCGCGAGGAAGCTCTCGGTCGAACCGAGCGAAGGAAGCGGATGGCCTTCGAAGCGCGCGTCGCCCTCCATCGTTCCGGCCACGAGGGCGGCGCCGTCGGCGGCCACGTCGACCGCGACCGGCAGGTCACGGGCCGCGCCACCCGCGACCTTCGCCCACGCGCAACGTCCTTCCGCGCCGATGCGGGCCACGACGACGTCTCCTCCGCCTCGGCTCTCGACCGGATTGCCGTCGAGCGCCGCTCCTTCGACGAGCACGCCGATCCAGCGCACGTCGCCGAACGGATCGGCCGCGACGGCCCGGCTGCAGCCGGCGTCGGCGACCCCGGGAATGGTGCGAAGCCAGGAGCCTTGACCGACCGCGGACTCGGCGAGAGGAGCGCTCGCGGCCAGCGCCAGCGCGACCGCGGCAGTCACCCCGCCCAGACCTCGCCGTGGGGAAGGCGCCGGAAGCGTTCCCGGCGGAAGCGGGCGAAGCGCTTGCGCAGGCCTCCGTTCGAGAACACGTGCGCGACGGAGAGCGCCATCTCCCGGTACAGCTCGGCGCGCCCGATACGCGGCTGCCGCCCCGCCACCGCGAGATCCCGTCCGTCCGCGACGACCCCGAGCGTGCGCACCGCGGTGAAGAGCGGCCAGAGGCAGAAGACGCGGAGCCTCGGCTCCCGGCGGGGCAGGAGCAGCGTGTAGCGCAGCGCGTCCTCCAGGTCCTGAAGGGCGCGCGGCAGGATCTCGTTCACCACCTCGAGGACTCCGGCGCGGCTCGACGGTGCCAGCAGCTCCTCCGGCGTCACCGAGCGCCGGGCCAGGGCCTCACGGGGCAGATACACGCGGCCCGCGCGCCGGTCCGCGCCGATTCCCTTGAGGATGTTGGTGAGCTGCAGGCCCCGGCCGAAGTTCGTGCCCAGGGCGGTCAGACGCTTGCAGGAACCCGGATCGATGTGCCGGCTGTGCTCGGCGAAGAGCCGCGTCAGCATGATGCCGATGGTCCCGGCCACGTAGTAGCAGTACTCGTCGAGGTCCTCCCACGTGTGCAGCACGAGCAGCGGACCCTCGCGACGCTCACGGCCGATGCGCTCCATGCCGCGCGCCGTCTCCGCGACGTGCGAGGAGATGATCCCCCGCGACGCCGCAGGAAGGGACTCGAACACGGCGAAGACCTTCTCGCCGGAATCGAGCAGGCGCGTCTCGCCCGGGGAGACGCTCTCGGCCAGCAGGATGCGCGGCTTCTCCGGCAGGGACAGCGGTCCGCCTCCGTCCAGCCGGTCCAAGAACGCCTCGAACAGCTCGGAGCGGTCCGAGGAATCGAGTCCGGGAGCGTCCTCGATCGTGTCGGCCAGGCGAAAGAGCAGGTAGGCCACCGTGACCGACGGTCGCAGCTCCCCGGGGAGGATGCGGATGTTCAGCGCGAACGTCCGCGACACCTGCGGCAGCAGGTCGTAGCAGACCTGGATGTCCGGGTGCACGCTCATGGTGCGCGCTCGAAGACGAGGAAGTACTGCTCGGGGAGCACGTCATGCTCCGCGGCGAGCCGCCATCCCGCCTCGGCGAGCTCGTCCGCCGCCTGGCGCGGATCGAGCTTGTGCGGGGGCCCCATCTCCGAGTCGGGGCGGTAGTCCACGACGACGACGCGCGCGCCGGGCCGCAGCTGGTCGGTGAGACGGCGGAAGTAAGCGACCCGCCCGTCGATGTGGTGGATCGTGTTGCAGAGGAAGGCGACGTCGGCCGGCCGCGGCAGGTGGGGGTCGTCCGGTGCCGCGAGCACGCTGACCAAGTTCTCGAGCCCCTCCTCCCGCGCGCGGTCGTTGAGCCACTGCACCATCCCCGGCTCGACGTCCGCGCCGATCACGAAGCCTCGCGGGAGGGCGCGGGCGAAACGGACGGCGAAGTACCCCGTGGCCGAGCCGATGTCCGCCACGACGAGGTCGTCGCGGCCGACGATGCGCGCGAGCACCGAGTCGGGGAGCTGCCAGGCGTCCCGGGCCGGATCCTCGAAGCGCCGTGCCCATTCCGCGGTCTCTTCGAAGCGATGGTGTATGGTGGCACCGTCGCCGCGGGCGTGGTCGTGATCCTGCGCCGCGGCGGGCAGGGCGAGCGCGACCACGAGGGTCCACGCCGGAATCGACGCAACGACGGGGGGCAAGCGGTCCTCCGAGCGGGCGGACGGCCCCATCGTCGGCCATCCGGCGGCCGGCCGCAACCCCCCGTGGCCCCCGCGGCTCGGCTCGGCTATCCTGCGCGCTCCCTGACTCCCAGGACTTGCCGTGATCGCTTCGGTCCGGGTCTTCGCCGTCGTACTGGCCACGCTCGCCTGGGCGGGAGGGTCCCGCGCGGACATCGCCGGCGAGCCCGCGGCGGTGCATGCCCTGACCGGGGTGACGATCGTGACCGGGCCGGGCGCGCGCCCCGTCGAAGGCACCATCGTGATCCGCGACGGGCTCGTCGAGTCGGTCGGCCGGGGAGTCGAGGTTCCCGAAGACGCCGTCGTGCACCGCCGCGAAGGGCGCACGGTCTACGCCGGTTTCATCGAGCCTTACCTGCGGCTCGCCGAAGGAGCCGTGCCTGCGGACACCGCCCTGGCCCGAGCGGGTACGGCGCACGAGAACCGCCGGGTGCGCGCCGACGCGCGCGCCGCCGACCTCCTGCCGCTTCCGGAGGATCTGCTCGACGAGATGCGCGGCGCGGGCTACGCGGTCGCGCTGGTGGCGCCGGCGGGCGGAGTGTGGCGCGGCACGGCGGCGGTGGTCTCCCTCGGCGACGGGCGCGCCGCGGACGACGTGATCGCCGCGGACTTCGCTCAGGTCGCCGCCTTCGAGCACGCGCAGGAGGACGACCCGACCTACCCGAACTCCCTCATGGGCGCGATCGCGCTGGCTCGGCAGACGCTGCTCGACGCGGGCTGGCACCGGGACGGCTGGAAGGCTTGGCGCGAGAACGGCGAGACGGAGCGGCCGGAGGAGAACGCCGCGCTCCGCGCGCTCGAGCCCGTCCTCGCCCGGGCCGTGCCGGTGATCTTCGAGTCCGAGAACCTCGAGATGATGCCGCGGGCACTCGCCGTGGCCGGCGAGTTCGGTGTCCGGCCGGTGATCGTGTCCGGCGGCTCCGACGAGTACCGTGCGCCGGCGCGCACCCGCGAGCAACTGACGGAGGCCGGTGCCGATCTCGTGATCGCGGTCGACTTCCCCCGCGCTCCCAAGTGGGTTGGCGCGGACGAGGCGGTCGACGTCGAGCTGGACGCGCTGGTTCACTGGGAGCGGGCGCCGACCAACCCGCGCGAGCTCGAGCGCGCCGGCGTGCGCTTCGCGGTGACGACCCAGGGGTTGGCGAAGCGTGCGTACGTGCTCGCCCGGCTGTCCGCGGCGGTGCGGCTCGGATTGTCGGCCGACGCGGCGCTCGCCGCGCTCACGACGGAGCCGGCCCGCGTGCTGGGGATCGAGGACCGCGTCGGGACGATCGCGCCGGGGAAGGCGGCCGACCTGGTCGTCACCACCGGCCCGCTCTTCGACCCGGCGACGAAGCTCGAGGAAGTCTGGATCGACGGAGTTCGTCACGGCGAGGATCCGCGCCAGGCACAGGAAGCGGACGTGAAGGGCAAGTGGGACCTCTCGATCGGCGCGAGCGGGGAAGAGCGCCGCTGGCGCATCGAGATCAAGCGCGTGCAAGCGGGTCTGGAGGGAGCGGCGGTGCGCCCGGACTCCGGCAGGGCGCTGGCCGGCCTGCGTCTGGAGCGCGGCGTGCTCTCCTTCGCGCTGGATACCCTCGCGGTGACGCTGCGGCTCGACGGCAAGATGCTCGCCGGCGCGGCGTCGTCCGGCGGAGAGGAGGTCCCGGCGTTCGCGCGGAAGGCGCCGTCCGATCCGAGCGGGCCGGACGACTTGTGGACGGTGCACTCCGAGACGGTTCCGGCCTGGCCGCCGCGCGCCGACGCCGCCCAGGCCCCCCGCGCGGTCCTGATCCGGGACGCGACGCTCTGGACGTGTGCGCCCGCCGGCAAGCTCGAACAGGCCGATCTGCTCGTCGTGGACGGCCGGATCGCCGCCGTGGGCCGGGACCTCGGCGCGCCGCGGAACGCGCTCGTGGTGGACGCGGCCGGCCGCCACGTCACGCCCGGGCTGATCGACTGCCACTCTCACTCCTCGATCGCCGGCGACGTGAACGAGTGCACGAACAGCTGCACCGCGGAGGTGCGCATCGGCGACGTGATCGATCCGCGCTCCCGCGAGATGTACCGCGAGCTGGCCGGCGGGCTCACCACGGCGAACCTGCTGCACGGCAGTTGCAACTGCATCGGGGGACAGAACGCCGTCATCAAGCTGCGCTGGGGCGATCCCGCGGAGGCGTTGCTCTTCGCCGAGGCTCCGCCCGGCATCAAGTTCGCGCTCGGCGAGAACGTCAAGCAGTCCAACTGGGGGGGCGACTATCGCACCCGGTATCCGCAGACCCGGATGGGCGTCGAGCAGTTCATCCGGGAGCGGTTCGACGCGGCGCTCGCGTACCGGGCGGAGTGGGAACGCTTCCGCCGGGGCGGGCGCAAGGGGGCGCCCCCGCGCACCGACCTCGCCCTGGACGCGCTGCTCGAAGTGCTCGACGGGACGCGGCTCGTGCACTCGCACTCGTACCGCGCCGACGAGATCATCATGCTCATCCGCGTGGCCGAGGACTACGGCTTCCGCATCGGGACGTTCCAGCACGTGCTCGAGGGGTACAAGGCGGCGAACGAGATCGCGCGGCACGGCGCGGGCGCGTCGTCCTTCTCCGACTGGTGGTCGTTCAAGTACGAGGTCGTCGAAGCGATCCCCTACAACGGCGAGCTCATGTGGAAGCGCGGCGTGAACGTCTCGTTCAACTCCGACTCGCCGGAGCTTTCGCGGCGGCTGAACCTCGAGGCGGCCAAGGCGGTCAAGTGGGGCGACGTCCCGGAGGAAGAGGCGCTGTGCTTCGTCACGCGGAACCCTGCGGTACAGCTCGGCGTCGGCGAGCTGGTGGGGACGCTGGAGGTCGGGAAGCACGCCGATTTCGTGCTCTGGTCGGATCATCCGCTCTCGGATTTCGCGGTGTGCGACGAGACCTGGATCGACGGCGTGCGTCGCTTCTCCCGCGAAGAGGACGCCCTGGCGCGCGCCGCGGCGATGGAGCTTCGCGAGAAGCTCCTGGCCAAGGCTCTCGACCTCGACCGCCGTCACGAGCTGGACACGACCGTCGACGACAAGGGCTCGTGGCCCGGAACGACGCTCGGGCCGCTGTGGGGCGAGAGCACGGCGGACCACGTCCTCGAAATGGGAGAGTGCAGGTGAATCGCCTCGTGGTCCTGGCCCTCGCAGCGTGGGCCGGTGCGTTCGCCGCCGACGGGCGGGCCGCGCCGACGGCCGTGGTCGGTGCCACGATCCATCCCGTCTCGAGTCCGGCCGTCGAAGGCGGCGTTCTGGTGATGGACGAGGGACGCATCGTCGCGGTGGGCGCGGCAAGGGAGGTGGCCGTCCCGGGTGACGCTGCCGTCGTTTCCGGCGAAGGCCTGCACCTGTGGCCGGGCATGATCGACGCGCAGAGCCAGGTGGGCCTCGTGGAGGTCACCTCGGTGCGCGGCTCGATGGATCTGCTCGAATCGGGCCAGCTCAACCCGAACGCGCGCGCCGAGGTCGCCGTCAACGCCTCCTCGAGCCACATCCCCGTCACGCGGGCGAACGGCGTGCTGCTCGGCGCGACCGTTCCTTCCGGCTCGTTCGTTCCCGGGACCGCGGCGGTCGTTGCCCTGGACGGCTGGACCTGGGAGGAGATGGTGCGCTTGGCACCCGCGGGTCTCGTCGTCCGCTGGCCCCCGATGGACCGACCCGACCCGAACGCGGCGAAGCCGGAGACGACGAAGGCCGGCGCCGTTCCCGTCTGGGAGGAACGCATTGCGCGGCTGGACGAGATGATCCGCGAGGCGGCCGCCTACGCGCGCGCACGGGACACGGGCGCGGAGCGCGACCCGGACGTGCGCTGGGAGTCCCTGCGGCCGGTGGTGAGCGGGGAGCTTCCCGTCTGGATCCAGGCCACGCGGCTCGTGCAGATCCGCGCGGCGCTGGACTGGGGAGCGAGGCACGGGCTCTCCCTGGTGCTCGTGGACGGAGACAACGGAACCGGTGGCGATGCGTGGCGCGCCGCGAGCGAGCTCGCGCAGCGCGACATCCCGGTCATCCTGCAGACCACGCGGCTCCCGACCCGCGTGTGGGAGCCGTACGACGTGCCCTTCGCCGCGGCGGCGCGCCTGCATGAGGCCGGCGTGGAGATCGCGTTCGGGAGCTGGTCCTCGTCGGTCTCGCGCAGCCTGCCGCAGGAGGCGGCCCGCGCCTCGGCCTTCGGACTGCCGCGCGAAGCGGCGGAGCGCGCGCTCACGCTCGGGGCGGCGGAGGTGCTGGGGGTGGCCGACCGCTACGGCTCGCTCGAAGCGGGCAAGAGCGCGACGCTCATCCTGGTGGACGGCGATCTGCTGGAGACGCGCATGCAGGTGGTGCGGGCCTGGATCGACGGCCGCGAGATCGATCTCACGAACCGCCAGACCGCGCTCCGCGAGCGCTGGTCGGCGAGGCCGGCCTCGGCGCCGCTTCCCGGCGAAGCATCCGACGAGGACTGATCGCGCCGGATCCCTACTCGGTCGGTGCGAGCCGCGCCTCGAGGAGGATCTCGACGCGGACCGGGTCGGCGACGCGCACCGAGCCGAGCCCCACGCGGATCGGCTCGATCCCGTGATCGGTCTGGCGCACGGTGAGCGCCGCGCCGACGCGCAGCAGGTTCTTCCAGCGCGTGACCGAGACGGGCACTTCGACTTCGCGCGAGACGCCGTGCAGGTCGAGCCGGCCTCGCACCTTCCAGGCGTCGCCGTCCGCCTCCACGGCTGTCGAGGCGAACGCGATCCACGCGTGCCGCCCGGTCTCCAGCACGCGCTCCTCCATGTCCCTCTGCACCTTCGCCACGGCGGTCGAGTCCAGGTCGTCATCCACGACCTCGAGCGAAGCGGCCTCGACCCGAACTTCCAGGGAGGAGAGCGTCTCGGTCTCCCGGTCCCAGACGATCGTCCCGTCGAAGCGGTTCGCCCGGATCACGTGGCGGTGCCCGGCGAAACTGAGCCAGCCCGAACGGTCCGTGCGAATCAGGATCTCGCTCTGGGTTGCGTCGACGAAGTAGGGCAGAGGCGCCGCCGTGGCTTCGCGGCCGACCGCGGCGATGACCAGGAGCGCGGGGACGACGGACCGGAGCCGGGACACGGCGCCGCCCCTATCCGGAGGCCTTCCGGACTTCGAGGCGCGCCACCTCACGCAGGTCGACGCGCATCTTCCGTTCGGTGCTCCAGGCGCCGACCAGCCGGTGGCCCTCGACGAACGGGTACTGCACGTGCAGCACCCGCATCTCGATCACCCGCTCGTCCTTCAGGATGAAGCGGGCCTCCTCTCCGCCGAGGCTCTGCGCCTGGGCGTCCAGGGAGTCGAGCGCGACGCCTCTCCAGCCGCCGCCGCAGCCGGCGGACAGGCAGAGCAGGAGCACGATGGGCAGACGGCGAAGCAGGGAATCGACCATGGGAACGTCACGGTATTCGCGAGCGGGCGAATCGGTCAACCCCCCCCGCGGGCGGCTCGCCGTGGATCTCGGGACCGTGGAACGCGGCAAGCAGGGTGCGGTGGGAGGGAAGCGGACCGTCGGCGCCGCCTAGACCGGCGAGTAGGCCTGATCGAGCAGCTCGACCGGATGGGCGACGGTCACTGGCAGATTCGCCAGCCCGCGGCGGATCTGCATCGCGCACCCCGGATTCCCGGTGGCGACGATGTCGGCGCCGCTCGCGACGATGTCCTGCACCTTCTCGGCCAGCACCGCGTCGCTCATCGCCGCGTGCAGCAGGTTGTATACGCCCCCCGCGCCGCAGCAGCGCTCGCTCCGGCGAAGCGGGACGAGCTCCAGCTCCGGAATGCTGCGCAGCAGCCCCTCCACCACGTTCTGAGCGACGCGCTGTCCGTGCACGAGGTGGCACGGCTGATCGTAGGCGACGCGGCGGTGCAGCGGGCGGTCCGGCGGCTGCAACCCCAGCTCGTGCAGGAACTCGCACACGTCGCGGTAGGGGACCGGGGAGCCCTCCTCCAGCGGCTCCTTGAGGGAAGCGCCGCAGCCGGCCGCGTTCACGATCACGGCGTCCACCGGTTCCTTCCCGAACGCACGCGCGTTCGTCGCCAGCAGGCCGCGCGCGTCGTCCAGGAGGCCGGCGTGGCGGTGCAGCGCTCCGCAGCAGGTCTGCGCGTTCGGCACGATCACGTCGCAACCGTTGCGCTGCAGCACCCGGATCGTCGCGCGGTTCACCACCGCGAACCACTCCGAAGCGATGCAGCCGAGGAAGAGCGCGACCCGCGCCCGCCGTTCCCCGTTCGCCGGGAACCCCTCGGGACGCTCGCGGTCGGTGGGGATCCGCCGGGCCTTGCGCGGCGGCACTTCGGGCTGCAGCGCGTGCAAGCGCCCCAGCCGGCGTGACACGAACTGGAGCACGAAGCCCATGCCGCGCGAGAGACCGGAGCGCTGGTACACCTCGAGCGCGTCGGTGACGCGCGCGATTCGCTCCCGGTGGGGCAGGATCTCGCGCAGCAGGAAACGGGCGAATCCCGAGCGGGCCGGCCCGGTGGGGTGCTCGGCGAGCGTCGCGTGGCGGAAGCTCTCCATCATCTCGCCCATGCGGATGCCGGAGGGACAGACGCTCTCGCAGGCTCGGCACACGATGCACAGGTCCAGGTGCCGGCGGGCGCCGGCGGAAAGCTCGTTCCTGCCCTCGGCCCAGCCGCGCATCAGGTGGATCCGTCCTCGCGGGGAGTCGGCCTCGCGGCCGGTGACGCCGTGCGTCGGGCAGTGCGGGATGCACAACCCGCAGTGCACACAGTCCAGCGTGTTCGCGTAGGCCGGGAAGCGGCTGCGGAAGCTCTCGTCGCGGGCGCTCACGCCTCGGTCTCCACCACGGACGCGGGGGATCGCCGCCGGGCGAAGGTCCCGTGGGGATCGAACGCGCGCAGCACGGACTCGGTGAGCGCGACGTTCGGGTCGCCGGTGAGGCGATGGCGGAAGCGCGCGCGCGCCTCCGGCGGGAGGTACAGCAGCTTCGCAACGCCGTCGCGGGAGCGGACGATCTGCCGGATCGACTTGACCGGCGCGTCGATCGACTCGGCGGGTCCGGACCAGCGCAGGGTGAGGAGCCCGGTGGCCGGATCGCCGTAGAGCCCGGCGGCGAAGCCGAGGCGTTCGCGGAAGGAGTCGCGCACCAGGGCCGCGGTTCCGGCGAGAGCCGAGGGCAGCACGGCGATCCGAACGATGCCGAGCGAGTCGGGGATCCCGCTTCCCGCTTCGGCGAGCCCGGCGAGTGTCTCCAGGAAGCGCGCGGCCTCGCCGTCGTCGCCCTCGGAGGACTCCGCTTCTCCCGGCGGGCGCATCGACGCCACGCTTCCCGCCTGCCAGTCGACGGTGGCGGCGCCGCCCTCGAAGAGCCAGCAGGTCATGGCTCCCCCGTGCGCGCCGGGCGGCAGGCATTCGCCCTCCAGTACGGCGATTGCCGCGGGCTCCCGTCCGCTCGCCGCGAGAGTGGACGCCCAGCTCCAGGCATCGGACTCCTCGGCGAAGCGGGCGCGGAAGAGCCGGCGCCGCGCGGGAATCGGCCGGAGGCGGAAGTTCACCCGCAGGAGGAAGGCCGCGGATCCGAGCGAGCCGACCAGGAACTTGTGCAGCTGGTAGCCCGCCACGTCCTTCACCACCATCCCGCCGGACCGGAAGGACCGCCCGCCCGCACGAAGCCCCTCGAGGCCGAGCAGGCAGGAGCCGAGCACGCCGTAGCGGCCCTGCCGTGGCGAGGCGGGCGCGCGCGCCACGAGGCCGCCGGCCGTGCCTCGCGCGCTCGACGGCGCGTCGAAGGGGATCTCCTGACGATGCTCGGCGAGCGTCTCGCGGAGCGTCGAGAGGGGAGTCCCGGCGAGGACGCCGATCGTGAAGTCGTCCGGCTCGTACGCCGCGATGCCGGAGATCCCGGCGACCGACACGAGCACCGCGTCGTCCGGCAGGGGATCGATCAGCACGGAATGCGCCCCGGCTCCCACCGGAACGAGCGTCCCGCCCCGGGCTTCCGTCTCCCGCACGACGGCGGCGAGCTCGGCCGTGTCCGCCGGCGCCAGCACCTCGCGTCCGGCACCGTGGAAGGCGGCCTCCTGCGCGGAGAGTTCGCGCCGGGTCACGACCTGCCCTCCCCGCTCCCGCCGGGAAGCACCTTGCCGGGATTGGAGAGGCCGGAGGGATCGATCGCGCGCCGCACCGACTCGAACAGCTCGAGATCGCCCTCATCGAAGAGCAACGACATGAACTCGCGCTTCTCCGTGCCGATGCCGTGCTCCCCGGAGATGCTCCCGCCCGCGGCCACGCAGGCCTCGAGCATCTCCCGACCCGCGGCCAGCACGCGCGCGGTCTCGTCCGCGTCGCGGCCGTCGTAGGAGATGTTCGGATGCAGGTTGCCGTCGCCGGCGTGGAAGACGTTGGAGACGCGGACGCCGTGGCGGTCGGCGATCTCGTAGACCTTCGTCAGCGTGGACTCGAGCGCGGTCCGCGGGACGACGCCGTCCAGCACGTAGAGGTCGGTGTCCACGCGGCCCATCGCCCCGAACGCGCCCTTGCGCCCTTTCCATAGTTTCATCCGCTCCACGGGATCGCGGGCGGAGCGGAAGGCGATCGGCCCGTGCGCGCGGACGATCCGGGTGACGGCCTCCTCGTCGTCGTCCATGCCCGCGGCGAACCCGTCGAGCTCGATCAGCAGCACCGCGTCGGCGTTCTCCGGGTACCCCGCTGCGTAGACCGAGGCCTCCACGGCGCGGATCGTGCGGCGGTCCAGGATCTCGAGGGCCACCGGCAGGATGCCCGCACGAGTGATCTCGGTGACCGTGCGGCAGGCCAGCGCCATCGAGTCGAAGATGGCCAGGAACGTGCGCACCGCCTCCGGCGTCGGGGTGAGCCGCACGGTGACCTCGGTCACGACGCCGAAGGTGCCCTCGGATCCCACGAAGAGCCCGACGAGGTCGAGCCCGGGGGCCTGGGCCACCGGACCGCCGAGCCGCGCGACGGACCCGTCGGGCAGGACCACTTCGAGACCCAGGGTGTGGTCCGAGGTGACGCCGTACTTGAGGCAGTGCGGACCGCCGGAGTTCTCGGCGACGTTGCCGCCGATCGTGCAGGCCGTCTGGCTCGACGGATCGGGTGCGTAGTGCAGCCCGTGCTCGGCCGCAGCCTCGGTGAGCCGCACGTTGATCACTCCCGGCTCGACCACGGCGAAGCGGTTCTCCGCGTCGATGCGCAGGATGCGGTTCATGCGGTTGAGGTCGAGGACGAGTCCGCCGTGGATCGCCGTGGCGCCGCCGGAGAGCCCGGTGCCCGCACCCCGTGGCACGAAGGGGATGCCGTGCTCCGCGCACCAGCGCACGCACTCGATCACCTCCTCGCGGGAGTGGCACAGCACGACGGCGTCCGGCGCGTGCCGGTGCACCGGGAGCGCGTCGCACTCGTAGACGGCGAGCTCGGAGGGATCGGTGATGACTCGGTCTTGGGGGAGACGCCGGGCGAGTCCGTCGAACGCGCTGCCCACGTCCGCCTCCCCGCGCTGGCTTCAGAAGACGGCCGCGAGCACCTCGAGCACCCCGTCGTGGATCCGGCCGTTGGATACGACGACGCCGCGATTATCCACCATCCTGCGCCCGCTGGCGAAGTCGAGAGCATTCCCCCGCACGTCGGTGACCTGGCCCCCGGCCTCCTCCACCACGAGCGCTCCGGCGGCGTGGTCCCAGATGTTCTCGCGGTAGTCGGGCGTCTTCGGCGAGGGCAGGCGAAGGTAGAGCGCGGCCTGACCGCGGGCCACGGCGCCGTACTTGGCCTGGCTGTCCATGCGCACCGGGGCGCTCACCAGGCCGACCCGCCGAGCGACGTCCTCCTGCAGCGTGTGGTTCGCGTGGCCCGACTCGACGCTCTCCACCATGCGCATGAGGGCGGGGTTCGCTCCGTCGGAGACCCGGATGGGCCCCGAGGGGCCGCCGGAGAGCTTCGCCGCGGACGCGCCCCGCCCGCGGACGCCGGAGAACACGACGCCGCGCTCTCCGTCGGTGGCGTCGCTGCGCACCGGCAGGTACGGGCAGCCCAGCACGGCGACCTTGAGGTCCCCGTCCTCCACCAGGGCCAGCGCCACCGCGTACTGGTCGCCGCGGAGGAATCCCTTGGTGCCGTCGATGGGATCGAGGGTCCAGTAGCGCCCGGTGACCTCGCCGCCGCCGTGGTCGATCCAGTCGAGCACGTCCCCGTCGCGGGCGCCGGGAGACCGCCTGGACACGAACGCGGTGACCCGCGAGCGCATCGGGGCACCCTCCGCGGCACGCAACGCGTCGGCGTCCTCTTCCCCGACGACGGGGTCCTGCGGGAAGGCCTCGGCCAGGGCGCGGCAGATCAGCGCCTGCGCGCCGAAGTCGGCCACGGTCACCGGGCTCTTGTCGCTCTTTTCCAGCGCTTCGCCGACCATCTCGCGGCGGACGTCCTCGCAGAGAAGGGCGGCCGCTCTCACCGCGTCGAGAGCGACCGCCAGTTCCTTCTCACGGCTCATCGGCTGGAGAGCTCGCGCTCCGCCTGCACGACGCCGTCCCTGTCCGCGTAGCGGATCGGACCGAGGTTCAGCTTGCGGACCGAGTCCTCGATCTTCGCCACGTCGCCGACGACGATGATGGCCAGGTTCTGCGGATCGAGGTACGAAGCGGCCGTCGCGTTGGCGCCGGCCAGGTCGACCGACTCGACCTCGCGAGAGTAGCGCGCGAACTGGTCCGGCGGCAGGTCGTAGGCCACCTGCGTGGCCACCGCGTTGGCCAGCTCGCCGATCGTCTCGAACTCGCGGGCGTAGCCCAGCAGGATCGAGCCCTTCGCCGAGTCCAGCTCCTTCTTCTGGATGGGCCGCTTGCCGTCGGCGCCCTCGAACTCCTTCAGGAACTCGACCAGCGCCGGGCCCGTCACCTCGGTCTGCACGCGTCCGCCCATGGCGAACACGCCGCCGCCCTTGCGCTCCCAGGTCGAGCAGCGGGCTCCGTAGGTGTAGCCCTTGTCCTCGCGGAGGTTCAGGTTGAGGCGGCTGGAGAAATACCCTCCCAGCACGCGATTCACCACGAAGACCTTCTCCCAGTTCGGGTCGTTGCGCGCGAGGCCCGGGTGGGCGATCGACACCGTCGACTGCGTGTCGCCCGGCTTGTCGACCAGGTACACGACTCGTCCGGAGCGCTTCGGAACGGGCGGGATCTCCGGCCGGACCGGTGCCGCGCCGCTCCACTTGCCGAGGTAGCGCGCGATCGACTTCTCCATCTCGTCGGCGGTGACGTCGCCGACCGCGACGAACGTCGCGTTGCCCGGCGTGAAGTGCGCGGACGCATGATCCTTCACCGCAGCGAGGTCGACGGCCTGCATCGACTCCTCGGTGCCGGTGCCGGTGCGCGCGTACGGATGCCCTTCCCCGTACAGCAGCCGCGAGGTGACCTTGGTGGAGATCGTGACGGGATCGTCCTTCTCGCGGCGAATGTCGTTGATCCGCCGCTCCTTCTGATCGGCCAGCTCCGCGGGAGGGAAGGCCGGCTGCAGCAGCGCCTCGGCCAGTAGGCCCATGGAGGCGTCCAGGTTCTTGCGCAGCGTCGTCATCCATAGAGTCGTGTAGTCCGCCGCCGACCACACGCCCAGGTCCGTGCCGAGCGCTTCGAGCTCGCTGGCGAAGGCGAACTTGTCGCGGCGGGTGGTGCCCTCGAGGAGCATGTCGCCGGTGAGGCTCGCCAGTCCCTCGAGATCCGCCGGGTCGCTGGCCGAGCCGGTGTGGAACACCAGGTTCACGCGCACCAGCGGCAGCTCGTGGTGCTCGAGCACGGCGAGCTGCAGGCCGCTGGCCAGCGCGCGCCGATCGATCTCGGGATAGGCCAGATGCGGCGACTCGCCGCCGTCGGGCAGCTTCGCGTAGTCGACCGAGGCCGTCTCGTCACCGGCGAGCGTTCCGAACGGCACGATCTCGTAGATCATGCGACCGTGGCCCGTCCACTCCGCGAAGGTTTCGCGCACGCTCTCCGTCGTGCAGCTCATGTAGCGCTCGTAGTCCTGCCGGAAGTAGTCCGGCGTGCCCACGTAGTGGTTGTAACGGTTCAGCCGGTCGTTTCGCCCACCCCAGCCCCCGATGGTCTGCACGCCCTTGACGAAGCCGGCCTCGAACACGGACTTGGCGCGGTCCAGCTCCTCTTCGGTGGGGCCGTCCTCGGCGAAGCGCTCGATCTCCTCGTTGAAGATCTGCTCCGCGCGCCGCGCATCGACTCCGGGGCGCAGCGTGATCTCGGCGATGAACGCGGAGCTGACCTGCGAGGCTTCCTGATATGCGCCCACCTCCTGCGCGATCTTCTCCTCGTGCACCAGACGCCGGTAGAGACGGCTGGTCGAGCCGGCGCCGAGGATCCTCCCGGCGAGGCTCAGGTCGGCGTCACCGGCGGCGAAGGCGGGCGGAGTGTGCCAAGCGAAGTAGAGGCGCGTGAGCTGCACGTCGTCCTCGGAGCGGACGCGCTTGTCGGCGGCGAGCACGGGCACCCACGAGCGGACCTCCTGCACCGGCGGTCCCGGCGCGATCGGCTCGAAGTACTCCGCGATCCACTCCTTGGCCTGTTGCGGATCGAAGTCACCCGAGATCGAGAGCGTGGCGTTGTTCGGCGTGTAGTACGTGCGGAAGAAGTCCTTCACGTCCTCGAGCGTGGCCGCCTCGAGGTCCTCGTGGATACCGATCACGGAGTGGTCGTAGGGGTGTCCGGCGGGATAGAAGAGCTCGTTGAAGTTCAGCCAGAAGACGGAGTAGGGGCGGCCCTCGCTCTCGCGCCGCTCGTTCCGCACCACGTCCTGCTGGTTGGCGAACTTCTCCTCGGTCATCGCCGGGAGCAGATGGCCCATCCGGTCGGCCTCGAGGAGGAGCACGCGCTCGAGCTGGTTGGACGGCACGATCTCCCAGTAGTTCGTGCGGTCCTCGCTGGTGGAGCCGTTCAGGGTGCCCCCGACGCTCTGGATCGGCCCGAAGAACTCGCCGTCGTGGTGCTTGGACCCCTGGAACATCATGTGCTCGAAGAGGTGCGCGAAGCCGCTGCGACGCGGGCGCTCGTTCTTGGAACCGACGTGGTACCAGATGTTCACGCCGACGATCGGGGTAGAGTGGTCCTCGTGCAGGATCACTTCGAGCCCGTTGTCGAGCTGATAGAACTCGTGACGGATCTCCGGGATATCCACGGCGAGCGCGGGCACGCCGATCGCGGCGACGAGGCCGAGACCGAGCGAGACGCGCACGAGACGGCGGTTCATGTTTCTCCTTTGCGAGGACGCGTGCCTGACGGCTCTACGAATCTGCGCGGGGGGTGCGCGCGCCAGCGGGAATTCCAAGCTGCGAACGGACTTGCGCCGGACTATGCCAGCGCCGCCGGAGCGGAGCAAGAGGCAAGGGGCGAAGGGCACCGCCTTTACACCCGTTTACGGTTCGCGGCGGCGATCAGCCGACGATCTCGAACCCCGAGCAGCCCCGGGGGCCGCCCTCCCGGATGTCCAAGCTCACGACCCGGGACCCGGGCGGGCCCTGGCGGACCCGCTCGAGGAAGCGGTCCAGACTCTCGTCGTCCCCCTCGGCCTCGATGAGAACCGAGCCGTCCGGCTCGTTGCGGACCGTTCCGCGGACGCCGAGCGCGAGCGCCGCCTCCCGCGTGGTGGCGCGGAAGAAGACTCCCTGCACGCGACCCAGCACGCGGATGTCCAGGTGCTTGACCGGGCGCTTCATGGGCCCTCCTTCGCCGTCACGCCGAGCTCTTGCAGCACCGCCGCCGCCGAGGAGCGCAGCGCCCCGAGAGCGTAGCCTCCCTCGAGTGTAAGAACCAGCCGCCCGTCGCAGCAGTCGGCGGCCACGTCCATCACCCGGCGCGCGAGGTCGGCGAACCCCTTCTCCGTCACGTTCATGTTCGCCAGCGGGTCGTCCCGGTGCGCGTCGAATCCGGCGGACACGAGCACGAACTCCGGCGCGAAACGCCGGAGCGCCGGCACGACGAGCGCGCGCATCGCCTCCGCGTACACGGCGTCGCCGCCGCCGGCGGAGAGCGGCACGTTGAGTGTCGCGCCTTCGCCGGGACCTTCGCCGCGTTCGCTGGCGGCGCCGGTTCCCGGATACAGCGGGTACTGGTGCAATGAAACGAACATCACGTCGGCGTCGCTGTAGAAGATCTCCTGTGTGCCGTTGCCGTGGTGCACGTCCCAGTCGAGGATCAGCACCCGACCCACGCC
Source organism: Candidatus Eiseniibacteriota bacterium (assembly GCA_052390515.1). Taxonomy (GTDB): domain Bacteria; phylum ARS69; class ARS69; order ARS69; family ARS69; genus JBQTGV01. Next base: position 2,237 of record JBQTGV010000218.1, on the reverse strand, counting down.
GTGGGTCCGGCGCAAGTGCGCCGCGCCCAGCGCGACGTTGTTGAACAGGCAGAAGCCCATCACGCGGTCGGACTCGGCGTGATGCCCCGGCGGACGGACGAAGGCGAAGCCGTTTTCGGCGCGGCGGTCGACGACCGCGTCGATCACCTCCAGCACCCCGCCGACGGCGAGGCGCGCCGTCTCGTACGAGAGGGCCGTCGCGGTCGTGTCCGCGTCGAACACCGTACGCTCGCGGCCGGCAGACGCCGCAACGCGCTCGACGTGGCGCGGCGTGTGCACCGCGCTGAGCTCTTCGACCGACGCGGCTCGCGGCGTGACGCGAAGCACGTCCGCGCGTCCCGGTTCGTCCGCGAGCGACAGCAGCGTCTCGATGCGCGCGACGCGCTCGGGGTGGCCGCGCGGATTCTCGTGCTGGCGGAAGCGGGCGTCGGCGAGGAGCGCGGTGCGCGGCAACGCGGGTCCCGGCGGCGCTACGGCGCGAGGTGCCCGGGCGTCACGTACTGCCCGTCGCCGCCCATCACCGGGTCGTGCCCCTCCGCGTAGTGCTCGGGGATGGTCCGCGCGTTCCGCTCCACGATGTGGCAGAGACTCTGCAGCTCGCGGGAGGCGAAGCGCGCGGTGAGACCTTCGGGCAGCAGCCCGCCCATCACCACGGTGACCTGGTAGGTGAGCAGGGTGAGGTCCGGGCTCAGCGCGAACATCGCCCACGTGCCCGTGTTGGCCTGGAGGTACACCGCGTCCTTCACGTCCCCGAGGGAGAGGCCGGGGGTGCGGCCGCTCGCGGCGAGCTCCTCGGCGACACGCTGTCCGTCCTCGACGAGATACCAGGGCTGCTCCCAGACGAGGCCGCCCGTCGCGCGGTGCATGTCCGGCGTCTTGCGCACGTCGATGACCCAGTGCCGGTTCTCCACCGGCCAGGGCAGGTCCATGTGCTGGTACCAGGTGCTTCGCCCCCGGCCGTCGTCGTCGATGCGCACCTCGATCACCCGCTCCGAGGCGATGAAGTGCGGGTCCATCGCCGAGAGCCACACGTTCACGCGCGGCTGCTCGATCAGGTACAGCGCGACGACGCGGTGCCGCTCCTTCGGTTCGACCTCGCCGCCCTCGCCGGTCACGGGCTGCTTCCAGCGCATCCGGACGACTTCGCCGGCCAGGAGCTGGTCCAGCTTCTCCCCGTCGAGCTCCGGGAGCGGGAACGCGCTCGAGGCATTGTGCGTGGCGATGGCCGACAGCACGAGATCCCCGACCTCGCCGGAATAGGTCTGCCGCTCACCGTCGGCGAGCGCCGGACGCACGGAGAGCAGGGCGAAGATCAGGGCGAGAACACGCACCGGCGGACCTCCCGATTCGGGCCGGGAATATACCCGAACCCCGTCTCCCCGGGATCCGTTCCGCATCCGCAAAAACAGCTCAGAACCGGCAAAGGGACCGCCGATGTTCGGGAAACCGCCCTCGGAACCCGGAGAGCCCGATGTCCCGTTCGCCCGACAGCGTCGCCGTTCTCATCCTGGGCATGCACCGCAGCGGGACCTCGGCGCTGGCGCGGGTCCTGAACGTGCTCGGCGTCGAGCTGGGCGACAAGCTGCTCCGCCCGAGCGGAGACAACGAAGCGGGGTTCTGGGAGCATCGCGATCTGGTCGTGCTGCACGACCGGCTCCTCGCCGCCGTGGGCAGCACGTGGGACGACCCCCGGCCGGTCCCGCCCGAGGCGCTCCTCTCCGACGCGACGAAGCCGGTCCGCGACGACATGCTGGCCGTGCTTCGCCGCGACTTCGCCCCCCGGCCGCTGTGGGGGGTCAAGGACCCGAGGCTCTGCCGCCTGGTGCCGTTGTGGCTCTCGCTGCTGGACGAGCTCGGCGCGGAGCCGCGCTTCGTGCTCACCGCGCGGGATCCGCACGAGGTTGCCGCGTCCCTCGCCCGGCGAGATGGCATGTCCCTCGAGCAGGCCCGGTTGCTCTGGCTGGAGCACTGCCTCGCCGCGGAGCGCGACACGCGCGGGCGGCGCCGCTCGTTCGTGACCTACGACGGATTGCTCTCCGACTGGCGCCCCGAGATGGTGCGCGTCGGTCGGGACCTCGGATTCGACTGGCGGGACACGGTGGCGAAGGTCTCCGCCGAGGTGGACGGGTTCCTCGAACCGGGGCTTCGGCACCACCGTGCGGAGGACGGCACGGCGGAGGGCGCGGGCGATGATCTGCACCCGTGGCTGCGAGCGGCGTGGATGCTCTGGCGCGATG
>JBQTGV010000217.1:0-4506 GCA_052390515.1 Candidatus Eiseniibacteriota bacterium | reverse complement strand
ATCCGCTGGTGGATGACCCGGATCCGGCTCAACCTGCTCGCGGCGAAGCGGCGTCCTGGTAGAGGCCCCCCTGGCCAGATCTGCGCTCGCCCCGTTCCGTCTATCGCGCGATGGCGCAGGACTCGGGCGGCTGACGTCCGACGTCAGGATGAAGCCATCCGTGGCGGCGTGAGCGATGTTCTGGCGGTACGCCTCCAAGCTGAGGCCCTGCACGCCACAGCTGTCGCACGGCGCGCTGCACTGGTACGCGCCGACCGATGGCGGGTTCGGGTAGTCAGAGACTGCAACTCGGCTGCCCTGACCCACCACCCACGAGCTCAACGCCGATGCCGCGACTCGACGCGCTACTCCTCCTCGACCAGCGAACTCAATCGGAATCTCTGAGGGCCGGCGGTGACGCCCGCGGAGAGGGCGCCGCGTGGGCGGGCGGGCCGAGCCGCAGCAGCATCTCCCGCATCGCCTCATCTCCCGGCGCCCGCTCCAGCTCCCTGGTCGCATGCTCCCGCGCGCGCGCCGTGTCTCCCAGCATCTCGTACGCCATGGCGAGATTGGCGTGGACACCCGCCGGCTCCTCGCCGAGCGCCAGCACGGCCTCGAAATCCGCCACCGCCTCCGCCGCGCGGCCAGCGTTTCCGTACAGGGTCCCACGGCGGAAGAGAGGCTCCGCGTCGCCGGGGTTCGCACCGATGGCGCGATCCAGAAGGGCGAGCGCCTCGCCGCCCGAGGCGATCTTCGCGGCGCGGAGCAAGAGCTCCGGGTGATGAGGCTCGAGCGCCAGGCCCCGCCGGTACTCGGTCAGCGCCTGGTCCTCCCGTCCCTTGGTTTCCCAGGCTTCGCCGAGCGAGAGGTACGAGTTCGCGAAGGTGTACGACTCGCCGAGCGGCCGGTAGACGAGAAACACGACCGGCAGGCAGGCGAGCGCCCCGACTCCGACGCTCCGCCAGCGTCCAGCGCGCGCCGTCGCGGCCTCCACAAGCGCATGACCCGCGAACACGGCGAGCGGAACGACGAGCGGCAGGCGGTAGCGCGAGAAGACGAAGAAGAGCGCCACGGTGATCGGGTACACGACGAGGAAGAGCACGAGCTCGGGCGGCGCCCTCCGCCGGAGAAGGGCCATCGTGAGCCCGGCCGCGCCCAGCACGGCGAAGAGCCCGAAGCCCGGGAGCGGGAGGCGTAGCACGGGTGCATAACGGCGGAAGAAGCGGATGTCCTCGTCGTCCGGGATCTCGAAGTCGTGGAACAGCAGCCCGAGCTTCATGAAGAAGAGGCGCGGGAAGAGCATCGGGTCGGCGGCGATGAGAGCGAGCCCCTCGCGCAGCCAGAAGTCCGACACTTCCCCGGGCGCGAGCGTGCGGCCGGCGCGCCGGCCGGCCTCGACGGCGAAGTCGACTTCCTCGAAGCGCGGGTTCGGCCGCACGAAGTCCGGAGCGAGGTATCCGCCGTGCGGATTCCCGGGGTGCACGCCGATGTAGAAGTTCTGTCCGGCCTGGACGGTGACCGGCGCGATCTCGCCCAGGCGCGCGTTGTGGATCGTCGAGGGCAGCAGGCCGACGGCGGCGCCCACGAGGATCGCTCCGGCGGGCCTCGCGTGCTCGGCGCGGTATCGCCACGCGGCCCACACCACGGCGGCGGCCACGAACAGCAGGAAGTTCTCGCGCACGAGAGCCGCCGCTGCTCCGGCGAGTCCAGCGGCGAGCCACCAGCCGACTGCCCCCGCACCCGGCCGCGTTCGCCTTCGCCCCTCGCCGAGCAGGAGGAGCGCCCCCGACGACAACACGAGACCCAGGGCCGTCTTCATCACCTTGCCTTCCTCGAAGAGGAACGTTCAGTGCACCGCACACAGCGCGGCGGCCACGACGCCGGCCCGCGCCCCGAACGCTCGGGTTCCGATGAGAAGCGCGAGCGCCACGTTCAGCGTCCCGAGCACGACGTTGACGATGCGCGGGAAGAGAAGGTCTCCGCCGGAGACGGCATGCAGCGCCGCGAGGAAGTACGCATAGAGCGGGGCCTGGTAGAACGGCCTATCGCGAAGCCACTTTCCGTCGACGATCTCGCGGGCCCACGTGTCATAGGCCTCGGAGTCGAGCTGCAGCACGTCGAAGAGCGGATAGTCACGGATGGTGAGCACGTGGGCGAGGCGGAGCGTGAAGGCCGCCGCGAGGACCGCGATACCGGCCTTCGCGGACCCGCTCATCACGCGCGCTGCCGGGCCGCTTCGTAGAGCAGGATGCCCGCGGCGACGGACACGTTCAGCGAGTCGGCCGCGCCGCGCATGGGAATGCGCACGCGCACGTCGGCCGCGGCCAGCGCTTCGCCGCCGAGCCCCTCCCCTTCGCCTCCGACGAGCAGAGCGACGGCGCCGGTCAGGTCCGCCTCGCCCAGAGCCGTCTCCGCCTCCGGCGAAGCCGCGACGAGCCGCAGCCCGTTCGCGCGCAGCCACGGCACCAGCTCGCCCTCCTTCGCCTCCGCGACCGGCACGGTGAAGAGGCAGCCGAGGCTCGCGCGCACGACATTCGGGTTCCAGAGGTCGGTGCCGCCCTCGACCACCAGCGCGTCGACGCCGAACGCATCGGCGGATCGGAGCAGCGCGCCGAGGTTCCCCGGCTTCTCGATCCCGGTGGCGGCGAGCACGAGCGGTCCGGCGAGAAGCCGCAGTCGATCGAGGCCCGTGTCCGGGATCGGCAGCACGGCGAGCACGCCGTCGCCGTCTTCCCGCACGGCGATCTTCTTGAACACCGCGGCGTTCACCGAGAGGATGGCGGCGCCGAGCGCGCGTGCCTTCTCGGCGGCGGCGCGCGCGGGGGCCGACGCGCTGCCTTCCTCCAGGAAGAGGATCTCGGGGCGGCCGCCCGCCTCGAGCGCGCGTCCGAGCTCGCGGGCCCCCTCGACGAGGAACTGTCCCGTTTCGCGCCGGGCGCCCCGGTCGCGGAGCCGCACGGCGAGTTTCACGCGCGGATTGTCCGGGCTTTCGATGCGCGTCATCGGCTGAGCTCCGCGAGAGCGAAGATGCCGGCGGGCAGCACGCTCCCGGACGCCGCGCGCAGCTCGAGCTCGCCGCGGTCGATCTTCGCGGGGGGGCAGTCCAGGGCGCGAGCCAGTCGTACGGCGAGATGCGCCGCCGTCCAGCCCTCGGTGTGGGCGCTCACCAACACGAACAACGGCTTCTCCGTGAGCAGCCCGCGGCACGCGGCGAGCAGCGCGTCGAGGTCCTGCTCCAGCTTCCACACTTCGCCCTTCGGCCCGCGACCGAAGCTCGGCGGATCGAGCACGATGACGTCGTACCGTGAGCCGCGGCGCACTTCCCGCGCGACGAACGTCGCCGCATCCTCCGCGATCGAGCGGATCGGCGCCGCGCCGAGCCCGTTGTGCGCGAAGTTGCGCCGGGCTTGGCCGACCGAGGCGCGCACCGCATCCACGAGCGTCACGGTCGCGCCGGCGGCGGCCAGCGCGACGGTCGTACCGCCGGTGTAGCCGAACAGATCGAGCGCCCGCGGCGAAGCTCCGCGGAGGACGGCGGCCCGCACCAGCCCGGCGACGCGCTCGCGCAGCGGCGCCTGCTCCGGAAAGAAGCCGACCTGCCCGGCCGGCGCGAGCTCGAGCAGGAACTCGGCACCCGCGGAGCGCACCACCCACGGTTCGGGAAGCGGCCGGCGCAGCCTCCAGCCGGCGCCGCCGTCGCGGTCGAACTCGGCGTCGGCCGCGTCCCAAGCTCTGCCATCGAGCGCGGGCGAGCCGTCCGCTGCGGGATCCGGCCGCGCAACCGTGGCGCGCCCGAAGCGCTCGAGTTTTCGCCCGACGTCGAGGTCGAGCAGCGCGTACTCGAGGCCATCCGTCATGGAGATCGCTCTTCCGGAACGGTGACATGCTCCGCGGCGAAGAGGCACGCGGCCATGATGACGTAGCCGAAGACCCACGGCCACGCCGGCGCCAGCGACACCGCGGTGTCGCCCGGCGTCCAGCGGTAGGAGTGAAGGAGCCCCGCCGCGGAAAGCACAGCACCGGCCAGACACCACACCGCCGCGGCGCGGAAGCGGCGCTCGATGATGCACACGGTCGCCGCGGAGAGGACCATGGCGCCGAAGATGAAGCCCTGCTCGAGCGCGAACGCGCCGTGGATCCACGTGTCCGATCCGCGGAACGCGTCGATCAGCGCCTCGGAGAAGGGCGGTCCGCCGGGCGTCCCGTAGCCCGCCGCGCGCAGCCCGTTCTTCGCCATGAGCGCGCCCCACGCGCCGACTCCGGGCAGGAGCCCGACCACGACGGCGGGGATGTGCAGTCGCGGCGTCGCCTCGAAAGCCTGGGCCGTGATCACGATGCCGATCCACAGCACGATCGCCATGCCCGCGTCGATCGGCACCGCCCACGCGATGTGCGCGAGCGTCCCGGTCAGGCATACCGCGGTGACGAAGAGACCGTTCAGCGTGGAGTAGCCGGCGCGCGCGCCGAGCGCCTTCCATCCGGGGTGTCCGATGTAGATCGTCGTCGGGTAGGGCGAACCGAACGCCG
>JBQTGV010000216.1:0-6786 GCA_052390515.1 Candidatus Eiseniibacteriota bacterium | reverse complement strand
GGCCGCGAAACCGGTCGGGCGGAACGATCCCTGCCCCTGCGGCAGCGGCCAGAAGTATAAGAGATGCCACGGGAAAAACGCGTAACCACTTGATCCTGCACATCTTGTGTAGAAAGCAGCGGTCCTGCGCGAACCGCCGGGGCTTGTCGCAGCGTCGAAGCGGGTGGTAGGTTGCCGCGCCGAAGCCGGGAGAAGCGGCCGGTTCTTGCCGGAATTGGCTCAGCCTGAGCCCTCCGGCCGACGATGGGCATCGTTGACCGCCGCAACCTCGGAGGAGGGTTCATGGCGAAATCTCTGGTGATCGTGGAGAGCCCCGCGAAGGCCAAGACGATCAACAAGTACCTGGGACGGAATTTCGTCGTGAAAGCCTCCATGGGCCACGTCAAGGACCTTCCCAAGTCCAAGCTGGGCGTGGACGTCGAGCACGGCTTCGAGCCCGAGTTCATCACCATTCGCGGCAAGTCCAAGGTGATCAAGGAGCTCCGGGACGCCGCCAAGAAAGTCGAGAGCATCTACCTGGCGACGGACCTCGATCGCGAGGGGGAGGCCATCGCCGCCCACCTCGCCGAGCTCCTGAGCAACGGGGAGCAGGAGACGTACCGGGTCACGTTCAACGAGATCACTCAGAGCGCCATCCGCGAAGCCTTCGCCGAGCCCGGACGGATCGACCGGAAGAAGGTCGACGCCCAGATGGCCCGGCGCATCCTCGACCGCCTCGTGGGATACCTGATCTCGCCGCTGCTCTGGAAGGTCGTCACCTACGGGACCAGCGCCGGCCGCGTGCAGACCGTGGCTCTTCGCCTCATCTGCGAGCGCGAGGAGGAGATCGAGGCCTTCCGACCGGAGGAGTACTGGACGATCGACGCGACGTACGTCGGCGACGCCGGCCAGCCGTTCGCCGCCTCGGTCAAGGAAGTGGACGGGGCGAAGGCGGAGATCGCCGATGGGGACACGGCCCGCGCCGTCGGTGCACGCGTCCGCGACGCCGAGCACGTCGTACAGAACATCGAGAAGAAGACACGCCGGCGGCGCGCGCAGGCTCCGTTCATCACCAGCACCCTGCAGCAGGACGCATCGCGGCGGCTGGGCTTCTCCACCCGGAAGACGATGATGCTCGCGCAGCAGCTCTACGAGGGCATCGACGTGAACGGCGAGGGCCCGGTCGGCCTCATCACCTACATGCGCACCGACTCGGTGCGCACGTCCGACGAGGCCATCCGCCAGGTGCGGGACTTCGTGGACCAGCGCTTCGGCCGCGAGTACGTGCCGGAGACACCCAACGCGTACAAGTCGAAGGGACGAGCGCAGGAGGCGCACGAGGCGATCCGTCCGACCGACGTGCAGTTGACTCCGGACCGCGTGCAGGGATCCCTCACTCGGGACCAGTTCCGCATGTACGAGCTGATCTGGCAGCGCTTCGTCGCCAGCCAGATGACGCCGGCGGTCGTCGACCAGACCGGCGTGGACATCCTGGCCAGGGAGCGCGGAGCTGCCGGCTCCTCGAAGGGCATCGTGCTCCGAGCGACCGGCTCGATCATCGCGTTCCCCGGGCACCTCGCCGCCTACGCGGCCGACCGATCCAAGGCCGTCGAGGACGAGCGCGACCGCATCCTGCCGCCGCTCGCCGAGGGCGAAGCGCTGCGCCTCGTGGACCCCGGCGTCGTGGAGGAGCAGCATTTCACCCAGCCGCCGCCGCGCTACAGCGAGGCCAGCCTGGTGAAGACGCTGGAGGAAGAGGGCATCGGGCGCCCGTCGACGTATGCCGCCATCATCTCCACGCTGGACGCCCGCAAGTACGTGGAGCGCATCAGCGGACGCTTCCAGCCCACCGAGCTCGGCAAGACCGTGCTGCGCGTCCTGCTCAAGGGCTTCGCCGACATCTTCGAGACGAAGTTCACGGCGAAGATGGAGGAGGAGCTGGACCGCATCGAGGCCGGCGACGACGCCTGGGCCGAGGTGGTCTCCGACTTCTACGGTCCGTTCCGCTCGGACCTCGCCGCGGTCGAGGCGAAAGTCGACGACCTCAAGAAGGAACTCGAGGAGAAGACCGAGCACGTGTGCTCGAAGTGCGGCTCCCCCATGATCATCAAGTGGGGTCGCAACGGTCGTTTCCTGGCTTGCTCCGGTTACCCGGACTGCAAGAACACGGCCCCGGTCGACGGAGTGAAGGAGACCGACGAGGTGTGCGAGCAGTGCGGCTCGCGCATGGTCGTGAAGGAGGGTCGCTTCGGGCGCTTCCTGGCGTGCTCGTCGTACCCGGATTGCCGCTACACGAAGTCGATCGGCGTCGGCGTGAAGTGCCCGAACGCCGGATGCGGCGGCGAGATCGTCCCGCGCCGCGCGAAGAAGTCCGGCCGCACGTTCTACGGGTGCAGCAAGTACCCGACCTGCGACTTCGTGACCTGGGACCGTCCGGTCGACACCGCCTGCGAGAACTGCGGCCACCCGTACATGGTGGAGAAGATCCGCAGCGCCGGGTCGGTGCTGCGCTGCCCCGAGTGCAAGGCGGAGGGCGCCGCGGCCTGAGTTCGAGCCAGCCACGAGCCGGACCGCCGTCGACGCGGCCGGATGGGGCGTGGTCGGGACCGTTCCCCTCGCGTATGCTGGTCGATCGCGGGGGGGAGCATGAGCGATCGGGTGACGGTCATCGGGGGAGGCCTCGCCGGCTCCGAAGCGGCGTTGCAGCTCGCCGCTCGCGGCATCGACGTGGACCTCCATGAGATGCGCCCGGTCGTGTCCACCCCCGCGCACCGGACCGCCCGCCTCGCCGAGATCGTCTGCTCCAACTCGTTCAAGTCGACTTCGCGGACGAACGCGTCCGGCCTCCTCAAAGAGGAGATGAAGCGGCTCGGCTGCATCCTGCTTCCGATCGCCGAGGAGTGCCGGGTCGAGGCCGGCAGCGCGCTCGCCGTGGACCGAGACGAGTTCGCCGGCAGGGTGACGGCGCGGGTGGAGTCGGAACCCGGAATCGCGTTGCACCGCGGCGAGGTGGTCGCGCTTCCGGAGAGCCGACCAGTGATCGTCGCGACCGGCCCGCTGACGTCCGAGGCCCTGACCGAGCGTCTCGCCGAGCGCCTCGGCACGGAACGCCTCTGGTTCCACGACGCGACCGCGCCGATCGTGGCTGCGGACTCCATCGACCGGACCGTGGCCTTCCGCGCCAACCGCCGCGACGCCGAGCCGGGCGACTATCTGAACTGCCCGCTGGACGAGGCGCAGTACGACGCCTTCGTGGCCGCGGTGCTCGCCGCGGAGCGCTACCCGCTGCACGAGTTCGAGACCGGCCGCTTCTTCGAAGCGTGCATGCCCATCGACGATCTCGCGGCGCGCGGGCGGCTGACCCTCGCGTTCGGACCGATGCGCCCGGTCGGACTGATCGACCCGCGCACCGGGCGACGGCCTTTCGCCGTCGTTCAGCTGCGCGCGGAGAACCGCGCCGGCTCCTCCTACAACCTGGTCGGGTTCCAGAACCGCATGCGCCAGGGCGATCAGCGGCGCGTGCTGCGCATGATCCCGGGGCTCGAGAACGCGGAGTTCCATCGCCTCGGCCGCGTGCACCGCAACACGTACGTCGACGCTCCCCGCGTGCTCACCCGGTTCCTGGAGGCGAAGGCTGACCCCCGCGTCGTCGTGGCCGGCCAGCTCACCGGCCTCGAGGGATACGTGGAGTGCGTGGCCACCGGCATGCTGGCCGCGGCGTTCACCGCCGCTCGAATCCGCGGCCTCGCCGTCCCGCCGCTCCCGCGGGAGACCACGCTCGGATCCCTGCTCGAATTCTGCAGTGGGTACGAGGGGACCGAGTACCGTCCCACCAATGCGAACTTCGGTCTGTTCCCTCCGCTCGAAGGGTCCCGGGCCAAGGGCCGCGAGCGGAACGAGCTCCTGGCGCGGCGTGCGGCGGCGGCGCTCGGTGCCTGGATCGCGGATCCGGCGGTGTCCGCCGCATTCCCCGCGGCGGCGCGCGAGGAGCTGGCCGCCGGGAGTGCGCGGTGAGCCGCGCCGCCCGGGTCGACGCTCCCACGGAAGCCGCGACGCTGCTGGACCGCTTCGCCCTGCACCTCGAGTTCGACCGCGGTCTGGCCAGGGGAACCGTCGCGCTGTACCGCAAGGACGCCGCGCGCTTCCTGGCCTGGCTCGCCGGCGGAGCCCGGGACGCGCGCCTCCCGGAGCGGCTCGAGCGCGGCAGCGTGGGTGCGTTCCTGGCGCACGTGCGTGCCGGCGGCGCGGGCCACCGTACCCTCGCGCGCATGGCGTCGGGGCTTCGCCGGTTCTTCCGCTTCGCCAAGCTGCGCGGGGAGCTCGTCGAGGAGCCCGAGGTGCGCGTGCGCGAGAGGGTCCGCGCCCGGCGGCTGCCGCGGGCGGTGCCCGAAGGGCGGCTCGCGGAGTGCCTGGACCGCGCCGCCTTCCACGACGCGCCGGCCCGGGACCGCGCGGTGGTCGAGCTGCTCTACGGATCCGGCCTGCGCGTCTCGGAAGCCGCCGCGCTGCGGATGGAGGACGTGGATCCCCATACCCGCACGGTGCGCGTGCACGGGAAGGGCGGCCGCGAGCGCATCGTACCGGTCACGCTCGCCTCGCTCGATGCGCTGGAGGAGTCCGGGCGCGAGCGCGGCGTCACCGTGGGCCCGGGATCCGACGGGCGCCTTCCGGTGTTCGTGAACGCGCGCGGTGGGCGGCTGACGGCCAGGTCGATCCGGCGTCTGGTGGGGAAATACCTCCCCCCGTCCGCGGAGCGCGGTGGCGCCTCTCCGCACGCGCTGCGTCACAGCTTCGCCACGCACCTGCTGGATCACGGCGCGGATCTTCGCGCCGTGCAGGAGCTGCTCGGCCACGCGCGGCTGTCCACGACCGCGGTGTATACGCACGTCACCAGGTCCCGGCTCCGCGAAGCCTACGACCTCGCGCATCCGCGGGCCGGCGAGAAAGGCAAGGGCGAGTGAACCCCGGAATCCACTCCACGACGATACTCGGGGTGCGTGCCGGACAGCGCTTCGCCCTCGGCGGCGACGGCCAGGTCACGCTCGGGGATACCGTCGTGAAGAGCGGCGCAGTCAAGGTCCGCCGCATGAAGGAGTACGGAATCCTGGCTGGTTTCGCCGGATCGGCGGCGGACTCCTTCGCGCTGTTCGACCGCTTCGAGAAGCGCCTGGCCGAGTTCCAGGGCCGGATGCCCCGCGCCGCCGTCGAGCTGGCCAAGGACTGGCGGACGGACCGCGCGCTGCGGCGGCTGGAAGCGATGCTCGCGGTGATGGACGCATCCACGACGCTGGTTCTCTCCGGGAACGGCGACGTGATCGAGCCGGACGACGGCATCTGCGCGATCGGCTCGGGCGGAAACTACGCGCGGGCCGCGGCACGGGCGTTCCTCGCCGCCGGCTGGGACGACCCGGCGCGGATCGTGCGTTCGTCCCTGGAGATCGCCGCGGACCTGTGCATCTACACGAACCAGGCGATCGAGGTGCTCGAGCCGTGACGAGGAGCCACGTGCACGCGACGGCGCTCACTCCCCGGCAGATCGTCCGGGAGCTGGACCGCTACATCGTCGGCCAGGGCGAGGCGAAACGCGCGGTGGCGGTCGCGCTGCGCAACCGCTGGAGGCGACAGCAGGTCGAGGGACCGCTGCACCAGGAGATCAGCCCGTCGAACATCATCCTGGTGGGCCCGACCGGCGTGGGCAAGACGGAGATCGCGCGGAGGCTCGCGCGCCTGGCGGCCGCTCCGTTCGTGAAGGTGGAGGCGTCCAAGTTCACCGAGGTCGGCTACGTCGGCCGCGACGTGGAGTCGATGGTCCGCGACCTGATGGAAGTCTCGATCGAGCTGGTGCGCGGCGAGTTCCGCGCGATGAACGCGGAGAAGGCGCGCGAGCGCGCCCTCGAGCGGCTGCTCGACCTGCTCTTTCCGTCTCCCGTCGTCCGCCCGGGAGCCCAGCGCACGCCGGCAGAGCAAGCCGAGGCGGAGCGCCGCGAGTCCAGCCGGGACAAGCTCCGGGTACGTCTCCGGGACGGAGACCTGGATGACCGCGAAGTCGAGATGGAAGTGACCGCCCGGCGGCCCGGCACGATCGACATCTTCGGCCCGCAGGGCATGGAGCACATGGGCATCAACCTGCAGGAGATGATGGGGGCGCGCGCGCAGAAGACCCGCCGGAAGATGAGCGTCGCCGAGGCGCGCCGGCTGCTGGAGGAAGAGGAGCTGGAGGCGCTGCTCGACCACGAGAAGGTGGTCGCCGAGGCGCGAGAGCGTGCCGAGTCCTCGGGCATCATCTTCATCGACGAGATCGACAAGATCATCGGGCGGGGAGCGAAGCAGGGCCCGGACGTCTCCCGGGAGGGCGTGCAGCGGGACCTCCTCCCGGTCGTGGAGGGCAGCTCGGTGCAGACGAAGCACGGCATCGTGAAGACCGACCACGTCCTCTTCATCGCCGCCGGGGCGTTCCACGGAACGAGCCCCGCGGAGCTGATTCCCGAGCTGCAGGGTCGATTCCCGATTCGGGTGGAGCTGTCTTCCCTGGGCGTGGAGGATTTCGTACGCATCCTGGAAGAGCCGGAGAACGCGCTGCCCCGGCAGTACGAGGCGTTGCTCGAGGCCGAAGGACTTCGCCTGCAGCTCACCCCGGACGCCGTCCGCGAGATCGCCGCAGTCGCGTTCCGGGCCAACGAGGCGTCGGAGAACATCGGTGCGAGGCGCTTGAAAACGGTCATGGCCGCGCTCCTCGAGCCGTGGCTCATCGACGTCCCCGAAGCGTTCGAGATCGATACGCTGCGCATCGACGCGGGCGTGGTTCGC
>JBQTGV010000215.1:0-3419 GCA_052390515.1 Candidatus Eiseniibacteriota bacterium | reverse complement strand
TGGCTCGGGGCGGAGCCCGAGGCCCCCGAGCGTTCGCGGCCGGAGCGGCGGCGTGCGTCCGTCGGCCCGGTCAGCGGAGAGGCCCTGCTCGCCCGCGTTGAGGAAGCGTTGCTCGAGCGCCGCGAGCCCGCCGCCGGGGGCGACGAGTCGTGGGCCTGCCTCGATCTCGCCAGGCGCCTGGCGAACGCGCTGGGCGGGGCGCGAACGCCGCAGGACCGCGTCGACCTGATCGTGGAGGGGTTCGATACGTTCTTCGGCGTCCGCGGCTCGCTGGTGATCCGCCGGGGGCCGCAGCAGGAGTGGATCGAGGCCGGGCAGGGCCTGGAGGACGCCGCCGTGCAGTGCATCGCCGACGAGATCGCCCGCCGCTCGAGCCACGAGCGCGACATCCGCCCGTTCCTCGCGCAGCTCGACGTCGACGGCTCCCCGCGCGACGTCGCCTGCCTCGCCGTGCACCGCACCGATTTCGAGATCGATCTCGCGCTGGATCTCGTGCGGGCTCCGCAAGCCCCGGGCCTGCGCGAGGCGCTCATGAATCTGATCGGGGCCGCGCTGCGTGCCGCCGCCGCGGCCGAGCGCCTGGCCCGGCTCGAGGAAGCCAGGAGCTCGCGCATGCCCACACTGGAGGAGACGCTCGCGCTGACCCGCGAGCTCACCGGCGTCACGAACCGTGCGGCGCTTTGCGAGCGGATCCTCGCCGCGGTCCGCCGCGAGCTCGGCGCGGCGCGGTCGGCCCTGTTCCTGACGCGCGAGGGAGGCGAAGGCCTGCTCGCCCTGCAGTCCGTCTCCGGCTTCTCCGGGGTGGTGCTCGACCGCCTCGGTCTCTCGGGCACGCACGGCATCGGCCGCGAGGTCTTCGCCGACGGCGACGTCTGCCGGCTCGCGGCGATCTCGCCCGGCGGCGGCGCAGACCGTGAGATCCGCCGGCTGGCCGACGCCGGCCTGGTGTGGGGCGCGCCGCTGGAGCTCGCCGAGCGGAGGCTCGGCCTGCTGACTTTCGGCGCGCGCGACGGGGACCCCGTGCTCACCGACGCCGATCGAAGCCGGCTGCGCATGGTGCGCGGCGCCGCGTCGATCGCGCTGAGCAACGTGGAGCGAATGGAAGAGCTGCGCAACCTCTCGCTCGGGAGCCTGCGGAGCCTGGCCGGGGCCGCGGAGCTTCGCCGCCCGCACGATCGCGGTCACGGCGAGCGCGTGGCTTGCATCGCCGTCGATCTGGGCCGGGCCGCGGGGCTCTCGCCCGAGGACCTGCGCGACCTCTCCCATTGCGCGCTCCTGCACGATGCCGGCAAGGGCGCGCTCTCCGCGTCGGAGCAGGACGACGGGTCGGCGCTGCGCATGCACCCCGTGCTGGCCACGCGGATTCTCGCACCGGCCAGACCGCCGTCGCGCGTGGTGCAGGGCATCGAGCAGCATCACGAACGCTGGGATGGACACGGCTACCCGTACGGGCTGGAGGGCCCGGCGATCCATCTCTTCGCGCGCATCGTGGCCATCGCGAACGAGTGGGACCGCCTCACCGCGGGAGAGGCGCCGCTCGCGCGGGAGGAAGCGCTTCGCCGGCTCGAGCTCGGCGCCGGCATCCGGTTCGATCCGGGTCTCGTGAGTCTCTTCGCCGGGGAAACCGGCGGTTCGCGTCACCGCACGCCGTCCCGGGAGATCTCCATCGAGGAGATCGTGGGAACGTAGGGGGGAGCTTGGCGAAGATCCTCGTCGTCGACGACGTCCGGTTCATCCTGGAGATGGTCGCGAGCATCTTCCGCGACCAGGGCCACGACGTGTTCACCGCGGACAACGGAGCCGCCGCGCTGGAGACCGCCCGGCGCGAGGGCCCGGAGCTCGTCCTGCTGGACATCGCCATGCCCGGCATGGACGGGGTGGAGGTGGCCACGCGCCTTCGCGAGGACCCGCGCACGGCGACGACTCCCATCCTCATGGTGACCTCGCAGAGCGACAAGAAGAGCATCGCCCGGGCGGCGCACGCCGGAGCGAACGACTACCTGGCGAAGCCGTTCGAGCCGGCCGTGCTTCTCGCCAAGGCCGCCCAGCTGCTGGGCGGCTTCCGCATGAACTTCTCCGTGCAATCCGTGCGGGGCGTGCCGGTCGTGTCCGTGCTGCGACCGGACATCGATCAGGGCGTGGCCGGGGAGATGGAAGAGGCGCTCAAGACGGCGGCCGCGGTGAAGGGTGCCTTCGTGCTCGACTTCTCGCGGGTGACGAAGATCGATCAGGGAGCGGCCGACGCGGTGCTCCGGCACGCGGAGGAGCGCCGGCGCGAGGGGCGGCCGATCCGCGTGGTACAGCCCGGACGGGGGATCGGGACGCGGACGCTGGCGGTACGGCTCGAGCCGCACGTCCGCATGCACGACTCCCGGGACGACGCGCTGGCCGACGCCGGCGCGACGCCCGCATCGCTCGAGGTTCCCGCGCCTGCGGAGCCGGCGGCCCCGGTGGCGACGGCGCCGGTGGTGCGCCCCGGGTGCATGGTCGACTCGCTGGGCAGCGTCGTGATGGTACGGGTTCGCGGGTCCCTGACGGACGTGCTGGCCGACGTCCAGGCGCAGGTGTTCCCGGTCGCGGGCCGAACGGTGCTCCTGACCGCGAGCATCGGACCCGGCGAAGTGGCGGCGCTCTCCGACCTCGCCATGGTGCTGCGCTCGGCCGGCCGCGTCCTCAAGGTGGTGAACGCCGACGCGGACACGGTGCGGACCCTGGAGGGGGCGGGATTCGCCGATCTCCTGGCGGAAAACGGGGCTACCAGAGCTTCTTCTTGATCTCCACCTTCTCGATCCGGTCCTCGACGCGGATCGAGTCCACCACGTCCAATCCCTCGACTACGCGGCCGAACACGGTGTAGCGGCCGTCGAGGTGGCGCTGCGCGGAGTGGGTCACGAAGAACTGGCTCCCGCCCGTGTCCTTCCCGGCGTGCGCCATCCCCACCATGCCGCGCTCGTAGCGGAGCGGGGTGTACTCGCAGCGGATCTCGTAGCCGGGATTGCCCCAGCCGTTGCCGATCGGACATCCCGTCTGGATCACGAAGTTCGGGACGACGCGATGGAACGAGAGCCCGTCGTAGAAGCCGGCCTCCGCCAGCTTCACGAAGTTCTGCACGGTGCGCGGCGCTTCGCGGTGCAGCAGCTCGATGACGATGCGGCCGCGGTTGGTTTCGATCTGCGCGCTCCAAGTGCCCGGCTTCCTCTCGAGGTAGGCCTCGTCCAGCGGCTCCGCGGGCCCGGGCAGCTCTCCCGGAGGCGCGGCTTCGACGCTCTCCTCTCCGAGCTTGCCGAGCGAGGTGGCGGCCTCGTTGCGCACGCGCCACACCGGATCGTCCAGCAGCCGGCGCAGCACGCGCCGCGAGTCCTCCGTGTCGAAGTTGCCCAGCGCTTCCGCCACGCTCTGGCGAATGTCCGGCTCGCGGG
>JBQTGV010000214.1:0-4472 GCA_052390515.1 Candidatus Eiseniibacteriota bacterium | reverse complement strand
GTCGTCGGCGGCGCGATGCTCGCCGTGATCCTCATCGCCACGAGCGTCGGCGCGTTCGTGCCGCTGACGCTCGCGCGGCTGAACATCGACCCGGCCCTCGCCACCGGCCCGTTCGTCACCACGTCGAACGACGTGCTGGGCATCCTGATCTACCTGACGTTCGCGAGCTGGATCCTGGGCTGACCGGCGGGCCGGGTGGCCTCACCGGCCGCGGCGAAGCACGTCGCGGAACTCCGCCACTTGGCGCATCACGACGGGATCCCGGCTCTTCGCCGCCTCGGCGAGCTCGGACTCCGCCGCGGCGATTCGCCCGAGCCGCGCGTGGCACATCGCGCGGTTGAACGAGAGCTTGGCCGGACTTCCGCCGGCTGCCTCGGCGCGGTCGAACGCGACGATCGCGTCCTCCCAGCGCCCGGAGCGGAACGCCGCCTCGCCGGCCAGGTCCCAGTACTCGAGATCGTCCTCCATGCCGGGGCGAAGCCGGCGGAGCAGCGCGTCGGCCTCGGCGAGGCGACCGCGCTTGATCCACAGCGCGGCGCGCTTCGTCTCGGGGGCGCCCGCGGCGATCGCGCGGTCGAGGGCCTGTTCCGCTCCGGGCGAGTCGCTCGCGGCTTCCAGCACTTCGCTGCGGCTCACCCAGTGTCGCGGCTCCGCCGGGTCGCGCGCGAGCAGCTCGTCCACGATGCGCAGCGCCTCGGCGGTGCGTCCCTCGAGCAGCAGCAGGTCGAGCTCCAGCTTGCGCCCGTCCAGGCGGCCGTCCTCGATCTCCCGCGGGGTGACACGCGCGGCGGCCAGGAGCGCGCAGGCGGCGACGCCTGCGACGAGAGCGCGGCGGACGAGCGGCGCACGGGCGCGCGCGAGCAGCTCCACGACGAGCGCGCCGACGCCCCAGCAAACCGCCGGGACGAGCGGCAGGAAGAAGCGGCCGGTCGGCGTGGCGAAGGCCGGCACGGTGACGAAGGGGAGCAGCGTGATCGCGGCGGCCATCGTCTCCAGGCGTGCGCGCCGCGCCGACGCCGCAAGCCCGAGGAGACCGAGGGCCACGAACGCGGTGAAGGCCGGGTTCGCCCGCAGGAATCCTTCACGCAGGTTCGTCATCCACTGCCGCGCGAAGTCCGGCGAGGGCCGGGACCCGGCTGGATCCGCGGCCGCCGCCACCGCGCGAGGATCCCACTCCCCGTTCTCGTCCTGCAGCTCGGCCATCAGGTCGTTCCAGCGCGCGCGTCGCTCGAGGTACGGCACGGCCTCGCGGTACACCGCGATCTTCGCCTCGTTGATCTGCGGCTTGAGGGAGAGACCCCAGACGCCGGACGCGGAGTGCAGGGCTACGACGTACGGGCCGACGAGGGCGAGCGCGGGCAGAGCGAACGCCGCCGCGTGCCGGGCGCGCCGGCTGCCGGCCGCCACGACCGCGAGCAAGCCGAGCGGCCCCACGGCCAGCACCGTCTCCGGGCGCGCCAGCACGGCGAGGCCGCCGGCCGCTCCCGCGATGATCGCGGCGCGAACGCCGCCGCCGCGCGCCGACCACACGGAAGAGACGGCGGTGGCCACTACGAGAAACATCGCCACGGACTCGGACAGGGGTCGGATGGCGGCGCGGATCGTCTCGGGCTCGCAGGCCAGCACGAGGGCCGCCACCGGCGCGATGGCCGAGCGCCGGCCGGCCCGGAGCAGGAGGACCGGCCCGAGGACGCCCGCCACGACCGACGCAGCCACGAGTCCCGCGGCGGGCCCGCCGGCGAAGGCCAGGGCCGCGCCCAGGAGCGGGTACCCCGGCGTCCAGATCCAGGCGTCGGGAATCAGACGACCGGCGAGCAGTCCCTCGGTGATTCGCCGGTAGACCTCGGCGTCGCCGAGCCACAGCGAGGGCGGCTCGAAGGTCCTGAAGGCCAGGAACAGCCGGTATCCGGCGGCGAGCGCCACGAGGGCGGCCGCCCAGCGAGAGGGGAACGGGGTCTCGCGCATCGCTCCGAGGCTACCCGCGCCGGGGGCCCGCCGCCAGCACGAGCGCGCCCTCGTGGATCGTACCGCCGCAACGCCGCGCCCCCTCGCGGATCGGGCCGGGTCTTCCTACAGTGGGAAAGTCCTCGCGATGCCCTTGTCCGGACCGTCGAGAAAGGCAGGTCGTACCATGAAGAAGCGAACCGTCGCCCTGGCGCTCATGACCGCCTGGGTCTGCACCTTCACCAGTCCCTGGCCGGTGGACGCCGCCAAGCTCCCCATCATGCCCATCGAGCCTGGTCACGGCGGCGGCGGTCCCGAGAGCGACCCGTGGGTTCCGGACGACGAGCGCCCGACCAAGGCCTTCGCCGGCGTGCAAAACGGCTCCGTCGACGACGCGCGCATCGCTCCGCCGACCACTCGTACCGAGGCTCCCGGCTGGTTCGTCCGCCTGCTCCTCGCCCTCCGCTCGCTCGCTTTCGGAGGTGGACGATGAGCTGGTACCCCCTTCCGTTCCATCGCTTCCGGGATGCGCTGCGGCGCGGCGACGTCGGCCGCGCGGCGGGACGCCCCCGGGACGCGATCGGAGCGTACACCGAAGCGATGGTGGTTCGCGGCGGCGACCTGACCCCCGATCAGGAAGCGAGCATCCGCAACCGCATCGCTCAGTGCTGGCTCGAGATCGGGGACGTGAACGCCGCCGAGCTCGCCGTCGAGCCGATCGCGCGGCTGGACCGGGCGCGGATCCTCCCGGCGTCGCGCGGCGAGACGGAGTACGTGCTCGCGCGCATCGCCATGATCCGCGGCGCCTACGACGAGACCGTCCGGCGCGCTTCCGCGGCGTGGGACATCCTGCGGGCCACCGGCGCGAACGCTCTGGTCTCGCGGGCGCTCTCGGTGCGCGGCCACGGGCGGCGCCAGCTCGGGCAGCTCGCCGAGGCCCGGGAGGACTACAACGATTCGCTGGCGGCGGCACGCCGCGCCGGCGACGAGGTGCAGGTCGGCCTCGCCGCGGCGAACCTCGGGTCCCTGCTGTGGCTCGAGGGGCGGTATCGCGAGGCGCGCGCTCACCATCGTCGCGCCGTCGAGATCCACGAGGCCTGCGGGAGCGACTCGCACCTCTCGCGCGAGCTCTTCGCCCTGGCCGTGGACGAGTTCCACGCCGGGGACTGGGCGCAGGCCGACGCCCTGCTGCTCCGCGTCGAGGAACGAGCGGTGCGTGACGGCGACGAGCGGCTGCTCTCGGCCGCGGCCATCCTGCGCGGCCGGCTCGCGTACTCCCGCGGCGAAGATGCCCGCGAGCATCTGGAAGCCGCGCGGCGCATCGCCGAGGCCAACGGCTACGATCACGACCTCGTCGTGATCGGGCAGGTCCTGGGAGACGCCGCGCTGGAGCGCGGTGACTGGAACGAAGCGAGACGCGCGCTGAACGCGGCGTTCGAGCGCGCTCGGAACGCATCCCCGGACGGCGAGTCGGCGGCGGACACGGCGTGGCGGCTGGCGCTCGCCGAGGAAGCGCTCGGCGATCCGTCGGGGCGGGTGATGGAACTGCTGCGCTTCGCCCGCGAGACCGCGGCAGCGCGTGGTTACCGCGTGGCCGAAGCCGCTGCGAACCGGGCCTTCGGCGAAGTCTTGGCGAATCGCGGCCGGGTCGACGAGGCCGTGGCTCCGATGCAGAAGGCCGTGGCCGCGCTGCGCGAGCTTGCGATTCCCGCCGAGCTGGGCCGCACCCTGCTCGTGCTCGCGCGGGTGACCGCGTCCCCGTCGTTCTTCCGCGAGGCGGAGCAGCTGCTCTCCGGGATCGGCGCGGTCCGCGAAGCGGCGAAGGCCGCCGAGGGGCTGGCCGAGCGGACCGGGGCGCGCAGCATTCGCGAGGGAGAGGGAGAGCCGTTCGCGGACATCGCCACGTCGTGCGAAGTCGTGGACGAGGCGGTGCGCCGCGCGCGGCGGATCTCGCCCTCGGACATTCCCGTGCTGCTCACCGGCGAGACCGGAACGGGCAAGGAGATCTTCGCCCGCTCGATCCACCGTGCGAGCAACCGGGGACAGCGTCCGTTCCTCGCGGTGAATTGCGCCGCGCTGACCGAGACGCTGCTCGAGGCCGAGCTGTTCGGTCACGTGAAGGGCGCCTTCACCGGGGCGATGTCGGCGCGAGCCGGCATCTTCGAGGCCGCCAACGGCGGCACCGTGTTCCTGGACGAGATCGCCAAGGCGTCGTTGTCGCTGCAGGCGAAGCTGCTGCGCGTGCTCGACACCGGCGAGGTGCGTCGAGTGGGCGGCGTGGAGGCGGTGCTCGTCGACGTGCGCATCGTGGCGGCGACGAACCGCGAGCTGCCCGACCTGGTCGACCGGAAGGAGTTCCTGCCCGATCTGCTCTACCGGCTGCGCGGGTACGAGATCGTGGTGCCGCCGCTGCGCGAGCGGATCGGCGACGTGGCGCTGCTCTTCGAGCGCTTCGCCGGAAGACCCGCGACCGACAGCGCGCTCGCAGTGCTCGAAGCGCACGAGTGGCCGGGCAACGTCCGCGAGCT
>JBQTGV010000213.1:0-41254 GCA_052390515.1 Candidatus Eiseniibacteriota bacterium | reverse complement strand
CGTCCCGGTCTTCGTGCAAGACCCCGAGTGGTACCTGAACGAGATCGGCGTGAAGCTGCCGTGCGCGGTCGTGAAGGGTGGCGACGCGCGCATCTCGGCCGGGATGTCCGCCCGCGTGAATCACGAGATCTACTTCTTCTCGACGCCGGCGGCGAAGCGCAAGTTCACGGCGGATCCGCTCGCGTGGTGCGGGGTGGTGACCGACCCGGTTTCCAAGGAGCGCTTCCGTCCGGCGACGACGTCGCCGCGTGTCGACCACGCGGGGCGCCCCTACTACTTCGCGTCCGACTCCACGCGCGCGACCTTCGCGGCGGATCCGGCCGCGTTCGCCGACGCGACCGGCAAGATGATCGGCATGCCGGCGGCCGTGCCGGACTCGACGAAGGCGGCTGCGAAGACCGCGCCCTAGTCCGCTCCGGCCGCCGGCGACCACGACGGTCCCGCTTCGCTGCGCAGCGTGCCTCGGGCCAGCTCCTCCCAGAGGGAGCGGTACGTCGCCGCGATCCGCTCCCACGTGAAGTGACGCTCGGCGCGGCGGCGACCCGCTTCGCCGAGCCGCTTCCGCTCGGCCGGCTCGGCCATGAGCCGCGTCAGCGCCGCCGCGAGCGCCGGAGCGTCCCGCTCGGGAACGACGATCCCCGCTTCGCCCATGGTCTCGGGAATGGATCCGGAGTCGGAGCCGATCAACGGGATCCGGCAGCACATCGCCTCGATCAGGACGCGGCCGAACTGCTCGCGGAAGTGCGGCGTGGTGACCGAGGGCAGCACGAGCACGTCCATCAACGCCATGAGCGCGGGAACGTCCGCGTGCGCGACGCCGCCGGCGATGCGGAGCCTTTCGCTCCAGCCGCCCTGCCGCGCCTTCGATTCCAGCACCTCCTGCTCCGGCCCCGAGCCGACGGCGAGCAGGGTCCACTCCCCGGGGAGCAGCGACAGCGCGTCGCCCAGCACCGACAGCCCTTTGATGGGCAGGAAGCGGCCCACGTAGCCGATCACGAATCCGCGGAGGCCGAGCGCATCGCGGCGCGCGGGATCCGGCGCAGCGGCATAGCGCTCGACGTCGACCCCGAGCGGTACGTAGCGGATCGGCTTCTCGAAGCGGCGGGAGAGCAGGATGCGTCCCGCGTCGCCGCACGCCGCGACTCCCGCGCTGCTCAGGCGGTGGACGGTCCTCTGGAAGAGTCCGTACGCCCACGACGGACGGTACGAGTAGCGGAATCCCTCGTACAGGTTGTCGAACGTGTAGAAGACGACCTTCGCGCGGGGATGCAGCGTGCGGCAGAGCGCCGCCGCCTGCAGCGCGATCAGGCTGAACGGCTCCTCCATGAGATGCAGCACGTGCGGGCGGGTACGACCGACGGCGGCGGCGAGCCCACCGACGAAGAAAGCTCGGTTCTCTCGCCCCGGCCAGACGACCTTGCCGGAGAGGATGCGGTAGCCCTCGACCGACGCCGGCGCGCGCACCTCGCGGCGGTTCTCGATCCAGCGATCGGGGGCGAACACGGTCAGCTCGAGCGAAGGGTCCGCGGCGAGGATCTCGTACTTCCGGCGGAACGGCTCCACGCCGGCGACGTGGTCCACGACGAGCACGCGCAGCTTCTCAGCCATCGGCCGCCCCCGAGACCGCTGCGCGCACCTGCCGGCGCTCCTCGGCGGTGAGAACCCGCGTCCCGGCGAGCACCGCGAGGTACGCCACGGTCCCGGCGACTACGGCGAGAAGAAATCCGGACTGCAAGAGGGCGAAGAGCGTCGCGGCCAGCGCGGCCGTCGCCAGGAAGATCTTGGCCTGACGGACCGCGTCCACTCCGGGGCGCACGTGGCGCTGCACGAGGGCGAACATCGCCGCGGCGACCATCGCCTGCGTGACGGTCGTCGCCACCGCCGCGCCCAGCTCGGCCAGCCGCGGGATCAGCGCCAGGTTCAGCGCCAGGTTCAGCGCGACGCCCGCCACAGTCACCCGGAGGCAGTCCTTCTGCCGGTCGACCGCGCTCAGCACCGACGCGAGGAGGTTGCCGGCGAAGACGAAGACCAGCGCCGCCCCGATCCAGCGCAGCACCGGAACGGACCCCGCGTAGTCCGGGCCGTAGAGAATGCGGATGATCGGCGCGGCCAGCATCATCAGCGCGACCGCCGCGGGCAAGGCGAAGGCGACGACGGCGTCCAGCGCGCGGCGCGTGGTGCTTCGCAGCTGCTCCTCGGACGTCGCGTGCAGACGCGAGAGCACCGGGAACATCGTGCCCACGAACGCCGCGGAGAGGTACACGAGCCCCTCCAGCAGGCGGAACGCCGCGCTGTACCGGCCGACCGCTTCGCTGCCCTTCATCGCCGAGAGCATGACCACGTCGAGCTTGAAGTACAGCAGCCCGAACGCGAGCGTCAGGGCGAAGGGGGCCGCCTCGCGCAGGAGGCGCCGGCAGAGCGCGGGGTCGAGCGCCACGCGCACGCGCACGCCGAGCACGCGCGTCAGGAGCGGGATGCCGACGGCGAGGTTGAGCACGCCTTCCAGCAGGAAGACCGACGCGACGGCGAGCAAGCCCGCACCCCGGGACACCAGCACGAGGCCGACCCCCAGCGCCACGAGCTTGCTGATCGTGATGACGACGGAAGGATGGCCCATGCGTTCCCGTGCCACGAACACCGAGTTCGGCGCGGCCCACACCGCGGAGGTGACCATCGTCAGGGCGAGGACCAGCACCGGCGCGAGCGTCCCGCGGTCCGCTCCGGTCAGGAGCGAGACCGCCACGGTGAGCGGCACGACCACCAGCGAAAGCACCAGCCGGAGCCCGAGCACGTTGGCCAGGTAGTCCTCGGCGACGCCCGCGTCCCGGGCCACGTCGCGCGTGAGCACCGGGGAGAAGCCGAACTCGACGAGAACCGAGAAGATGGCGGTCAGGGAGAGGGCGAAGTTCAGGAAGCCGAAGCCCGCTTCGCCCAGGTGCCGCGCGACGACGACGAGCCACAGCAGGCCCAGCGCCTTCACGGCGGCCTGGCCCGACACCATGGCGATCGTGTTGAGCGCGATTCTCTTGATCAAGGCCGCGGCAGGATAGCCGGGCCTCCGTGGTCGGGCAAGAATGACGCGCGGCTGCCTGCACTCTCGGTGAGCACACGCGCGCCGGCGTCCGGGATCCGGCGGACGCGCGCCGGCGCCTTCACTCCGCCGCCGCCGCGATCGGTCAGTTGAACGTGACGGTGTGCTGGTGTCCGGCGTCGTTCGAGCTGGTCTTCACGACCTGCGTCCCCGCGCCGACGTTCATCACGTCCTGGGCGGTGAGCACCACGATGTGCGTGTGCCCGTTCCCCGTCAGTGTCAGATTCACCGCGCTGCCG
This sequence comes from Candidatus Eiseniibacteriota bacterium, assembly GCA_052390515.1. GTDB lineage: Bacteria > ARS69 > ARS69 > ARS69 > ARS69 > JBQTGV01. The sequence continues at coordinate 37,924 of JBQTGV010000213.1, read as the reverse complement.
GCCGTGATCTGTGCCTCCGTGACGACCGCACCGCTGTGGCCGTGGCCGCCGCCGGTGACCGCGCCGCTGACGTTGCCCGAACCGTCGCCGGGCCCGGCGCCGCCGTCGTCATCGCCGCAGTCGGTGATGGTGATGGCGATCCCGGCCCACGTCGCCACGACGCCGGCCTTCGCCAGGAACTCTCTTCGGTGCATGACCCCTCCCTTGCGTCGCCTCATCCTTCCGCCGGCTTGCGCGGCGGCTTGCCGGGGTCCTCGCCCCGCGCGCGTCCCCGGCCCAGCGCGCGGCGTACCCGCTCCGCCATCTCCTTCTCCGCACCGAGCTCCCCCGGCACGTAGAACGAGCGGCCGGCCAGCTCCCCCGGCAGGTAGTCGTCCGCGAGGAAGTGGCCCGGCGCGTCGTGCGGATATCGGTACTCCCCACGGAGCGCTCCGGACATCCGCAGATACGCGGGCACCTCGTAAGATTCGCCGGCTTCGGTGATGGCCGAGGTCGCCGCGTCGATCGCCTTGACCGCGCTGTTGGACTTGGGTGCCGTCGCGACGTAGAGCGCCGCCTGCGCCAGCGGGATGCGCGCTTCGGGCATCCCCAAGAACTCGAGCGCCCGGAACGCCGCCACGGCCACTTCCAGCGCGCGCGGATCAGCGAGCCCCACGTCCTCGGCCGCGGTCACGAGGATGCGCCGCGCGGCAAAGCGTGGGTCCTCGCCGGCGGCGAGCATCTTCGCCAGCCAGTAGATGGCGGCGTCGGGGTCGGAGCCGCGCAGGCTCTTCTGGAGAGCCGAGGCGTGGTCGTAGTGGCGGCCGGAGGCCTTGTCGTAGAGGACCGTCGTCTCCTTCGCCAGTGCCGCCACGGACTCCGGCGCGATGGTGCCGCCGGCTTCCGGAAGGGCCGACGCGCACGCCTCGAGCAGGTTGAGGGCGATGCGCGCGTCGCCGTTGGAGCGTCGGACGAGCTCGTCGAACGCCGGCTCCGGGAGGACGACGCCCTTGTCGCCGAGCCCCCGCTCGGTGTCCACCAGCGCCTGCGCGACGACCTGCCGGATCACTTCGGCGCGCATCGGCTCCAGGCGAATCACGTGGCACCGCGAGCGCAGCGGCGCGTTCACCTCGAAGGAGGGATTCTCGGTGGTGGCGCCGATCAGGACGACGGTGCCGTTCTCGACCGCGGGCAGCACCGCGTCCTGCTGCGCCTTGTTGAAGCGGTGGATCTCGTCGATGAAGAGCACGGTGCGGCGGCCGCGCGCGCGGTTCGCCTTGCCGGCGGCTACCACGGCGCGAAGGTCCTGCACGCCGGCGGCGACGGCCGAGACCTCGCGGAAGTCGGCCTGGGCGGCGCCGGCCAGCACCCGCGCAATCGTCGTCTTGCCGGAGCCGGGCGGGCCCCAGAGGATCAGCGAGGGGAGCCGGCCGGCTTCGACCGCGCGGCGCAGCGTGGACGACGGGCCGAGGAGCTGCTCGTGGCCGAGGATCTCGTCGAGCGCGCGCGGGCGCATGCGCTCGGCGAGGGGAGCCGGCGGCGGGACGGCGGCTTCCGACGGATCGTTGAAGAGCCCGGGCGGGTCATCGGCGGTCATCTTCCCAGGGTAGATCCGCGGCCGACTTCTCGCTACTGGCTGGCGCTGCGCCGCGGCCCACGGGTGTAGATGAGCGGACCGGTTCTGTCCACAGAGGGCCCTGTGCGCTCAAGACAGCTCAGGCTGACGCCCGTTCTCGTTGTTGCTTCCACCGAGAGCGCTCGCGATCCCAGGGGAATAACCGGTTCTCGCACTGTCTCACATTACACTCCCTGAGAAACGCATCGAGGTGCGTCGCTCCCACGATGACCACTGATCGCGCCAGCGAGCGGTTCAGGTCCTCCAGCGTACCCGGTGTCGGAACGCTCGCCCGTCGCGCAGATAGTGCCTTCCGAAAGTGCGCCCACTGCACTTCCTCAAGCGAGCCGGTCTCGTCGAACCGCGTCACATCGATTTCGCCTGTGGCAAGCGACACTTCGGCGGGCGACAGTGCACACATGTGCAGTGTGGCATTCGTCACTAGAACTGGTACATACGCGATCCATTCTGGGTGGTCCTTGCCAGCGAGGCGAACCAATTCATGTTGCGCGATTGCCTCTGTCGCGTCCACCAGCGGCCGCGCGATCCCCTCCAACATGGGTGCATGACTCTGCGCAGACCCGCGGACCGCACAGAATCCGGAGAGCACGGCGGAGGGTCGCAGCTCCACCTCACCCCAGCCGCACAGTGGCGTGTCTCCCGGGCGAAAGTCGATCCAGTGGACACGAAGAGGCGAGTCCAGCGCCCCTTCCGTCGGCCGCAGGAAGACCCAGTTAGCGTCCTTAGACCGCTTGCACTCCACGACGAGCCGCAGGAGTCCACGCCCAACAACTAGATCCACGAATCCGGACGACCCGGCTTCGTCATGCATCCACGGGTGTTCCGTGGCAACTAGCGTCCAGCCGTGTACGGGCGAGCCCGCGGTCACGCACTCCGCAACGGCCATCTGAAAGACGAACCCTGACGCGTTGGCGACCTCGAGCAGTTTGGTTGGTTTCACCTCGTCACCTCTCGGACACTCCGGGGCGCGCGGCGGCTCCGTCTCTTACACCGCAAACTCCTTCAGCAGTCCATCCCCGTAGTGGTTGATTCACTTTCACCGCGATCCTCCCACTCACCGACCGGTGAAGTGCAAGTAGAGGTCCGGCTCGACATGGGTGGAGGAGGGATTTCTCGATGACGACCTGCTTCATGCACCACCTCGCCGGAGGGTCTGGGCGGGATGGATTCTAAGGCCCTCAGGCCGAACGGGGAACGCCTGCCGCGCTCGGACAAGAGCTAACGCCGCCCGGCGGCGCTCAAACCGCCTTGACGCAGAGCCGACCTGCGGTACGTAGGACGACAGGGGAGTTCGCGCGCGACGTTGCGCCCCACCCTTGACTGTGCGACCTTTGCCAGAACTCGATCAATGGAGCATATGGTGCAGTCCACCGGCGTTGACATCTACGGCGGTCGAGATCCACGCAGCGTCCCGGTCTACGGCCTCGCCGAGACGGCCAAGTACCTCGGCATTCCGGTTTCGACGCTCCGCTCGTGGACTCTGGGACAGAGATACAGGTCGTCTCAGGGAGATGCGAGGTTCTTCGAGCCGGTACTCCGTATCGCAGACCCGGACTCCAGACTACTCTCGTTCCTCAATGTATGTGAAGCTCACGTCTGTGACGCGTTACGTGGCGATCATGGGATCGCACTTCAACGTATTCGGAAGGCGATTCGGGTGCTGGGAGAGTTGTTCCCCAGCAGCGCCCACCCCCTCATCGATCACGAGCTCGTGACCTCAGGCGTGGATCTGTTTGTCAACAGGCTCGGCGAGCTGATCAACCTGACGGCAGGGGGCCAAACCGCGATGCGGGACTGTCTCGAGCTGTATCTCAGGCGCGTCGAATTCGATCAGCAAGGCGTGGCTAGCAAGCTCTTCCCCTTCACCTGGACGAGCCCTAAACCCGACACGCCGAAAGTCGTCGTGCTGGATCCCCGTGTGCTCTTCGGTCGTCCCGCCATTGTCAATACTAGGATCGCGACGTCTGTCGTGTACGAGCGATGGGCCGCCGGCGAATCGAGTCAGACCCTCGCCCGAGACTATGATCTCTCGGTGGACAAGATTGAAGAAGCGCTCCGCTGCGAGCACGCCCGACAAGCTGCTTGAGGAGCATGTCTTCCTCGTCGAGGAGTCTCTTGGCAAAGGTGTCGCCAAGAGGCTGGCGTCGAGTGGCTTCCGCGTGACGTCGCAAGGTGAGGACATTCCGCTCGGACTCTCGGACGTCGATCTCTTCGAAATCGCTGCCAAGAGAGGACTCGTGGTGCTGAGCAAAGATCTCAGGACCAGGGATCGACCTGTGGAGCGGGCAGCGATCGTGCGGTGCAAGCTGGCCGTGTTTCAACTAGCGAGAGGCAACCTGACGGGGGAGGAGATGGCCGTCGCCTTCATCAAGGCCAAAACCCGGATTCGACGCTTCCTCAAGAGGGAGGAGCGGCCGTTCATCGTTCGACTCAACAGGAGGGGTGAAGTTACGGTGTCTTACTCGCGGGTGGACCTGGAGGGAGCGTAAGGGCAGAAACCTCGCATCACTCCACGCCCTTCTCCGCCTCCGCCCGCTCGATCTCCCCCACGGTCTCGCCCGCCATCCCCGGCCCGAAGGTCTTCATCGCCGCGCTCTTCACCTGCCACATCTCCTCGAGTACGGTCATCGTCTCGGGCGCGGTGAACTTCATCACATTGGCCGGTGAGGCGACGAAGGCGTCCACGTCCTGCCGCAGCCGCTCGGGAGCGTCCGAACTGCGAAGCCGGCACAGCGTGTTCGCCACGGCGACGACGCGCACGAGATCCCGGTGCCCCGCCGCCGCGTCCGCCTCCGGCTCGTGGTGGTGCTCGATGACCTCGCAGAGACTCTTGGGCAGCTGCCAGCGCTCCGCGATCCACGAGCCGATCCGCGTGTGATCGATCGAGAGGATCTGCATCTCGGCCGCCCGTGCCTCGACGCCACCCTCGATCAGCTCCATGATGCGCGCCGACTCCTTGGGCGCGTACTGGTCGATCACGATCTTGCCGATGTCGTGCAGGAGCCCGGCGGTGAACGCCTCCTCCTTCGCCTTGTACCCGCTGCGCTCGGCGATGACGCGCGCCGAGACCGCGCAGGCCACGGAGTGGTTCCACAGCTTGTGCCGATAGCGGTTGTTGAACATGCGCTTGCGGAAGATCCCGACCACGCCGGCGTTCACGACCACGTTACGAACGCTGCGGAAGCCGAGCAGCGTGATGGCCTGCTTCAACGTGGCGATGCGCCGGTTGAACCCGTAGAACGCCGAGTTCACGAGCTTCAAGTACGTCGTGACCAGCGCCTGATCGGTGGAGATCAGGTTGACGATGTCATCCAGGTTCGCGTTGGCGTCCCGCGTCTTCTCCAGCACTTGGGTCACCACGTGCGGCAGCGTGGGCAGGTCGTTCACGTTCCGCCCGAAGACGCGGCGCAGGGTCCGCTCCACGCTGTCGCGCTCTCGGGCGAAGCGGTTGGGCTCCGAGTCGGGTCTGGACCGCGAGATCTGCCCCAGCTCGACCCACACGTTCTGGTCCTTGAGGGCGCGCAGCATTGCGCGCACCACTTCCGGGTCGAACGCCGTGCCTGCCAGCTCCTCGACGCGCTGCATGGCGTGCCCGAATGAAGCCGCCGAGCTGTAAGGCCGGCTCGTGACGATGGCGTCGAAGCAGTCGGCCAGGCCGATGATCCGCCCGAACAGGTGGATCTGCTCGCCGGCGAGGCCGCCCGGATAGCCCTGTCCGTCCCACCGCTCGTGGTGCTGAAGGATCCCGGCGATCACGTTCTCGTCGAAGCCGGGGATCATCCGGACGATCTCCGCGCCCTTCTCGGGATGGGTCTTGATCAGCGCGTACTCCTCGTCGGTGAGCTTGCCGGGTTTGAGCAGCACCTCGTCGCGGATTCCGATCTTGCCGATGTCGTGCAGCAGCGCGGACATGAGCAAGGAGTTGCGCAGCTCTTTCACGAAGGAGTACGCCGTGGCGCTCTCCAGCTCGTTGGCCACGGCCAGGGAGTACATGGCGACGCGCTGCGAGTGCCCACGGGTGTATGGATCCCGCGCTTCGAGCGCCATGGTCAGCGACTCGATCGCCTTGCGGATGGCCTCCTGCCCGCGCAGCGCGGCGCGCCCGTGCCCGACCATCCCGCCGAGCAGGGATCCCACCGTGGCCAGGAACAGCATGTCCTCTTCGCCGTAGGGAGCCGCGCTCCTCGGGCGAAGCACGCTGAGGGCGCCGAGTCGGTCTCCGCCGACCTGGATCGGCGCGGCCAGCAACCCGGTCCTCTCGAACGGCAGCAGGGGAAGCGCCGCGCTCTGGTCGGGATTGCTGATGATCATGGAGGTGCCGATCTTCACGACCCAGCCGTGGATGCCGTCGCCGATGACGGAGAGACCGTCGGGCGCCTCGACTCCGAACCCGAACTTCGCCCTCGTCTCGAGCAGGCCGGTCTCGGGGTCGATCAGGGAGAGCACGGCATGGGGCGACGACGTTCGCCGGGCGATCTCCGCCACGACCTCGGTGAGGAAGACCTCGGACTCCGGGTCCTGCGCGCCGAGCTCCCCGAGCCGGTCGGTGACGCGGAACAGTTCCAGCGTCCGATCGGGCCCCTCGGGACCGTCGTCATCGCGCAGGGCGTCGCGTCGCGGATCCCGCTGCATGCGCTACTCCCGATAGGCGTCGGACGGCGGGGGGCGCGGGTCCGTCGCGGCCGTGATCACATCTCGTAGAGCTTCTTCTCCGCCTCGAGACCGGCCTCGAGAACCCGGCGAATCTCCGTGCAGGCCGCCTCGTCCAGGGAGAGGACCTGCGCGCCCCAGTTCGACGACAGCGGCGACTCGTCCGTCGACCGCTGCAGCCCGATGCCCATGCGCTTGCACAGCTCGTTGGAGACGGCGAGGATCGCCGAGAGGCTTCCTCCCGTGCTCCGCGCGTCGGCGCTGTGGTGGAACGCGATCGTCTCGACCATGTCCCACGAGAAGTTCCACTTCTGCGCGATGAGCGCGCCGATCTGGCTGTGGTCGAAGCCCAGAACCTCCGTCTCCACGTCGGCGAAGGTCCGGCCCTCGTTGTAGACCTGCTCCACGATCTTCCCGTACTTCCGCGGAATGGCCTGATTCAACACCGCCTTGCCTATGTCGTGGAGCAGCCCGGCGATGAACGCCTCCTCTTCCTTGTCGAAGCCCACCATGCGCGCGGCTTGGCGGCATCCCATGGCGGCGCCGATGGAGTGCTCCCACAGCAGCTTCTCCTTCAGGCCGAACTGCACGCCCTTCTTCACGAAGAGGCTCCGCGACGACGCGGCGATGGCCATGGACTGCACCGCGCGGAAGCCGAGCACCACGATGGCGTGGGACAGCGTGCTGATCTTCTGGTCGAAGGAGTAGAACACGCTGTTGGCCATCTTGAGGATGCGGGCCGTCAGCGCCTGGTCGGCGGAGATGACCTTCTGCAGCTCCGCGACGGAGGTGTCATCCTTGCGGACGAGCTCCATCGTCCTCGCGGCGACGTGTGGAACGGGCGGGAGGTTTCCGGTCACCGAGATGATCCGCCGCGCCTGGTCCTCGTCGATGTTCGACGGGAGCTGCACGAGATCTCGTGGCGCGCGGGCCGCCGGTTCGGGCGCGGTCATCGGTGCGGCTCCCCCTCCTGCGGTTCCTCGACGGCGGCGAACAGTGCTTCGATCGCGTCACGAGTGAAGCGCCACCGTCCTGACACCTTGTCCGCCGGCACGCGCCCGTCACGCACCAGCTTGTAGAGCGTGGCCTTGGTGATCTGGAGACTCGCGGCCGTCTCCTCGGCGTCGAGCCATGGCTCCTGCATGACGGTCCCCCCGGACTCCTCTGAATCGGGAATCCGGGGCCTCGCCTTGAAGATCCCCTGGGATCTTTTGGCAGCCTGGGGGGGACGGCCTTCGGACCGGAGGGCGATCCCAACCCGCACGGTCCGCCCGAGGGGGTCGGCGTGGGAGGAGGAGGCCGCGACGGCCACCCCTCCCATCCGGGCCGTGAAGCCCCAGGAAACCGTCGAGGGGTCCTCGCGGAGGCCCACCCGGATCTCGATCGGAAGGGTCGGAGTCCAGCACAGACCGAGCGCCCCGCCGAGGGGGCGGTCCTCGCGCCGCTGCAGCTCCAGCCGCAGGCCGAGCCGCCCGGCCAGGTCGCGGGAGACGCCGAGAGACGTCCTGCGAAAGTCCCCGCCCGGGTCGCCCGGCACTTCGCCGGCCACCGCCTCGACCACTCCGGCGAGCGTGGTCCCGGCCTCGAGCGGGGCGACGAACGCGAGATCCAGGGCGGCCGAGCGGCGAGCGGCAAACGCCGGCCCGTGCACGCTCATCGCCCGCAGAGCCGCCCCGACGGACAGCGCTCCCTGGACGGTCCAGGCACCGGTGACCCGCGCTTCGGCCTCGGTGTAGGACTCGGACCCGAAGCGCCGAACGCCGGCGCCGACCGCCGCGGACGAACCCGCGCGCGCCGCGCCGGCCTGCATTTCGGTGAGCTCAGGCAGACCGAAAGGGCGCCCCCCCGACGCGCGCAGATCCAGCCCCGACCGGACCGCGGCGGGGTTCCCGAAGACGGGATCCTCGGAGAGCGCGACGAGCCCTCCGGCCGCGTCCGACTCCGGAGAGAGCGCGGGCCGCTCGAACGCGGCCAGAGCCGCGGCCGGCAACACGGCCCACAGCGCAGCGGCCGCGGCAGGCAGGCGGGCGCGCACGCGCCTCATCGCACCAGCGCGACCGTCGTCCGCGCGGGCCTCATCCCGGCAGCCTCGGCGCGCAGCACGTAGAGCCCGAGCGGCGCCGCGCGGTTCTCCGCGTCCCGACCGGTCCACAGGGCACGATGCTCGCCGCCCGCGCGCCACGGCGCGAGGTCGGCCACGTGGCTTCCCCACGAGTCGTAGACGCGGATCACGCAACGGTCGCGCACAGCATCCGCACGCAGCACCACGAGCACGGCGCCGTCCCGGTCCGGAGCGAATGGCGAAGGATGCGCGGCGAGCGTCCCGGCCACGCCCGCCGGAATGCCGCGCTCCCCGTTCGTGCTGTTGACGCGGCCCGGCGTGCCTCCCAGCACGTCGGCGCAGAGCGACCAAGCCGCCGGATCCTCGCCGGGGAGCCAGCGGCTCAGGCGTTCCCAGGAGATTCCTTCTCGCGCGCCGGTCGGAAGCGCCCCCGTCTCCAACGAGAGCGAGTCCACGAGCAGAACGACGCGCTCCGCCACCGACGCGCCCGCGCTCGACGTGTGGTTCAGCGCGGGCCAGGGCGAAACTTCCACGACCCTCACGGTTGCCGGCACGCTCCACCTCGCCGCCACGGCCGCGGAGTCCGAGGTCAGCACGGCGAAGGCGAAGGGCGAGAGAGAGCCGTGCAACGCGCCGCCCGAGCCGGACGCGTCCTCGATCTCGAGAGCGCCGAGATCGATCGTCCACGGCGACGCGGACTCGACCTCGATCCACTCCGGGTCGCCCGAGAGCGGCCGGTTCATGACCTCGCCGATCACGAGATCGGTGCCGGCTCCCGCCCAGGGTCCGCCGGCTCCCGGCGCCGCCGGCTCGGAACGAGGCAGGTGGATCCCGGCGGGCGCCGCCGCCGTTGCGGTGACCACCGCGCGCTCTCCCGGCGAGAGCGGCGCGCTCTCGGCGGCGGCCAGCGTCTCGCCCTCGTGCACCGCGCAGACCGCGGACACGCGCGCCGCGGAGACGATCCGCCCGACGTTGCGGACGCCCCACTCGAAGTGGCCCGCCTCGTCCACCGGCGACGCGAACCGTTCCACGACGACGGCTTTCTCCGCCGCGTTGAACTCCCCGGGGGACGGCGTGGCCGTCAGGAAGTCCGCCGCGTTCCGGTCCGTGTCGAATCCGTCCGGCAGCCGCGCGAGCGAGAGCCCGTTCGGATCCGCCGCGGCCTCGCCCTCGAAGAACGACGGATCGAGCGGCGCGCCCCAGCCCACGAGGTCGGTCTCGCCCGAGGGCCCGCGCAGCCGGCACGCGTCCGGTCCGTTCTGCAGGTCCAGATCCACGACCGCGTCGGGCCTCGGTTCCACGGCGGATTCCCCCACGACGAACAGCCCCGCGTGCAGGCGGTCCGCCGCGGCGCCCACCCACGCGGCCGTCCACTCGCCGGGGCGGGCTCCGTTTCCCGTCTCGAGAGTCCACCCGGCGAGCGACGCGTCCGGGTCGGTTCCCGCCGTCGCCGCGATCTCCACGAACTCCAGAGCGCCGTCGGCGCCCTCCGGATCGTAGAGCACCTCGTTGATGACGAGGGAAGACGCGGCCAGCGCCACAGCGACGAGCACGACGAGCACGGTTCTCCTCGGGGGAGTCCGCGGGCAGTCCTGGGGGAGAAGTCCCGCGCCCGTGACAGGCGGCAGAGCCGGTCGGAGCGGGTGGCTCAACCTAGGCCGGATCGGCGAAGCGTCAAGTGCGCGGAGGATCGTTCCGTCGTATGTTTGCAGGATGGCAACCGACCGGCCCCTCATCGCGCTCACCTGCGACGTCCGCGTCGAGTCGCGCGTGATGCACTTCGTGTATGCGCCCTACGTGCAGTGCGTGGAGCGCGCGGGCGGGATCGCCATGCTGATCCCGCCGCAGAGTCCGTCGTCCGTGCCGCGGCTCCTGGAGGTGGCCGACGCGTTCGTGATCGTGGGCGGGGAGGACATCGATCCGGCGCTCTATGGGGAGGTGCCGCTGCCGACGCACGACCCCGCGCCGCCGGACCGCATCCGCTTCGACTTCGCCCTGGCGAAGGCATTGCTCGACACGGACCATCCCGTGCTCGGCATCTGCTACGGGTGCCAGCTCCTCGCCGTGGCCGGCGGCGGATCGCTCTGGCAGGACCTGCCTTCGCAGCTCCCCGAGAGCCTGCGGCACGGAGGCGGCAAGTACCCGGATCTGCCCCGCCACGCGGTCGACGTCGCGGCGGGGACGCGGCTGCGCGCCATCCTGGGGACGGACCGGGTGGAGGTGAACAGCGCGCATCATCAGGGGCTCCGCCGGGTTCCCCCGCGGCTGGTGGCCAGCGCGTCCGCTCCGGACGGCACGATCGAGGCGGTGGAGCAGCCCGGACGCCGCTTCCTGGTCGGCGTCGCCTGGCACCCGGAGATCATGCCCGAGTCCGCCGAGCAGCAGCGGCTCTTCGACCATCTCGTGGTCGCCGCGGCCGAGCGCCTTTACCCGCTCCCCCGGGGCCGATAGACTGGTTCGGCTCGACACCCTCGAGATTCGCCCAGCTCAGGCGCCAGAGGCCGTCGACTTTCGCCAGGAGCGTCACCATGATCCTCGGAGTCCTGAAGGAAACGTATCCCGGAGAGCGGCGCGTCGCTCTCGTCCCCGCGTCGGCCGGGGTCCTCGCCAAGGCTGGACACGAGGTGGTCGTGGAGCCCGGTGCGGGTGCCTCCGCCGGCTTCTCCGACGCGGAGTACCGTGACAAGGGCGCGAAGATCGCCGGCTCGGCCGACGAGGTGTGGCGCAGCGCGCAGATCATCGTCCAGGTCCGCACGTTCGGCGCCAACTCCCAGGCCGGACAGGGCGACCTCGCGCGAATGCGCAGCGGCCAGGTCGTGGTGGGGATGGCCGACCCGCTGTCCTCCCCCGACGCATCCCGGCGCGTGGCCGAGCGCGGCGTCTCGCTCTTCGCCCTGGAGCTGCTCCCGCGCATCACCCGCGCGCAAAGCATGGACGTGCTCTCCTCCATGGCCACCATCGCCGGATACAAGGCGGTCATCATGGCCGCGGACCGGCTGCCCAAGATGTTCCCGCTGATGATGACCGCGGCGGGCACCCTGCGCGCCTCCAACGTGTTCGTCGTGGGAGCCGGCGTCGCCGGTCTGCAGGCCATCGGCAGCGCGCGCAAGCTCGGTGCCGTGGTGGAGGCGTACGACGTTCGCCCGGCGGTCAAGGAACAGGTGCAAAGCCTCGGGGCGAAGTTCGTGGAGATGGAGCTCGAGACCGGGGCCGCCGAGGACAAGGGCGGCTACGCGAAGCAGCTCGGCGAGGAGTTCTACCGCAAGCAGCGGGAGCTCATGACCAAGGTCGTGTCCCGCAGCGACGTGGTCATCACCACCGCCGCGGTTCCCGGAAAGAAGGCCCCGGTGCTGATCACCCGCGAGATGGTCGAGGCCATGAGGCCCGGGTCCATCATCGTCGACCTCGCCGCCGAGCGCGGCGGCAACTGCGAGCTGACGCGCGCCGGGGAGGAAATCGTGCACCACGGCGTGACGATCCTCGGCCCGGACAATGCGTCGGCGTCCATCCCGAACCACGCGAGCCAGATGTACTCCAACAACGTGACCACGTTCCTGCAGCATCTCCTGCCGAAGGGCGAGCTCGTCGTCGACACGAAAGACGAGATCACCCGCGACACGCTGGTCACCCAGGGCGGCGACGTCGTGCAGGAGCGCGTCCGCGAGGCGCTGGGCCTGGCCGGAGCGCGGGCATGAGGGGGCCGTTGTGGGGGGCCTGGCTCTCGATTCTCGGGTTCGGGATCGCCGCCGTCGGTATGACCTCCGGCGAGGAGACGCCGGCGGCGTCCACCCCACCCGCCGCCGGCCGCGAGATCTCGTGGACGGGCGCGGTCTCCGAGGAGCAGTTCAAGGCGATGCACGATCTGAAGGAGGGTGTCGTCGCCGACTTGAAGGGGACCATGGTGGACCTGGCCGGCGGGCAGGCGTACCTCACGCTGCCCGCGGGAGAGCCGCCATTCCCCGGCGTCGTCGTGATCCAAGAGTGGTGGGGGCTCAACGATCACATCAAGCTGTGGGCCGACCGGCTGGCCGCCGAGGGGTACGCGGCGCTCGCCGTGGATCTCTACGAAGGGAAGGTCGCGAAGAACAGCGACGACGCAATGGCGTACATGACCGCCGTGGAGGACGCCCGCGCGCTGCAGATCCTACGCGCGGCCTGCGCCCTCCTGGCCGGCGACGAGCGGGTCAAGGCGCCGAAGGTCGGGTCGCTGGGTTGGTGCTTCGGCGGCGCTTGGTCACTGATGCTGGCCCTGGCCGTGCCGGAGCTCGACGCCTGCGTGATGTACTACGGGCGCGTGGTGGATCAGCCGGAAGAGCTGGCGCGCATGAAGGCGCCGTTGTGCGCCGTGTTCGGGACGCGGGACCAGAGCATCCCCGCGGAAACCGTGACGTTGTTCGAGCAGGGCTTGCAGGCGGCGAAGGTCGACTATCAGATCCACCGGTTCGACGCCGAGCACGGATTCGCCAATCCTTCGGGTGCGCGCTACGACGCGGAGGCGGCGGAGGCGGCCTGGCGCGTCGTGCGTCCCTTCCTGGAGTACCACCTGAAGCAGTGACGGGTGAGACGGGCTCCGCGCTCTCGAGGAACGGCTCCGTGACCGCCGCTCAGGGCGACACCCGCCAGCCGAGCCCCGCCGAGAAGCCGAACTCGTCGATACCCTCGGACTCGCCGGCGCGCATTCGGAGCAGGACGTCCAGCCGTTCCTTCGCGCGGATGTCGGCGCGCAAGGCAAGGCCTCCTTCATCGAACGGCTCCGCGGCCAACCCGGCCCAGAAGTAATGCCCGGCGCGGGTCTCCTTTCCGCCGCCGACCGCCAGCACACCGCCCGAGGAGTACAGCGGGTCGGCCGAGGCGAAGTCGAACGTGGCGTGCGGGTGCCTCCTGGCGCCGAGTCGAACGTGTGCGCTCATCGGGATGTCGTCGAAGAAGCCGTCGCCGATGGGGAAGTCGCCCTCGTTCCCGAACCAGCCGGCGGATAGGCCGAGCCAATCCCACTCCGCGCCGACGTAGGGGTTGATCCAGCTGGTGGACTCCTCCGCGCCGACGTAGGGATCCAACCCGCCGATGGGCACCCTGCCGGCGGCGTAGTCGTGGCCGACGACACCGGCGCGGAGGCCCACCACCCACCGGCCGCGCTGGTGGCGTACCTCGCCGGCGACCTCGCCGTAGTCCGCTTCCGTGATGTCCGGAGGCTCGCCGCTGCAACTGCGTGCGATGAGGGCGAAGCTGCCCCCGCCGGCGTGCAGCCGCACGGTGGTCGTGTCCGTGCGCTGGGGGGTGAGTCCCACCGACGCCGTCGTGTCCTCACGCCCCGGCGTGAACTCGGCCGGCGCCGCCAGCAAGAGTGCGACGAGGGGCAGGTGGCGGGCTCGCATGCCCGCCAGTCAGCCCCCGCGCCGCGTGTGTGTCAAGCAGGACTACTTGTGGTCCTCCTTGATCCAGTCTTCCTGGTACTTGCTCTTGTCGTCGAAGTCGGAGTGCGCCGTCCAGCAGCCCCAGCCGCCGCCCTGGGCCGCGCTTTCATCGGTCAGGACGAACTCGGTGAAGTTGGACTGGCGTCCGGTGAGATCCCACGAGTAGTTGATCGTCGCATCGTTGTACTTGTGCGCCAGGCAGTCCGCGTGCACGAACTTGTCGCCGAACGAGTCCATGATCCCGGTGCTCCTCACCGGCTCGGTGCGCCCCGGGTTGACGTGCGCCCGGGTGCGGAACTCCAGGACGTCCGGAATGGTGCAGCCGTAGGCCATCTTGTCCGCGGACACGTCGTACGACATGGGCACTTCGCGCATGCCGACGAACGTGCCGGCGAGATGCGCCGCCTTGAGGCCCCAACCCTCCACGGTGGCGGTCATCATGGCGCCGAGGGCCGCGTATTGCGCGTCGGTCGCGTCATCGTCCACGTACACGTAGGCCCAGTTCCCGGCGGCGTCCGAGCCGAAGCCCCGGCCGGCCACCACGTAGCTCACCCCGCTCATGTCCACGCCGCCGATGTGTCCCTTGTCGATGTGCACGGCGTCGGTGTGGTCGCAGCCGTGGGCGTTCATCGGCTTCATGTTCAGCCGGCAGGGACACGGATGGGCACAGCAGCACCCGATGATGCGGGAGCCGACCAGCTCGAAGTTGGAGACGTCGAGTGCCGGCGCCGGCGTGGCCGCCGGCTCCGCCGCGGAGGCTGACCCGGCGAACGCGACGGCGACGAAGAGAGCGAGGAGCAGGCGTGAGAGAACGACCATGGCTATTTCCTCCTGGGGGAGCTGGGTCCGTCCAGCGAGGCGAGGAGCCACCGCGCCGCGCGCGCGAGTCGGCTCTCGTCCTCGAAGGTCCGGGCCGCGATCATGGCCCCCTCGAGCGTCGCGAAGAAGGTCTTCGCGACCGGCGCGGGGGAACCGTGGAAGGCGAAGATGCCGTCGTCACGCCCCCGCTCCAGAACGTCGGTGAGCCAGGCCTCCGTCTCATCGTAGAAGGCCTTCACCTCGCGCTGCACCGCGGGAGGGAGCGTGGCGTACTCGGTCGCCAGCATGCCGCAGAGGCACAGGCGGTTGCCCTGGCGAAGAGTGCGGCGGAACAGGTCCGCGAAGAGCTCGAGCTTGCGCCGCGGCGAGCGCGCCCCGGCGTCGATCAGGTCGAGCTCCGAGCGGAAGCGGTCGCGGTAGCGGGTCATCATCTCGCGACCGAGGTCGCCCTTGGTGGCGAAGTGGTGATGCACGCTCGCCGTGCGGATGCCCACGCCCCGCGCGAGGTCCTGGAAGCTGAACGCGTTGAGGCCGCGCGTCTGGGCCAACTCCTGGGCGAGGTCGAGCAGCGCGGTCTTCGTCGCGGATTCGAGCATGGGCGGCAGCCTACCGATCGATAGGTAAGCTGTCAAGCACATCGCCCGACAGGGGTCCGGGGCGTTCCCCGCCGCCTCACTCCAGCTGCAGCTGCTCCTCGCCGGACGGCTGGAACTCGGCCGCGCTGGCGCCGAAGGAGAGCTCCTGCATGAGGTCGCCGGGGCTCGTGGCCGCCGACTTCGCCGCGTCCAGCGTGATCACGCCGTCACGGTACAGGCGGATCAGGTGCTGATCGAAGGTCTGCATGCCGTACTGGCTGCCGCCCTTGGTCATCAGCTCGATGAGCGCTCCATCCCGGCTCTCGCGGATGTGGTCCCGCGCGGTGGACGTGCCCACGAGCACCTCGCACACCGCCACGCGGCCCTTCCCGTCGGCGCGGCCCACGAGCCGCTGGCTGATGATGCCGCGCAGCGCGTCGGCCAGCCGGATCCTCGCCCGGTTCTGCTCCTCCGCCGGGAACACGCCGATGAGCCGGTTCACCGTCTTCGCCGCGTCCGTGGTGTGCACCGTGGAGAAGACCATGTGGCCGGTCTCCGCCGCCTTCAGCGCGATGTCGATCGTCTCCGTGTCGCGCATCTCGCCCACGAGGATCACGTCCGGGTCCTGGCGAAGCGCGGCACGCAGCGCCGTCTTGAAGTCGTAGGTGTCCGGGCCGACCTCGCGCTGGCTCACCGAGGCCATCTGGTTCTTGTGCAGGTACTCGATGGGATCCTCGATGGTGAGGATGTGCACGGGGCGCGTCTTGTTGATGTGGTCGACCATCGCGGCGAGCGTCGTGGACTTCCCGGAACCGGTCGCGCCGGTCACGAGCACGAGGCCGCGCTCCTCCTCGGCGAGCTTGCGGACCGTCTCGGGGAGGTTCATCGCGTCGATCGTCGGAACGCTGCCGGGAATCACGCGGAGGATGCAGCACAGGCTGCCGCGCTGGCGGTAGACGTTCACGCGGAACCGCGCCACTCCGTCCACCGAGTACGACGTGTCGTGCTCCTGGATGAGCACGAGCCCTTCGCGCGCCACGTCGCGGGCGAGGAGCGTCGCGCAGATCTCCTCCGTGTCGGCGGGCATGAGCCGGTCGCACTTCACCGGCCGCAGCTTCCCGTCGATGCGGTACGCAGGGCGATCGCCCACCTTGAAGTGGATGTCCGACGCTCCGTGCTGGACCCCGTGGGCGAGCAGCGTGTCGAGTTGCTCTTTCTGCATGATTCCGCTCCCGGTTTGGCTTCGGCCAAGAGAGCGGCAGGAGGCGCCAGGAACTGTAGCGGTAAGATGAGTGGGGGCTTCGCGCTCGTTCCGGCGGAGCCCCTACCGATTCGGTTTTGGGTCTGCCCCACTACCTGGACTTCAGGGGTTCGTTCCCTCCCTCCCGGCAATCCCGCGGAGGGCGGCGACGTCGGCCTTGTCCTGCTCTCGGTCCGTACTCTTGCTCTTGATGAGATCCTCGATTCCCAGCACGGGGATTCGTGTCGTCTGGAACGCGGTGTCCCGCCGCCTCCGCCAGCACGCGTCGAAGTCCTCCAGCCCCCATGGCCTGGTGAACACGTCGATGCGGATCTGATAGGCGAAGAGGTACACGTGCCTCCGAAGGATCTCGTCGGCGTCCAGCTCCTTCGCGCCGAAGCCTATCCGGGACAAGGCCGCGACGAGCTTCGCGATGTTCGCCCGTTCCGGCCTCACGAACAGGTCGACGTCGAGCGTCGTTCGTGGCAGCCCGTGAGCGATCGCCGCCCAGCCGCCGATGACGAGATAGTCGACGCCCGACTCGTTGAGGTGAGCGCAGAGCGTCGCGAAGTCCGGATGGGCGAGGTCAGCGGGGAAGGTCGCTCTCCTTCTGGAAGCGGAAGAACTCCTCGACCGTGTCGAACCCGCGGTGGAAGGGCCGCGCGAACGGGCGATGCAGCTCGTGGTACAGGCGGAATGCGGCGTTCGCCTGACGGAGGCGTTGCTCCGGCGTCAGGCTCA
The DNA here is from genome assembly GCA_052390515.1 of Candidatus Eiseniibacteriota bacterium. Taxonomy (GTDB): domain Bacteria; phylum ARS69; class ARS69; order ARS69; family ARS69; genus JBQTGV01. The sequence continues at coordinate 20,808 of JBQTGV010000213.1, read as the reverse complement.
GGGACCAGTTCAGCAGCTCGGGATCGATCCGTATCACCCGATCCATGCACTCATTCTACCGGCCCGCCGCCCGCTACCGGTAGTCCTCTCGAACGGGGTGGAACGCATCCAGGATCCAGCAGTCGGTGAGCGCGCGCGCCTCGTGAGACACCTGCGAGGGGATGACGGCGATGTCGCCCGGACCCATCGTCTTGATCTCGCCGCCGACGGTGAGCTCGAGCCGGCCGTCGAGCACGTTGACGATCATCTCGTGCGCGTGCCGGTGTGGCGGGATGCGCGCGCCCTTCGTCGCCCGCCAGTGCGCGACGGTCATCTGCGCGGAATGGACGAAGCGCCCGCGGAATCCCGGCGCCGGCTCCTTCTCGGGTAGGTCGTCGACGTTCACGAAGGTATCGTTCATCGCATCGCTCCGACGATGGCTCCCATCACGACGAGCACCACGACGTGGTAGCAGGCGTTGACGAGCCAGAGGGTGAGGGGGCGGCCCTCGAAGATGTCGTTGACGGCGAAGGTCGTCGCAGTGAAGCCGAGCCCGGCGTAGAAGCCGAGGTAGGCGCCACGCACCGCGCCGCCGGTGGTGAGCCAGCTCATGAAGGTGGCCAGGAAGGAGGCGGCCGCGCAGGACAGGAGGAACGCTCCGACGATCTTCATGGGATGGAAGTCCCTTTCCACGTGTTCTTTCGTCTTGCCGAGGAGCCTCATCCACAGATTGCCGAAGAGGAACGGCGCGTACCACAGCCACCCGATGACGACGGCCGCGAGGCCGGCCACGAGCACGGCGATCCAGCTCACTTCCGCTTGCAGCACGACTCACCTCCGGGTCGGAGATTCGGCAGCGGGCGACATCGATCCACTGCCGGAGATTCGCGGAAGGCTAGCGGATCCCCCGCCGCCGCGCTATGATGCGGGCTCGGAGGGCGCTCCATGATCATCGGCGGCAACGCCACCGTGTTCGTCTCGGACATGAACCGCGCGGTGGCGTTCTACACCGACACCCTCGGCCTCGAGCTCCGGCAGCGCTTCGGCGATCACTGGGCGGAGGTCCAGGCCGGCGGGTTGCTCATCGGGCTGCATCCCAAGTCGGACGGCGCGCCGGCCCCCGGCACGAGCGGCGCGATCTCCATCGGTCTCGAAGTCGCCACGGACATCCATGCCGTCGTGAAGCAGCTGTCCGCCAGGGGAGTCCGGTTCCGCGGTCCGGTGGTCAACGACGGCGGCGCCGTGGAGCTCGCCTTCTTCGGCGACCCGGACGGCAACGACCTGTACCTCTGCCGGGTGCTTCGCGGATAGTGTTCCACTAGTGTTCCGTCTCGAAAGAAATGATCAGATGGCTTACGCTCGCTCGGCATCCGTGCCTCGCTCGCTTCGTGGCCGCCGGCCTCCGCCCTCCGTGGCTCCGGACACGGCGGCTACGACGCTCGGCCATCTGATCATTTCTTTCGAGACGGAACACTAGCTCACCCGCTTGCGAAAGCGCCCGGCTGCCAGCGTCAGGATTGTCCCGCCGATGACGGTCAGCGTCGCGAACTGCGGCCACAGCACCTCCAGCCCCACGCCCTTCATGAACACGGCGCGCACGATCTCCAGGTAGTGCCGCATCGGGTTGATCAGCGTGACTGCCTGGAACGCGGGCGGCATGCTGGTCACCGGGAACATGAAGCCGGAGAGCAGGATCGTCGGCATGAACACCAGGAAGCTCGACATGAACGCCTCCTGCTGCGTGGCCGACACGGTGGAGACGAGCAACCCGACGCCCAGCGCGGACATGAGGTACAGCACGCTGGCCAGCAGAAGCACGGCGAAGTTCCCGCGGAAGGGGATGTCGAACCACAGAATCGCCACCGTGGTCACCAGCACCAGGTCGATCAGGCCGATGATGGCGAATGGAATGGCCTTTCCGGCGATCAGCTCCGCCGGGCGCACCGGGCTCACCATGAGCTGCTCCAGCGTGCCGATCTCGCGCTCGCGGACCACGGCGAGGGAGGTCAGCAGCAGGCAGACCAGCAGGACGAGCGCGCCCACCACCGCGGGCACGTTGTAGTTGCGGCTCTCCAGCGCCGGGTTGTACCAGGCGCGGTCCCGGAGATCGACGACCGCCGGCACGTTCCCGCCGGCCGACCGCACGGCGAAGGCCTGCACGATCCGCTCGCCGTACCCCTTCGCCACCGTGGCAACGTTGGAGTTCGTGCCGTCCACCAGGAGCTGCACTTTGGCGCCGCCTCCGCCGCGCAGGTCCCGCGCGAATCCCGCGGGGATCTCCAGGCCGACCACCGCGCGCCCGCCGTTCAGCGCCCGGACGAGATCCCCGGAGCGCTCCGATCTTCCGACCAGCCGGAAGTAGCCAGCCGCCGTGAACGACTCCACCAGCTCGCGCGAGGTTCTCGTCCCGTCATGATCCACGACGAAGAGCGCGGTGTTGCGCACGTCCGTGGACACCGCGTACCCGAAGACGAGGAGCTGGATGACCGGCGCCACGATGATCATGACGCGGAGCCGGTGGTCCCGCTTGAGCTGCAGGAACTCCTTGCGGACCAGCTCGCGAACCCGCTCCGCCGCCGCCGGGTGCTTCATGCCAGCTCCTTGCGGAACACGCGAGTGGCCAGCATGAGCCCCACGAACGCGAACCCCACCATGAGGGCGCCCTGGACCGCGAGCGTCTCCAGACCGACGCCCTTCAGGAAGATCCCGCGGGTCACGACCAGGAAATACCGCGCCGGGATGAGCAGCGTGACGATCTGCAGCGCCCTGGGCATCACCTCGATGGCGAACATGAATCCGGAGAGCAGGAACGCGGGCAGGAACGTCGCCACCATGGCCATCTGCGTGGCCAGCAGCTGGGACCGCGCCACCGCGGAGATGAAGACGCCGAGCCCCAGCGCGCCCAGCAGGAAGAAGAACGAGAGCAGCATGAGCAGGGCGAAGCTGCCGCGGAAGGGCACGTCGAACAGCAGCACGCCCGTCACGGTGCTCACGACGACGTCGACGAGCCCGATGGCCACGTAGGGGACGAGCTTCCCGGCCACCACCTCGACGCGCGTCACCGGCGTGGCGGCGAGCTGTTCCATGGTGCCGCGCTCCCACTCCCGCGCGATGGTGAGCGACGTCAGCATTGCCGCGACGATCATCATGATCACCGCCACGAGTCCCGGGACGATCATGTCGCGGCTCTTGAGCTCTTCGTTGTACCAGACACGGGACTCGGTCGTGACGAGCGGCGTCCGCGTGTTCCCTTGGAGCGCGACGTCCGTCGCCCAGGACTGCACCACTGCCCGGACATACTCCAGAACGATCGTGGCCGTGTTCGCGTCGCTGCCGTCCACCACGGCCTGGAGCTCGGCGCGGCCCGCCCCTCTCAGCGCGCTGGCGAATCCCGGCGGGATCACCAGCACCACCTGCGCGTCGCGGCGCTCCAGCGTCTCGGCAATCTCGGCAGCGCGCTGCAGCTCGGCGACGATGCGGAAGTATCCGCTGGACTCCAGCGCCTCCCGCAGCTCGCGGCTGCGCGCCGACCGGTCCTCGTCCAGCACGGCCGTCGCCACGTCCTCGATGTCCCAGCTGATCGCGTAGCCGAAGATCAGCAGCAGCCCGAGCGGCAGGGCGAAGGCCATCGCCAGGCTGCGCGGGTCGCGTCGGAGCTGAATCGTCTCCTTGCGCGCGACGGCCAGCAGCCGCGTCCCGTTCACGATCAGCTCGCCGCCGCGCCGCCGGAGCGCTCCACCAGGTGCACGAAGACGTCCTCCAGCGAGGGAGTGATGGGCACGAGCTCGCCGGAGAGGCCGACGCGGCCGAGCGCCGCGGCGATGGCCGGCCCCGCGCTGTCCGGATCCGGAACGGTGAGGTGCACGGCTCGCCCGAAGAGCCCGGCCGAGCCGACCTCCGGAACGTCGCGGAGGGCCTTCACCGCGCGCGGCGCGTCGGCCACGCGCAGCTCCAGCAGCGGCTCCTTCATGCTCGCCTTCAGGCCGGCCGGGGTGTCCAGCGCCGCGAGCTTGCCGCGGTTCATGAGCGCCAGACGGTTGCAGTACTCCGCCTCGGCCAGGTAGTGCGTCGTCACCAGCACGGTCGTGCCGGCCGCGGAGATCGCGCGGATGAGGTCCCAGAAGCTCCGCCGCGACACCGGATCCACGCCCGACGTGGGTTCGTCCAGGAAGAGCACCCGCGGCTCGTGCAGCGCGGCGCACCCCAGCGCCAGCCGCTGCTTCCACCCCAGCGAGAGATCGCGGACGAGCCGCCGGCGCGCGTCGTCGAGCCGCGCCATCTCCACGGCCCACTCGCGGCGCGCCGCGCCCCGCACGTGCCGGTCACCGTAGATCCCGGCGAAGAACGCGATGTTCTCCTCCACCGTGAGATCGCCGTACAGGGAGAAGAGCTGAGACATGTAGCCGATGCTCTTCTTGATCGCCTCGGTCTCGGTCAGCACGTCGTGTCCGGCCACCGTGGCGCGTCCGGAGCTCGGCAGGAGAAGGCCGGCGAGCATCTTGATCGCCGTCGTCTTGCCGGCGCCGTTCGGTCCGAGGAAGCCGAACACCTCGCCCTGGCCGACCTCGAACGAGACGTGGTCCACGGCGACGAACTTCCCGAAGACGCGGGTCAAGCCCTCCGCGGAAATCACTGCGGCGCGCCCGCCATCCGGGCGATGAAAGCGTCCTCCAGCGAGGGCTGGAACGCCTGCGGCGCGTCCAGGGCGATGATGCGGCCGCGGTCCAGCATGGCCAGGCGGTCGAAGCGCTCGGCCTCGTCCAGATACGAGGTGCTGACCAGCGCGGTCACTCCCTCCGCGACCATCTCGTGCACGATGATCCAGAGCTCCCGCCGCGAGACCGGATCCACCCCGAAGGTCGGCTCGTCGAGCAGCAGGAGCTTCGGCCGGTGGATCAGCGCGCAGGAGAGCCCGAGCTTCTGCTTCATGCCGCCGGAGAGCTTCCCGGCGAGCCGGTCGCGGAAGGGGCCCAGCCCGGAGAACTCGAAGAGGCGCTCCAGCCGCGCGTCACGCTCCGCGCCCGGGACCCGGTAGAGATCCGCGTAGAAGCGGAGGTTTTCCATCACGGTGAGGTCGGCGTAGAGGCCGAACCGCTGCGACATGTAGGCGACGTGATGCTTGCCGCGCTCCGGATCGCGGACGACGCTCGTTCCGTCGATCACGGCGTCGCCTTGCGTCGGGCGAAGCACGCCGGCGAGCATTCGCTGCGTGGTGGTCTTCCCGGCGCCGTCCGGTCCGACGAGCCCGAAGAGCTCGCCCTCGCGCACCTCGAAGGAGAGCGAGTCCACCGCGACGACCGTGCCGAAGCGCCGTCCGAGGTTCTCGACCCGGATCACGGTGCGGCCTCGGCCAGCTGCAGCTCGACGTCGGCGGGCATTCCCGGCTTGAGCTCCTGCGCCGGGTCCCCGCGCACGCTCACCTTGACGGCGTACACCAGCTTCACCCGCTCCTCGGTGGTCTGCACGTTCTTGGGCGTGAACTCCGCCTCGGACGCGACGAAGGTGACGGCGCCCTCATACGCCTTGTCGGGGAACGTGTCGCTCTTGATCGTGGCCTTCGCCCCGAGCGCGACGGCACCCGTGCGGTCCTCGCGGACGTAGATCCGCACCCAGCGGTCGTCCGGGTTCATCACGGTGAGGACGGGAGCCCCGGCGGCGACCACCTCGCCGGGCTCGCGGTGGCGGACCGTCACGACGCCGTCGAAGGGCGCCTCGATGGTCATGTTGCGGAGCGCCGCCTCCGCCGCGGCCAGGTGCGCCTCGGCCTCGGCCACCTGCGCCCGCGCGGCGTCGACCTGCTCCCGGCGGTGGCCGCGCTCCATCTGGCGCAGGTGCTCCTCCGCCTGGGAGTGCTCGCTGCGGGCGACATCGCGGGCGAGCGTGGCTTGCTCGTGCGCCTCCCGGCTGACTGCGCCACCGTCGAACAGCGTCTGCGACCGGGCCAGCTCCCGCTCCGCCTCGGCGAGACGCTCGCGCGCCGCGTCGAGACCGGCCCTCGCCCGGGCGATCTCCTCGGACCGGTAGCCGCGCTCGAGCTCGGAGTGCCGGGCCTTCGCCGCTGCGAGCGACGCGTCGCTCTGGTTCCGGCGCGCCTCGGCTTCGGCGCGGTCCAAGCTCGCGAGGAGCGCGCCGGCCTTCACCGCGTCCCCTTCGCGCACGCCGATCTCGACGATGCGGCCGCTCGCCTGGAACCCGAGCTGCGCGTCGGTCGCCTCCACGGTTCCCGACGCGACGAGCGCGTTCGGATCGCCGTCCCCGCAACCGGCGAGCAGCACAGCGAGTGCCGCCCGGCCTACCCTCCGTAATCTCATGGCTGCTCCTCCAGCGTCCCGCCGACCCAAGCAAGGTCGAGCTCTCCGGTGACTCGAGCCAGTTCGACGCGCGCGCCGATCTCCGCGTGACGCGCGTCGACAAGCTTCGCCTCGGCGGAGAGGAGCTCCGCCTCCGCCTCGAGATAATCCGTCTGCGTTCCCGCCTCGGACTCCAGCAGCATCTTCTCGATGCGCGCCACCTCCGCGAACTGCGCGACCGCGAGCGCGAGGCTCCCTGCCAGCGCCCGCGCCTCCTCAACTGCGGCGAGCGCCGTGTCCAGCTCCTGCTCGAGGACGAGGCGCGCCGTGCGCAGCTCCGCTTCCGCCGCCGCCCGCGCGAACTGCGACTGACCGATACGACTGGAGATGGCGCCGCCCGCGAAGATCGGGAGCGAGAGCTTCACGCCCGCGTTCCATTCGCTCTCCATCTCCGCGTCGGAGTCCCCGTAGCTCAGCCAGTTCCCGACGAGGCGAAGCGTCGGCCAGCGCTTGGCGCGGCTCGCGTCGTGAGCGGAGGCGGCGGCCTCGGCGCGCCGCTCGGCCCCGCGCACGCGCGAGTTCGCGGCCAGCGCGCTCTCCAGCAGCGCCTCGCGGGGCCGGAGCGCCGTGTCCGCCAGCGCCACCGCCGTCAGCCGGCCCGCGCGCGTCGAGTCGACACCGGCGCCGGTGAGCCGCGCGAGATCCCGCTCCGCCACGTCCAGCGCCACTGCGAGCTGGACCCGCTCCGCGCGCGCCGCGGCGAGCTTCGCACGGACGCGGAGCAGCTCCACCTCCGCCGCGCGACCCACGTCGTGCAGCTGGACGACGCGCCGCTCCTCGGACTCGAGCGCGGCGAGCAGCCGGTCGTGCGCCGCCAGCGTGCGCGCGGTCCCCAGCACGTCGAGATACCCCGCGACGGTACGCCGGATCACCGACTGCTCGCGCTCGGCCGCGTCCGCGTCGGAGGCCCGAAGCAGGAAGCGACGCTGGTCGATGCGCGCGCCGCGCCCGCCGCCGTCGAACAGCAGCCACTCCGCCGCGAGCGAGCCCTGCAGCAGGACGTCGTCGAACGCGGGGATGTTCCCGGGACTCAGACCGTGGATCGGGGTGACCGGCATCGGCTCCTGGTAACGGACCCCGGAAGCCTGCAGCTCGAGCGAGGGGAACCATGGCGCCTTCGCTTCGCCGAGCTCCTCGCGGGCGACGTCGCGGCGCGCCCGCGCGGCGGCCACCTCCGGGAAGTGCTGCAGCGCCCGGCTCGTCGCTTCGGGAAGGGACATCGCCCGCGCTTCCGCGCCCGCCGCCGCGAGCAGGAGGACGGTCACGAACCAGCGCGGGACACGCGCGCGGTAGCTCGCGTACGCCTCGCCGAACTTGCGGTCGAGGTAGCGCTCCTCGCGAAGGATCACGCCGCGGTGCAGGACCCAGAGGACGGGAACGAGGAGCGGGAGCGTCCACGGGAGGTCGAGCAGCAGACCGAGCCCGGCGGTGAGCAGCGTGAGCGCGACGTAGAGCGGATTCCGCGTGCGGGCGTACGGACCGGTCGTGATGACGGCCGTCGTCGCCCGTCGCGTCTCGAAGGACGTGCCGGCGCGGCGAAACTCGCGGAAGGCCAAGGCGGCGAGCGCCAGCGCGCCGGCCACCAGCACGACGCCGGACCAGCGCGCCACCGGCGACAGGTGGGGCAAGGGCGCGAACGCGTCGAGCGCCACGCCGCCCACGACGGCGCCGAGGAAGAGGAGCGGCGGGGGAGCGATCACGCCCGGATTGTCGGGAAGTTCCACGGCCGGACCCTCCTGGCGGCCGCATTCTACCATCCAGGCGCGGCCCTCGCCTCTCGGGGACGCGCAGGGTAACTTGGTTTCGCCTTCGTGAGGAGGAGGCCGATGCCGCAACGCGTCCTGATCCTCGGCGCCGCCGGGCGCGACTTCCACAACTTCAATACATGTTTCCGCGGAAGTCCTGACTACGAGGTCGTGGCGTTCACCGCCGCGCAGATCCCCAACATCGTGGGCCGGCGCTATCCACCGGAGCTCGCCGGGGCGGGCTACCCGAATGGTATCCCGATCGAGGCCGAGTCGGACTTCGTCCGGTTGATCGGGGAGCGGCGCATCGACGTCGTGGTCTTCAGCTACAGCGACGTCTCCCATGAGGCCGTCATGCATCTCGGCTCCCAGGTGCTCGCCGCCGGCGCGGACTACCTGCTGCTCGGGCCGAACCGGACGATGATCCGGTCGAACGTGCCGGTCGTGGCCATCTGCGCGACGCGCACCGGGGCGGGCAAGAGCCAGACGAGCCGGCGGGTCGCGGCCATCCTGCAGGAGCTGGGGAAGCGCGTCGTCGCCGTGCGGCACCCAATGCCCTACGGGGACCTCGCCAAGCAGGCCGTGCAGCGCTTCGCCTCGTACGACGATCTCGCCGCGCACGACGTCACCATCGAGGAGCGCGAGGAGTACGAGCCGCACTTGGATGCCGGGCGCGTCGTGTTCGCCGGCGTGGACTACGAGAAGATCCTGCGCAAGGCGGAGCAGGAGGCCGACGTCGTGCTGTGGGACGGCGGAAACAACGACTACGCGTTCTACCGGCCGGACCTCACCGTGACGGTGGTCGATCCGCACCGCGCGAATCACGCGCTGCACTACTTCCCGGGCGAGGTGAACGTGCGTATGGCCGACGTCATCGTCGTGAACAAGGTGGACACGGCGGACTTCGAGGGGATCCGCACCGCGCGGCGCATCGCCGAGGAGCTGAATCCCGACGCGGTCATCATCGAGGCGGCGAGCCCGATCCGCGTGGACGATCCCGCGGCCATCCGCGGGAAGCGCGTGCTCGTGGTGGAGGACGGCCCGACGCTGACCCACGGCGAGATGGCCTACGGAGCGGGCTGGGTGGCGGCGCGGCGCTTCGGGGCCGCGGAGATCGTCGATCCGCGGCAATGGGCGGTCGGTTCCATCCGCGAAACCTTCGCCAAGTACCCGACGACCGGGCCGGTGCTCCCGGCCATGGGCTACGGGGCGAAGCAGGTGAAGGAGCTGGGCGAGACGATCGAGCGCGTGCCGGCCGACATGGTACTCATCGCTACGCCGATCGATCTGCGGCGGCTGATCGAGATCCGCAAACCGAGCCTGCGCGTGCGCTACGACCTGCAGGAGATCGGGGAACCGAATCTCCGGGGCGTGCTGGAGGAGTTCGTTGCGGGACTGTGACGTCTGGCAGCACGAAATCGAGCGGAGATAGAGTCCACACCGCGCCCTGGTTGGTTCCGCCGTCGTCGTCGTCGTCGCGGTATGCGCCGACCACCAGCTCAGGTACACCGTCACCGTTCATGTCCGGAAGTGCGGCAACTGCGTTCCCGAACTCGTCCTTGTCCTCCAGACCGGCCAGCGAGGCTGATGACCCGGCCTTGCGAATCATCAGTGGCCGCCGAGTTCAGACCAAGACTCTCTTCGCGGGCTCCGGGTTGCAGCGGGTCTCCCTGCGTGCCAGAGGCGACGATGGTCACGTCCTGGCTCCGGGCGTCTACTTCTACCAGGTGAGCTCCAGCGCTGGCACGTCCAGCGAGAAGATGGTGATTCGTCGATAAGCCAGCCGTCCGTGGGCCGGCAACCGGCTCGCTCTGGCCGCCGGACCGGAGGTTCCATACAATGACCCCATGATTCCCCTCGCCCACCTGCAGGAGCGGCGTCGCCAGCTCCTCTCGCGCCTGCCGTCCCCTGCGCTGCTCTTCGCCGGCGGTCCGCGCGCGCGCAACACGCCGTTCGGCGAGTACCCGTTCCGCGCCGACAGCAACTTCCTGCTCTTTTTCGCGAACCCGGAACCGTCGTCCGCGGCCTTCTTCGATTCCGACGACGGCAGCGTCACGCTCTTCCTGCCGGAGCGCACCGAGCTCGGCGCTCTCTGGGACGGGGCGGTTCCCTCGTTCACCGAGGTGCAGGCGGAGGCCGGCACCGACGCCGTGCTCGGCCTCGGGCGGCTGGACGAGCAGGTGGCGAAGCTCGCCCGGGGGCGGCCGATTCTCTCCGTCGGCACAGCCGATCCGCACACGACGGCAGCGGCGCGGCGCATCACCGGGATCGATCTGGATCAGGCCGATCCGGAGCGCATCGCCCCGCCGGAGCTCGTCGACGCGCTGGCGGCGCTCCGATTGCACAAGGCCGAGCCGGAGATCGCCGAGATCCGCCGTGCGGGCGAAGTCACCCGCGAGGCGTTCCTGCGCGCGATGGCCGAGACGCGCCCCGGCATCTCCGAGCAGCAGCTCACCGCCGCCGTCGACGGCACGTTCCTTCGCCACGGCTGCGCCGGCGGGTACCAGACGATCCTCTCCGTCCGCGGCGAGGTGCTGCACAACCACGCGCACGGCAACGTGCTCCGTGACGGCGATCTGCTGCTGGTCGACGCCGGTGCGGAGCGCCCCAGCGGCTACGGCGCCGACGTCACGCGCACGTGGCCGGCTTCCGGCGCCTTCTCCTCCGAGCAGCGCGCGGTCTACGAGATCGTCCGGCGCGCCCACGACGACGCGCTCGATGCGGTCCGCCCCGGCGTTCGCTGGGCCGACGTGCACCGCCGCGCCGCCGAGACCATCGCCGAGGGGCTGATCGACCTTCGCCTCCTCCGCGGCCGGCCGGCCGACCTCGTCGCCCGCGGCGCGCAAGCCGTCTTCTTTCCGCACGGCGTCGGCCATTTCTTGGGGCTGGACACGCACGATCTGCGCGTCTTCGGCGACCGCATTCTCTACCCCGGTGCCGTGCGCTCCGCGCAGTTCGGCACGGACATGCTGCGCATGAATCGCGTGCTCGAGCCGGGAATGGTCGTGACCGTGGAGCCCGGGGTGTACTTCGTCCCCGCGATCCTCTCGCGCACGGACCTGCGCGAGCGCTTCGCCGACGCCGTGGACTTCGAGCGGGCCGCCGCGTTCACCCGCGGGAACGCCGGGCGCGGATTCGGCGGCGTTCGCATCGAGGACGACGCCCTCGTCACAGGCGCCGGGCCCGAGATCCTGACACCCGGCATTCCCGTGGATCCCGACGAGGTGGAGGCGGCCGTCGGGGCCGAGGTCTCGTGGCCCTGAGGCTCGGCGTCCGTCCGGGCGAGGGGCGGGACACGGCGGGCGCCTTCCTCACGCTGTTCGGCATCTTGGCCGGACATTCGCTGCTCGAGACCGCGCGCGACGCGCTGTTCCTCGCCAGCATCCCGGCCGTGCGCCTCCCGCTCGTGTATCTCGGGATCGCTGCGGCGGCGGTGGCCGTCTCCCGGGTGCCGAACCTCGCCTTCCGCGCCGGCCGCTTCGCTCTGGGCGCATCCATCGCCGCGGCGGCGGCGGTCACGCTCGGGCTGTGGGCCTTGGTCGGGCGCGCCGGCGACTGGATCCTCTACGTCCTCTACATCTGGTCGGGCCTGCTTTCCTCCGTGCTCGTCGTTCGCTTCTGGCTGCTGGCCGGCGACACGTTCACGGTCACGCAGGCAAAGCGCCTCTTCGCCCTGGTCGGCACGGGAGGGATCCTCGGCGCCGTGGCCGGTTCCGCCGTCGCGCAGGCCATCGCCGTCCGGTACGACGCGCGGCACATGGTGGCCGCCGCAGCGGCAGTCTTCCTGGCCGCGTCGCTCGCGCCCGCGGTGATCTCTCGGCGCGCGGACGAGACCGCGCCGCGCCGCCGCGACGACGCTCCCGAGGGTCTCGTGGCCACGCTTCGCGCCATCTGGCGGCACGACTACGTCCGCAATCTCGGCGGGCTCCTGCTCGTCTCCACGATCACGCTCACGCTCGTGGACCTCGTCTTCAAGACGGTCATGGCGCGGAGCGTCCAGCCGGAGCAGCTCGCCTGGCTCTTCGCGCTCGTCTACCTGATCGTGAACGTGCTCTCGCTGGTCGCCCAGCTCACGCTGGTGGCCTGGATGACGCGCAGCCTCGGACTCGACCGGCTGCTCGCGTTCCTGCCGGTGCTCGTGCTGGGCGCCTCCGTCTGGTTCGCGGCGGGCGGAGCGCTCCTCGCCGCCGTGCTCGTCAAGGTGTTCGACGGCACGCTGCGTCACTCGCTGCACCGCACCGCCACCGAGGTGCTCTCGGTCCCCTTGCCGGGGGAGTGGCGGCGGCGGGTGAAGGCGGTCGTGGACGTGGTCGGCCAGCGCGGCGGCCAGGCGGTCGCCTCCCTCACCTTCCTCGCCGTCACGGCCGTGGGCATCCACGACGCCGTGCTCGGGGCGCTGCTCGCGGCGTTGTGCGTGCTGTGGATCGTCCTGGCCGTCGGCATGAAGCAGCGCTACTTCGATCTCTTCCGCAGCGCGCTGGAGGAGGGCGCGGTGCGCACGCGGATGGACTTCCCGGACCTGGATCTCGCGTCGCTGGAGACGCTGATCGGCGCGCTCTCGAGCCCCGACGAGGCGGAAGTGATCGCCGCGCTCGACCTGCTCGCGCAGAAGGGGCGAATCCGGCTGGTGCCGCCGCTCGTGCTCTACCACCCTTCACCTTCCGTGGTGGTCAGGGCGCTCGAGCTCTTCGACGCGTCGGGGCGATCGGATCATCACCGGCTGATCGATCGGCTGCTCTCTCGGCCGGAGCCGGAGGTGCGAACGGCCGCGCTGCTGGCACTGCCGCAGGGAGAGGCCGACCCGGCCGTCCTCGAACGGGCGCTTCAAGACGAGTCCGCCGAGGTCCGCGCCACCGCGCTGGTGGGGCTGACCTGCGGGAAGGACGTGCACCCGCGCGTGTCCTCGATCCTGGAGACGTTGGTCTACGCCGGCTCGAGCACGGCGAAGCAGGCCGTCGCGCGGGCGATTGCCCGGCGACCGGATCCGCGCTTCGACGGCGCGCTCCTCGCCCTGGCTGGAGGTAAGGACCCGCTCGTGGCGCGCGAGGTGGCGCGGGCGATGCGCGCCGCGCCGAGCCCCCGCTACGTGGTCGCGCTGCGGTCCATGCTGGCCCTGCGCGACGCGCGCGAGGAGGCGCGCGGCTCGCTCGTCGCCATCGGCGAACCGGCGCTCGAGCTGCTGGCCTCGTCCCTCGCCGACGAAGCCGTGCCGGACTCGATCCGCCGCCACATCCCGCGAACACTCATGCGCTTCGATCCGCAGCGCGTCGCTCCCGTGCTGCTGGCGCGGCTGAACACGGACCGCGACGGGATCGTGCGCTTCAAGGTTCTGCGGGCTCTCGGGCACCTGCGCACGCGATGGCCCGGACTGCCGCTCGATTCCGCGGTCCTCGACACCGCCATCGAGTCCACGCTGGAGCGGATCTTCCGGCTGATCGACTGGCGCGTCTCGCTGGCCAAGGACGACGGAGCATTCCGCGCGCTGCTCGTCGAGTTCCTGCAGCACAAGGAGGCGCACGCCGTCGAGCGCCTGTTCCGGCTGTTCAGCCTCCGCTACCCCAGGGAAGACTTCAAACGGATCTACCGCGGCGTGAGCTCGGCCGACCGCAAGGCGCGAGCGAGCGGGCGCGAGCTCCTGGAGAGCGTGCTCCGGACGCCGCTGCGCGACGCCGTCGCCGGGCTGCTCGACGACATTCCCGACACCCAGCGACTGGCCGCGGGACGGCGCTGGTACCGTCCCCCCGGCCGCGAGCGGTCCGAGCTGCTCCGGACCCTGCTGCGGGAGAGGAGCTTGCCGCTCCGCTGCATCGTGGCGTACCACGTCGCCGACCTCGGCCTCTCCGAGCTTCGCCAGGATCTGTTGACGCTCTGCGAGCAGACCGCGGGGACGACCGGCGATTCGTTCCGCAACGCGCTCGCGCGGCTGGATGACCCGCGCCGGGAGGTGGCCGTTGTTGCCCAAGGATAGCCTGCGGATGATCGGCCCGATGGAGCGGGCGATCTTCCTGCGGTCGCTCGGTCCGACGGGGGAGCTGCCGCTCTCGCAGATCGCGGTCTTCGCCGAGCACGCCCGGGAACGCCGCTTCCGCGCCGGCGAAGCTCTGCTGCGCCGCGGCCGCCGCGCCGAGGCCTACCACGTGATCGTCGATGGCGCCGTCCACGCCACCGGCGGGGAGTTCCTCGACGGCGCCGACCTCGGCCCCCGCGACGCCGTCGCGTTCCACAGCATGCTCGCGCGTCGTCCGGAGGGAGTGGAAGCGGTCGCCGTCGAGGACACGGTGTCGCTCGAGTTCGACGAGGATGTCCTCCACGACATCCTGGAGGACCACTTCACCATCACGCACGGCCTCATCCAGGGATTGGCGCGCCGCACGCTGGAGTATCGTCGCCGCATTCCTCCGGGCACGTACCTCGCGCCGCTGGAGGGCAAGGTGCGTTACTCCGGCCGCCCGCTCGATCTGGTGGAGCGGATCCTGCTCCTCCGCCGGCCCGGCGCAACCTTCGCGAATTCCAGCCTGGACGCCGTCACGCAGCTCGCGCGCTTCACGCAGGAGGTGCACGTGCCCGCCGGCGCGACGCTTTGGAAGTCGGGCGACCGCTCCGGTCACGCGCTGATCCTCCTCGAAGGAACGGTCGCGTGCACGACGCAGTGGGGGCTTTCCCGCTTCCGCGTGGGGCCGGGCTACCCGCTCGGCAACCTGGAGAGGCTCAGCGGCGACCCGCGCTGGTACACGGCGGTCGCGGAAGTTCCGGTCGTCGCGTTCCGCAACGACACCGAACCGATGCTCGACGTGCTGGAGGACCACTTCGACATGGCGTTGGATCTGATCCGCGCGATGGCCGGCGGCGTGATCCGCGTGGCCGAGGAGACCTCGTCGTTGCGCGAAGGGGTGGCGGCAGCCTGAGGAAATTCTAGAGCTCGAACGTGTACTGCACGGCGGCCCGGCTCGTGAAGCCGGACCAGTCGAGCGAGTTGCCCTCCGAGGAGATCGGGTAGGTCAGCCCCTCCGTCGGGATCGGGTCCGGGATCTCGACCTCGAACG
Source organism: Candidatus Eiseniibacteriota bacterium (assembly GCA_052390515.1). GTDB lineage: Bacteria > ARS69 > ARS69 > ARS69 > ARS69 > JBQTGV01. The sequence continues at coordinate 5,691 of JBQTGV010000213.1, read as the reverse complement.
ACACGTCGGTGATCTTCGCGCGGCGGTACCCGAGCATGGCGAAGATCCGGAACTTGCCGAGGGCCGGCGAATCGATCCACATGGTGTAGTGCTGTCCGAGGGCGTCACCGCCGAGGGAGACCCTCTCCACGACTTCCTCGTCGTGCAGGAACTCCGCGGTCATGTCCGACTCGTAGCGGCCGAGACCCGCTCCGAGCCCGACCTGGATGCCGTTCCCGGAGTAGAAGGCCGCGCCGACGGTCGCGAGGATGGCGGTGGCGGGCGCCTCGAACACGGACTTGCCCAGCTGTCCGCCCACTTCGCTCTTGCCGATCACGCGCTCGTAATCCACCGCGACCAGCCACTTCTCGCGGAAGAGCGCGACCAGACCCCCGCCATATCCGACCCCGCTCTCGATCGGATCCAGGGTGATCTCGGGCGCGCCCCACTCCACGCGCGCGATCGGCGTCAGCTCCGAGATCGTCTCGTTGAGGTCGTTCATCCGGTAGGTGCCGGCCGACCCGAAGGCCGCCACTCCCAGCCGAACGAACGGCGGGCCGCCGCCTTCCTCGTCGAGCGGTTCGGTCTGCAGCGGGACAGGTCCGGAGACCGGCGGTGCCTGGGCCGCAGCAGCAGCCGGCAGCAGCACCAGGGAGAGCATCCGCGAGAATTTGGCGAGATTCACAGGCGGCCGCCGGGCCTCGAGGTTCGGTGCACCCAGGGGCGAACAATCTCCGCGATCTTCTGCCGGATTGCAAGAGGGGGTATGTTCCCGCCTGTGTTCCGCCGCCTCGCCGCCGCGATCGGCCTCGCCGCCGCCTTCGCCGCCGGTCTCTCCGCCGCTGCCGCCCGGGCCGAGGCACCGGCTCCCGCGGGCTCCCCCGTCGAGGGCGCCCCGGTCCGTTCCGCCGCCGGCTGGCTCCGGTCTCTCGTCCCCGATGAGCTCCACCGCGGGAGCTTCCTGCTCGAGAACTGGCAGTGGCTCGGGCTTCTGCTCCTCGTCGTCGTGGGCCTCCTCGTCGACCGGGTCACGCGCTCCCTGCTCGGGCTGGTGGCGAAGCGGACTCTCGTCCGCTTCCTGCCCGACGGTGACGCGAGGGTCCGCCGCGCGGCCGTCCGCCCGGCGGGCATGCTGGCCATGGCCCTGGTGTGGGGCTCCGGCCTGCCCTTGCTCGGCCTTCCCGAAGGCATGCTGGGCGGCCTGTTCCTCGCCGTGAAGGTCGTGCTCGCCGGATCCGCCGTGTGGCTGGCCTACCGCTTCACCGACGTCATCGGCGAGATCCTCACGCAGCGGGCGCGGCAGACGTCGTCCCGGTTCGACGACCTGCTCGCGCCGATGATCCGCAAGTCGCTGAAGATCCTGATCCTCGCGTTCGGCCTCGTGTTCGTCGCCGACAACCTGAACGTGGACATCTCCAGCCTGCTGGCGGGACTCGGCCTCGGCGGGCTGGCGCTCGCGCTGGCCGCGCAGGACACCGTCAAGAACCTCTTCGGCTCCATCACGGTGCTGGTGGACAAGCCCTTCGCCGTGGGCGACCTGGTCCGCATCGGCGACGTGGAGGGCGTGGTGGAGGAAGTCGGCTTCCGCAGCACGCGCGTGCGGACGGCGTACGATTCGCTGATCACCGTACCGAACGCGAACCTCATCAGCAGCAACGTCGACAACCTCGGCGCGCGGGCCTGGAGACGCTGGCGGACAACGCTCTCCCTCCGCTACGACACGCCTCCGGAGCGCATCGAGTCCTTCTGCGAAGGCGTCCGGGAGCTGGTGCGGCTGAACCCGGCGACGCGGAAGGACCAGATCTCGGTGAGCGCTTACGAGTTCTCGGCCTCGTCCGTCGACGTGCTGCTCAACGTCTACTTCCGCACCGAGCGCCTCGACGAGGAGCTGGAGGATCGCCACCGGCTGCTGCTCGACATCCTGCGGCTCGCGCGCAGCCTCGGCGTGGTGTTCGCGTTCCCGACCCAGACCCTGCACGTGCATCCGAGCGAATGGAAGCCGGCCGACGCGGACGAATCGGCCGATGCGGTGGAACGGGCGAAGCAGGATGCGCGGGCGAAGGCCGCGGCGATCGCCGCGGCGCGGGGCGAAGCGTGACCCGCTCCGCTCAGACTTCCTCGTCGGCCCCTTCGCCCGGCTCGGCTTCCCGGCTGCCGATCTCGCGCCACCAGCGGTCGCGCTCGGTCGGATCGCCGTGGAACGTGATCTCCGCGAGCACCGCGTCGAACACGTCGTAGAGCAGGAACTCGCGGCGGAAGGAGCGCTTGGATCCGGGACCGGCGTGCGCCGACTTGCCGAGCTTCATCTGGAAATCGGCGCGCAGCAGCACGGGAAGGTGTCCCATCGCGTTCGTCGGGACGGCCTCCACGGAGTAGGCCTCCGGGTCCTCGTGGTTCCTGCCGAGCAGCACCGGCTGCAGGTCGAAGCGATTCCCCTCGGCGAGACACTCCCAGGCGATCTCCAGGTAGTCGAGCTCGCAGAGCTCCTCGTGCGCGGCGGGCCGCTTCACTTCCTCGACGAAGTCGTCGAGCAGGTCGGTGAACAGCGGCAGCAGGAAGTCCCGATGCGCCTCGGCGAGCGCGAGCACGTCGCGGAGCGTGACCTGGTCGTGCAGCCGGATGGCCGTGCGAAGGAAATACGGCAGGTCCGCGGTGACGTCCTTCATCACCGTTTCCCGCAGCTCCGGATCCCAGACCGACGCCCGGAGAATCCCGCCGGGGAGAAGAATCATAGTCGCACCATTCTGAACCGTGACTCCCGGGATTGCAACCCGTACCCCGGCGGCAACCCGTGGGTTCCGCTGCACGATACTCATCGGCGTCCCACCGCGGCAGCCCAAGCGTCAATCTGCGCCTTGCAAGCGCGGCCGCCGATCACCGATGATCGGGAGGGAACGCGACCAGGAGGTTCTCCCGACTTGCGCTTCACCGGACTCCCGCGTCCGCTGGCCGCCATCCTGCTCGGGTCTTGCCTCGCCTGCCCGGCGGCGGCCGATCAGATCTGGACCGCGACCGAAGGCGTCGTCACGCTCGCACTCGACGATCGCCTGCTCGAGGGCCTCGGGCTCCGGATCGTCGCGGAGCGCTCCACCGCCATCGCGGAGCCGAGCGCCGTCGGGCTCGAGCCGCCGCTGCACGCGTTCGCCGTGGACGCGCAGCGAACCGTGCGCTTTCGAACTCGCGGCGGGCGGCTCGTCGGCTTCGAGGAGGGATGCGCCGCGGTCACCGTCCGCGGCGGGCTCGCCTTCGCCGCGGAGCGCCCGGGCACAGGTGAGGCGCTGACGCCGCTCTTCCTCTTCGATTTCGCCGTGGACGTCGCGCCGGAGGAGACACGCTTCGCCACGCTGTGCACCGCGGATCCGGCGCTTCCCGCGCCGATCGAGGTGCACGGCACGAGCGCACACTTCGATGCCGGCACGCGCGCGCTCGTCGCCGCGGCCGGCGACCTGCGGCTCGGCGAAGCGTGGGCGGCGCGACTCGGCCGACCCGAGCTCGGCGGCCTCTGGATCGGCGGGATCGACGTGCGGATCACCGCATCGACCCCAAACCGGACGGAGCAGCTCGCCCCCGAGCCGTACGTGCCGGTGGGTACTGGCATCGACCTGCTGCTCGCCGAGCTGTACGGCGTCGCGAGCCTCGGACACCTCGGCTTCTATCCGAACGGCCGCTCCGGCTTCTCCATGGCGACTTCCGTGTGCAACGACGGCACGGCCCCGATCCCGTGGGACGCTCCGATGGTGGAGACCCATCCGCTGATCTCGATGGTCATGTACCGGCTGGACGCCGCCGGGCGTCTCGAGATGATCGGCACGAGCTGGTTGAAGCACGGCTTCAACGCGCTGTCCCAGGACCTGTGCTCGCTCGGCTGCAGTTCGTCGCGGCACGACACGCTGGACGTGGGGTGCTCGGACACGTACTCGGTCATCAACAACGGGACGCGGCTGTACCTCGGCCCGCGCGAGGAAGTGGATCCCTACACCGGAGCGTGGGAGGCGTGCGGCTCCTGGTTCGACGCCACGCCGGTGGACTGCCAGCGCAGCTACTTCGGGGATGCGGCCGATCTGGTCGAGCACCGCCTGGAAGTGGAAGACTCGGACCTCGCCGTCTCCGGCGCGACCTTCTACTGCGAGGCGGCGTACATCGTGGCTGGGGACGAGAACATCGGCAATCACATCGGCTGGCGCCAGATCGCGCCCACCTGGATCGGCTCCGCCTGGCTCACCCCCATCGTCGGCCCGGGCAACGCGCCGAACTACGGCCCCCGCGTCTCGACCTGGGGCGACCGGCGCTACACGACGCGCGTCGCGCAGGACGACGGCGAGGTGCTCCTCGCGGTACGGGTCACCGATCTCGGCGGCGGCTCCTGGCACTACGAGTACGCGCTCTTCAACTGGAGAAGCGGGCGGGGCGTGCGCTCCTTCAGTGTCCCCGTGGGTCAGGCGAACCTCACGAACATCGGGTTCCACGACGTCGACAAGGACGCCGCGAACGACTGGACGGTGTCGCAGGCGGGCGGGCGGATCGAGTGGTCGACGAGCACGTGGGCGTCGGATCCCTCGGCGAACGCGCTGCGCCATCACACCCTGTACAACTTCCGCTTCGACGCCGACAGGCCGCCGGTCGACGCGCTCGCGCGCTCCGACATCTTCGCCCCGGGGATCGCCACGAGCTTCTCGATGGAGACGCGTGCTCCGGCGGCATCGGCGCCGGCGGCCGTCATCGCCGAGCGCGGGGGCCCGCCGTCGCTCACGCTCTCCGGCGCCGCGTCCGCCGTCGTGGTGCTCGACCGCACCGCCCCCGCGAAGCTGTCGGTCGTCGATGTCACCGGGCGCGTCGTGCGGGTCCTCGTCGACGGCACCCTGCCGGGCGGGAGCTCGGAGCACTCCTGGGACCGCCGCGACGCTCAGGGTGCCGCCGTCGCCTCCGGGGTGTACTTCTTCCGGCTCCACGCCGAAGGCGGGGCGAGGTCGGTACGGACGGTCCTCGTCCGCTGACCGCTGCCCCTTGCCGGCCCGGGGGTGGATCTGGGATGATCGAGCCTCGCCGATTCGCCCCTGGACCGGAGACACCGTGCCGCGGCATCCCGTGGTCACCGCCGTCCTGACAGCCTGCCTCGTCGCCGGCCTCGCCGCTGCGGCGGAACCGGCCGGCGCCGCCGGGCGAATCGCCTTTTCCCTGCCCGAGGGCCGGCTCGAACGGCTCGGCCTGTCCGTGACGGGGACCGCCCGGACCGTGGCTGTCACGCCGGACCTGGCTGCGCTCGAACCCCCGCTGTTCGTGTTCGCGCTGGACGGAGGGGGCGGCACCCTCTCGCGCGTCGCGCGCGGAGGCTTCGCCCTCCGGGCGGAGGATCCGGCGTCGGGACGCGGCCTCGCACCGGCGCTGCTCTACGACTTCGCCGTGGAGATCGACCGCGCGGCGGAAGACCCGGTGACGCTCCGCGCCTCCGATCCGGACCTCCCCGTGCCGATCGAAGTGCGCAACGCTGCGCTGCGCTACGACGAGGCGAAGGGCGCGCTGGTGATGCGCTGGGGCGATCTCGTCGTCTCGCGCGCGTGGGCCGAGCGTCTCGGCCGCGCGGAGCTGGCGGGAGCCTGGATCGGTTCGGTCGACATCGAGCGGGCCGGCGCGGAGGCGGCGCGCTCGGATGTCGCCCCGCGCGCGGGCGGCGACGTCGCCGCCACTCCCGGGCTCGACGTCGAGATCGCCGAG
>JBQTGV010000212.1:0-19595 GCA_052390515.1 Candidatus Eiseniibacteriota bacterium | reverse complement strand
GCTCGCGCTGGCAAGGCGGGATCTGCTGGCCGCCGCGGAGCGTGCCGACCTCGCCATCGGGTTCGAGGACGGCGCGGGCGATCCGCGCACCGCCGTGATCGCGCGGCGCAGCGCCTCGACGTGGGAGCTGCGTGCGCGGGGGCGCCCGGCACACTCTTCGCAAATCTTCCGCGAAGAGATCGGCGCGGGAGCCGTCTTCGAGGCGGCGCGCATTCTTGATACGTTCCACGACGAGCTGGCCGGAGAGGAGTACCTCACTTTCAATCCGGGGGTCATCCTCGGCGGCTCCTCGGTCGCCTTCGATCCCGACCGAACCCGCGGCGAGGCCTCCGGCAAGGTCAACGTGATCGCCGAGAGCGCGGTCGTGGCCGGGGATCTGCGGGCGCTCTCCACCGAGCAGCGCGAGCGCGCCAAGGACGCCATGCGGCGGATCGCCGCCGACGGCGGGGCGCAGACGAGCGCCGAGATCGTGTTCGAGGATCTGTACCCGCCGCTCGCCCCGACGAACGGGAATCGCCGGCTTCTCGCCCTGTTCGACGAAGCCAGCCGGGATCTCGGGTTCGGTCCGGTCGAGGCGGTGGATCCCTCCCGGGCGGGAGCCGCGGACATCTCGTTCACCGCCGGGCTCGTGGAGATGGCGCTCGACGGCATCGGGCTCATGGGCACCGGCGGCCACACCGTGGAGGAGACCGCGGACCTGCGCACGCTGCCGATGCAGGCGAAGCGCGTCGCCGTTCTGCTGCATCGTCTCGCGCGCCTGCCTTGAAGTCGGTCGTGCTCCGCCCGCGCGCGGAGTCGGGGCTCCACCACGGCTACCCGTGGATCTTCGCCAACCAGGTGGCGAAGACGGCCGGCTGGCCGGTGACGGGCGACGCGGTGCGGATCGAATCGTCGGATGGGACGGCGCTCGGCCTCGGCCTCTTTCACGAGACCTCGCAGATCCAGGTCCGGTTCCTGACCCCGGACCTCGAGTCCGACGTGGACCAGATCCTGGCTGAGCGGGTGCGGCGCGCCTTCGAGTTCCGGCGGCGCGCCTTCGCCGACTTCGACGCCTGGCGTCTGCTGCACGGCGAGAGCGACGGCGTCCCCGGCACCGTGGTGGACCGCTACGGCGACGTGCTGGTGTGGTCCACGGTGTGCGCCGGCATCGAGCGCCGCCGCGAGGGGCTGCTCTACGTGCTGGAGGAGGTCGCCTCTCCCCGCGCGATCGTGCAGCGCGACGACAACTGGCTCCGCGCCAAGGATGGGCTGGACGAAGCGCGCGGGGTCCTCCGCGGCGCGCTCGACGGGCCGGTTCTGGTCGAGGAGGCCGGCCTCACGTTCGAGGTCGACGTGCTCGACGGCCCCAAGACCGGAGCGTTCCTCGACCAGCGCTTCCACCGGATCGCGCTGCGCCGTTTTGCCGCGGGGCGAAGCGTGCTGGACGCGTTCTGTGCGGACGGCGGTTTCGGCCTGCACGCCGCCGCGGGCGGCGCGACGGAAGTGCTGGCGGTGGACTCCTCGGACGCAGCACTGCAGCGCGCGGCGCGCAACGCCGAGCGCAACGGACTCCGCTCCCGCTTCTCGTTCGAGCGCGCGAACCTGCTGGACCGGATCGTGACGCTCGTCGAGGAGGAGCGGCGCTTCGATCTCGTCGTGCTGGACCCGCCGGCCTTCGCCAAGAGCAGGAAGCACGTCGACGCCGCGGTCCGATCCTATCAACTGCTGAACATCAACGCGCTGAGGCTCCTGTCGCCGGGCGGCATCCTGGCGACGAGCTCGTGCTCGACGGCGCTTCCGGAGAAGGACTTCGAGAAGATCCTGCGCTACTCGGCCCAGAAGGCGGAGTGCCGCGTGAGGCTGCTCTTCCGGGGATCGCAGCCCGCCGACCACCCCGTGCTCCCGTCCATGCCGGAGACCGCGTACCTCAAGTTCGTCGTCCTGCAGAAGCTGGGCGACGAGCTCCCAGGACCGTGATCCCCCGGTCGCCCCTGCGCCGCGCGGTCCTCGCGCTGAGCGGCGCGGTCCTGGTCGTCGCAGCGTGGGAGGCGCTCACCTGGCCCGACGTCGCCGCCCTCTCCTCGGCCAGACCCGGGACCAGCGCGTTCATCCGCCGGGAGAGCGAACGTCGTGCGAAGGCCGGCGAGCCCACCGTCGAGTGGATCTGGGTTCCGGACGAGCGCATCTCCGTGCACCTGCGCCGCGCCGTCGTCGCGGGCGAGGACATGGAATTCTTCGCTCACGAGGGCTTCTCCCGGACGGAGATGAAGGCGGCGTTGCACGACGCCGTCGTCGAGGGGAAGAAGCTCCGCGGCGCATCCACGATCACGCAGCAGCTCGCCAAGAACCTGTGGCTCTCGCCGTCCCGCAACCCGCTGCGCAAGGTCCGCGAGGCGCTGCTCACCCGCTCGCTCGAGCGGCACCTCTCCAAGCGCCGCATCCTGGAGATCTACATGAACGTCGCGGAGTTCGGACCGGGGATCTTCGGCGTAGAGGCGGCGTCGCGCCGCTACTTCGGGAAGTCCGCCGCGGGGCTGGACGAACACGAGGCAGCGGAACTCGCGGCGGGGCTCCCGCGGCCCGACGTGTGGCACCCGGGGGCGTCGTCGTCCAGCTACCGGCGCTACGCCGGCGACATCCGCCGGCGCATGGAAAAGGCGAGGTTCCTCTGGGGCTACGTGCGCGACTGAGCGCGGCGCGTCACTGGACGCCCATCTGGATCTCCTGCAGCCGCGCGGTCGCCTGCATCCTGCCGTGCTCCCGCACCGACGGCAGCGCGATGTACTCGCGCAGAATGCGCCTGGCGTCCTCGACACGTTTCATCTGCAGGAGACAGTCCACTTTCGCCTTCGTGACCGGATACCAGCCGGGACTGACCCGCCAGGCGCGCTCGTACCAGACCAGCGCGCTGTCGCAGTCACCCTTCAGCCACTGCCAGGCGAGTCCCGCGTAGAAGATGCTCTGGTGGTCGTCCGGGTACTTCTCCAAGTAATCCTCGACCGCATCGAGGTACAGATCCCCGTTCTGCGAGTTGACCCAGACTCCGTCGAGCTCCACCCACTTCCGCTCCTGCTCGTTGAGCCGGTCGGTGAAGCGGTTGGCCTGGAGGAACGCAGCCCGGGCCTCGGCCTCCCGGCCGTCGAAGGAGAACGCGCAGGACAGCGCCGACCAAGCCAGCGCCATCTCCGGATCGATTTGCACCGCCTGCTCCAGCTCCGGGACGGCCGCCTTCCAGTTGCCCTCGTGGATGAGATCGTCGCCGCGGATGTAGTGGGTGTACGCCTCGAGGGACGCCGTGGCCACGCCGTGCACGTCGGGCATCTCCTCGCTGACGCTGTACCTCCGGCGGAGGTCCTCGGTAACACGCCCGGTCAGCTCGGCCACCAGCGACGCGGCGTCGCCGGCCTGCGCCTGGAAGCTGTGCAGCACCACGTCCCCCTCGATCTGCGTGAGCGTCGCGTTGAGGATGTACGAGCCGCCGAGACGCGTGAGCCGCCCGGAGAGGACGGCGCTGGCGGCGGCGCGCGTTCCGATCTCGCGGGCGAGAGCACGATCCGCTCCTGCCTCTTCCATCGACCGGCCGAGCTGCATGGCGATGCTATCCAGCCGGTACCGGTCGATCACGTAGAACCCGGGAAAGTCCACCAGCACCTGCACGAAGGCGTCGGCCAGGATCCTGCCGATGTCGGCGCGAGTCAGTTCCTCGTCCCCGGCCTCGTCCACGATGGGCACGATGGCGATCCCCATCTTCCCCTCCGGCAGCGCGAACGAGGCCACGTCGGGCGTCGCGACGACCGGAACGGCGGGGACCTGAGGCAAGGGCAGCGACGAGTCCGGCTTCGTCCGCCCGAGATCCCAGACCAGCCACGTGCCGGCCACGATCGCCACCACCGCGGCGATCCTCCCCACCGGGAGCGCCCGCGGGACGGGCTGCCGCGAAGTGGCGAGCGACCCCTGCTTGCGGAGAACGTCGAGCGCGCCGGCGAGCTCTCTGCCGTCCGCGAAGCGTCGCGCGGGGTCCTTCGCCGTGGCCCGGCCGACGATGTCGGAGAGCGCCGCGGGAATCCCGCTGCGCCGCGCGAGCGTGGGCGGCTCCTCGTTGAGGATCGCGTTCATCGTCTCGACGGCGCTGTCCTTGCGGAAGGGATTCGCCCCGGTGACGAGCTCGTAGATGAGGAGCCCCAGGGCGAACACGTCGGAGCGTGAGTCGGCCGACCGCCCGCGCAGCTGCTCCGGAGACATGTAGGCAGGCGTGCCGAGGATCATTCCGGTGGCGGTGAGCTGCGCGTCAACGGTGACGTCGGCGGCTGCCTCGCGCGCGTCACGGAGCTTGGCGAGACCGAAGTCCAGGATCTTGGCGTGGCCGTCCCGGGTCAGCATCACGTTCTCGGGCTTGATGTCGCGGTGCACGATCCCGGCGGCGTGTGCCTTACCCAATCCCTCCGCGATCTGCACGGCGAGATCCAGTGCCGCGTCGATCTCGAGCGCGCCCTCCGCGATCACGTCGCGCAGCGTCCTCCCGTCGATCAACTCGGTCACGAGGTAGGGACTGCCCTCGTGCTCGCCGAAGTCGTGCAGGGTGAGCACGTTGGGGTGGTTCAACGACGCGACCGTCTTCGCCTCGGCCAGGAACCGCACGATCCGGGCTCGGTCCGCGGCCGCCTCGGGACGCACCGCCTTGATGGCCACGTCCCGCCCGAGGCGCTCGTCGCGCGCGCGGTACACCTCGCCCATGCCGCCCGCGCCGAGCCTGGCGACGACGACGTAGTGACCGATCCTCGCACCCGGTTGCAGGGACAACGCGCGCTCCTACTCGTTCATGACGAAGACGGACTCCTCGTAGAACCGGATCCGCCCGCGCATCTCCAGCTCGTCCACCACCGTGTGGAAGTGCTTCGCCTTGCGCTCGTCGGACCATGTCTCGCGGAGGAAATCGAGCGGCAGATGCAGGCCGAGCGCCCGCCCCGGGATCAAATGCCGCGTCAGCCCGGTGGGGATACGCAGACCCTCGGAGACGAGATCGAGCAGCTCGCCCTTGGTGATCGTGGGGTACAGCACGAGCTGATGCTCCACGGTGCGGAACACCTCCGGCAGCTCGGCGTAATCGGCGAGCTTGATCCGTTCCAGGCGCGTCTTCCCCTCGTACGCCGCGACGACGCCCTCGATGACGGCCATCCACTCGCGGAGCTCGACGCGAGCCGTGCCGGGCCGGAGCGCCCACGCCGCGCCGGCCTCGTCCACGAGAATGGTGAAGACCTGCCGCAGTGCCAGCAGCCCGGCGACGTCCTCCAGCGCCGTACGCTCGAGCGTCGCGCCGGCCAGGGACGTGTACCTGGCGTGAAGGTCGAGCTTCGCCCCCTCGAGCAGGAGATGATGCCAGCCCTTGAGCTGCACCTCGGGCCGCGCGTAGTCGATGACCTGCACCGGCACGTGGGAATAGCCCAACTCCGCGAGCGCGCTCACCCGGTTGGCCCCGTCCAGCAGCACGTGATTCTCGCCGTCCAGCCGCGCGACGATCGGCGGGTTACGCAGCGTGCGTTCCTCGCGGAGGCGCTCCACCAGCCGCAGCGTGCGGCTCCGCTCCGGATGCTCGTGGAAGCGGATGCGCTCCGGCGCGACGAGGCGAAGGTCCGGAACGCCCTCGATGGCAGGCATCGTCTCCTCGTCAGCGGCGCGAAGGTTCGCGTTCGGGCCGCGGAGCGAGATCCACGGTCCCGTCGGCGCGGTCCACGCCGATCGACAGGTTCCGCGCGGCGCGGTTCGCGGACTCCGCCGGATCGAGCCACGTCGAATCGTCCGCCGCCGCGTCGGCTTCGTACGAGTCCCGGCCGCCCACGTCGAGGAACAGTCCGAGGGCGCTGGCTTCCGTGAAGTACGTGTGAGTGTCGTCCCAGCGCGCGAAGCGCTCGTCGAAGCGGGCGAAACCGGGCCGGTTGCCGGGCTTGTTGCGGTAGCGGTCGTCGCCGCCGCAGTCGATCAACAGGGCCACGCTGCGGTTGATGGAGAACCCGAGACCGTCGCCCTCGAACACATCGTACTCGTCGTTACCGGCGACGTCGACGTGCAGCGCCACGGTGAAGTCGTGCCCGAAGGCGACGGACGCGCTGCCCTTCTCCTCGATCAAGTGGCGGTCGTCCCCGCTCTCGTCGATCAGCGCGCCGATGCAGAAGTGCGCGCCCGATCCCTGGGACCACACCACTCCGCGGTACGTGTCGTTTCCCGAAGCGTCGTGCAGGAGCCCGGTGCCGAACCAATATCCGGCGCCCTGGGACCAGTTTCCGGCCACGTACTCGTCGTCGCCCTCGACGTCGATCAGCTGGCCGAGCCCGCCCGCCCAGGAGTGTCCGTCGCTTCCGTCGCCGCGGCGGCCGGAGCCCACGCCCTGCGCGTTGGAAATGGAGATCCGGTCCTCGGAGTGGGAGGATGGGCGCCCGGTCACCGCCGGATCGCGTACCGCCTCGTAGCGGTCGTTGCCGGAGCGGTCGGCGAGGGTGCCGACGCCGCCGGCGGCACCGAAGCCCTGCCCGTCGGACTCGATCCGGTACGTGTCGTCTCCGGCCGCATCGAGGAGCGTCCCGATCCCGAGGAACGCGGCCCCCTGGGAGTCGTAGCGGGAGAAGTAGTAATCATTGCCGTCGAGGTCCGCGAGCAAGCCGAAGCCGAGCTGGCCGAAACCCTGGGAGCAGCGGCCCGCCCAGTACTCGTCGTCGCCGGCAGCGTCGAGCACGATTCCGATCCCGGCGAGCCCGGCACCCAGCTTCGGTCCGTCCCCCGTCGGGTGATACATGTCGTTGCCTCCGAGCTCGAGCAGCACCGAGAGGGAACGGCCGGGTGCCGGTGCGCCGGCAGAGCCCTCGTGGCTGTCGCCGCCGCCGAGATCGACCACGAGGAAGGAGTCCGTCCCGTCGATCTCGTCCTCGCCGCTCCCGTGGAAGCGAATCCAGCCCAGCGGAGAGTACCAATCGAAGGAGCAGTTCCCGCGCGTGTCGACCGCCGAAAGGGCGTGCCTGGCGCGCTCCACCGCGGCTACGGCGCGCAGGCTTCCATACCAGAGGCTGGCCTCATCCAGGAGGGCGGCCGCGTCGTCCAGCTCGGGGAAGTACTCCTGCGCATCGCCGAGCTCCACGCCGAGATCGGTGCGGCGCTGCACCGCGAGGCGCGTGGCGACGGGCACGTTGCGGAAGGCGAGCTCGCACCATTCGTGGGCGCTGACCAGATCGGCCACCAGACGGCCGAGCGCCGGTCGCGCACGCGCCGGGACGCCCGCCGCGACCTTCGCCTCCCACTCCTTGCGAAGGTCGGGGAACGCCGCCACGTTCCCGAACGTCACGAACGAGGTCTTGCGTCCGGCGCTCTCGTGCAGCAGCAGCAGGGCATCGACCAGATCGATCGACGTCGTGTCCAGGTTCGCCGAGTAATTGCGGAACGCTCCGAACTTGCGGTCTACGCCGAGGATCTGCACCGCCCGGTAGAGCGCGCCGTCGGACTTCTCCGGCCGCTTGGCGAGCGAGTCCGCGGAAAGCAGGATCTTCGCCGCGTTCGAGGCCGTCCGTGCGAACGTCACCGTGGCGAGCGGCTGGGCGAGCAGATCATCGAAGTGCCTGAGGCGGTGGGGCGTGTCCGCCGGATAGCGCGACCAGTAGCCCCGCGGTTCCCAACCGAGATCCGCGCGCACGAGTCCCTCGGCGGCGAGCGCCTCGTCCAGGGCGTCGCCCGCCCGACTCGAGGACGCCGGAAGAAGCACGAGCGCGGCGGCGAGGCAGGCTGCTCGTCCTGGTCTCCGGACTCCGTTCACGATGAGGCCCTCCGTGTCGATCGGCCACGGACTCTATCGCAACCCGGGTCCAGGGTGTACATTCTCCGCGGCCCCGAACCCGAGAGGGAACAGGAGGAAGACGATGAAGGTGATGTGGACCTTGGCGTCCCTGATGCTACTCGCCGGCTGCAGCGCCCGCGATACGAGCCACCAGCAGTCCGGCGCCGCCAGCGAGCCCGCCCGGATGGAAGTCGCACCCGCGGAGCAGGCCGCGCCCGAACCCATGACCGTGGCCGCGGTCACACTGGCCGGCACCATCGGCTGCGGGCACTGCACGTTCGCCGCGGTCGGCGAGTGCGCCGCGGCGGTCAAGTCCGCGGACGGCGTCGTTCACGTGCTCGACGGCGTGGATCCGACCTCCGACCTCTTCACGCAGCGTCAGTCGGGCGTGCAGGTCAGCGTGACCGGCACCCCGCACGAGCAGGACGGCCTTCACATGCTGACGGTCACGTCCTACCAGTTCTGACGTCGAGCCGGCATGGGCGTCACGGCGGACCTCGCCGCGACGTCCGGCCGCCGGCTCTCACGCTCGGCGCGCGCCGCTCACGGCAGGAAACGCTCCGGGTGCGCCAGTTTCTGAGGCAGGTACTCGTCGATCACGTAGTTGAGCCCGTGCTTGGCCAGCGCCTGCTGCTCGACGCGCACCCCCATCCCGACCAGCTGCTCGATCGCCTTCTGCCACGGCTTGTAGTGGCGAATGAAGGGATCGTTCTTGAGCGCGTCCTTGGCCCGCTTCACGTCGACGTCCTTCAGCGGGTGGGTCGGTAGCTCGTAGTCGATGATGTCCTGCGGCGTGACGCCCAGGAACCTCGCCTGCGGCACGCAGAAGAACTCGTTCATGTGCGCGGCGTTCCCGCTGCCCACCTTGAGCGTCCGGTAGATGTTGGAGTAGCCGTACGGATCCCCGTCGACGAACACGTAGACGGGGAGCTTGCGCTCGTCGGCCAACCTGCGGATGAAGCGCCGGCAGGCGCGGGTGGGCACTCCGCCCAGCGAGACGAGGATGCAGTTCGCGGTGCGCCACCAAGCGTGCTTCACCAGCCGCTGGAACATGCCCGCGGTCTCGATGGCCAGGATGAACTTCGCCCCGGTGCGGAACTGCAGATCCTCGACCGAGATCGGGATCGAGTAGGCTCCGCTCCCGAACCGCGTGCAGTCGATCTGCAGTTCCTCGCCCGTCTCCCGGTCGTGATCGAGGACCACCAGCTCCCCGGCGACGTCCCCGCCCTTCTCCTCCGGGATGAAGCCGAGCTGCTCGCGGTTGACACCGAACAGCGCCTCCACGTCCTCCATCACCGCGTCGCTCTCCGGCTGCTCGTTGAATCGGCACTCGTCCCAGTTCTTGGAGACGTAGTACGCCTCCCGCTTCGTGGCGATGTCGTCGCTCTCCACCAGTTGCTTCGAGAACGACATCATGCGCAGCGTCTGGGCGAAGGTCTTGACCGTGCCCACGGTGAGCGCGCGCTCCTTCTTCTTCCCGCGGATGCGGAAGAAACCGTCCGCGGGCCGGTAGACGACGTTCTGGAGATTGCGCAGCGGGAAGGAGAGGCTCGGGCTGCGTCGCTCGAGGATCTTCTCCCGCACCGCCGTGGCCTCGGATCGGATCCGGGCGATCACGCGCTTCGCGCCTTCGCCCCCGCCCTTCTTCGCCGCCGCCTTGCTGTTCGCCTTCTTCGCCCTGGCCATGGACCCTCCCGTCCGTCCTTCGCTTCTGCCGGCCGACTCAATCGAGGAAGCCGCGGCTCGCCATCTCCCGGTGGAGCCGTTCCGCGATGCGGGAGTGGCCTTCGCTGTTCGGATGCCAGTCCCAGGGCGCGAGGCGCACCTGGTCCCGCTCGTTCAGGTCCCCGTACACGCCCCCGAGGCTCACCGCGGTGAGACCCTGCTGCTCCGCGAGACGCGAGAGATGCCGGTAGCTCTCCTCGAACCGGTGATCCTCGTCGTCCGTCAGCGGCAGCAGGCACCACATCGCGTCGATCCCCTGCTCGGCCGCGGTGCTCGCGAGCTTCCGGTAGCCCCAGGAGAGGATCTCGTCGGTGAACGCGTTCAGCCGGCGCTCCATCTCCTCCACGGACATCTCCGGCGTGACGCCCGCGCGGCGTACGATCTCCTGCACCTCCGGATCGATGTCCGGTGCGCGCCCCACCACGGAGTCACGCACGTTGCGCACCGCGTGCAACGCCTCGTTGGTCGTCGCCACGGCCAGCACCGCGTCGGGCTCGAAGCGGAGGCCGGTCCGGATCAGCGCGACGACCTGCCGCACGATGGAGTCCCCCGGAAAGGCGAGGTTCACGATCTCGGTCGAGGCGCATCGCCCGGAGAGCGGCTCGCGGTCGAGGCGCTCCTGGAGCAGCCAGGCGAACGTGGACTCCAGCTCCACTCCGGCGCCGTCCGCGTACGACGACCCCAGCAGGACGATGCGGCACGTGCCCGACGGCTTCGCCGGTTCGACGTCCTCGCCCCGCAGACCCCAGCGGTTGGTGCGGAAGGACGCGCCCTTGTGGGTCACGTCGAGTCCCGGGATGTACTCGCCACCGCGGAAGTCGCCGGTCTCGCGGATGAACTCGGAGGTGGGCCGACCGCTCCATCTCCACGTCTCCGGCTCTTCCAGCCGCACGCTCCACAGCATGGACCCCCAGCCCTCCGTGCCGAGCAGGTCCTCGTAGTAGCCCTTCACCATTCGGTCGCGGTCACGGGCGTTCAGCTGATCGCCCTGGAGCGTGCCCAGGAGGTTCGCGACGTCGGCCCCGAGATGCGGCTTGACCGTCGGGGCCGCTGCGGCGAGCAGCGCGACCGCCGATCCGCCGACCATCGCGGCGCGGCGCACGCCGGTGCGCCATCCGGCTCCGGGCGCAAAGCTCACCCGCCCGGAGAGCATCTGGGCGGCGATGCCCACGACCACCACGCCGGCCAGCAGGGCGAAGAGCTTCACGAACTCCGCGGCGGGAGCCCGCGTTGCCACGGAGAGGACCGACACCCACTCGTCGATCGTCGTGCACGTCCAGAAGGACCACAGCACGCACATCACCGTGAACATGGCCACGGTCTGCAGCGAGACGACCGCCGCTCGGCCGAAGGTGACCTTCCGGGCGGGCGAGAGCGAGCGCGTTCGCCCCCGGGCCGCTTCCCACAGCGAGTTGACCGTGACCAGGAGCGCGAGCGTCCCCCAGAAGATCGTGTCCTGAGGAGGCAGCGGGAACGAACCGCGCAGCCAGAACCACTGGTATGCGTGCAGCAGCCAGGTGCAGGCGAAGGAGAGCAGCGTCGCCACGACCATGGCGAAGTTCGTGCCCCGGCGGCGCAGGGCCATGAACAGCGGCAGGTAGAAGAGCTTCAGGATGAAGTCCTTCCAGTAGATGTTGATGCGGCGCCAGAAGTCGTTGAACCCGCGAGCGAGGTAGTAGCGGTGATGCGTCTCTGGCAGGTCGTACCCGAACAGGCACAGGATGCCGACCACCAGATGGAAGAGCCCGGAGATGCGCAGATAGAGCAGGAAGCTCGAGACCATGTATTGCAGGACGCCGGCGAGATCGCTCACCTTGGCCGGATCCGGAACGAGGTAGTGGTAGACCAGCCGGTAGAGGAGCAGGTGGGTGAGCCCCCGGAAGATCCAGTCCACGCCCTTCTGGTACACCTCGAACGGTGCACGCTGGTAGTACGAGCGGCGGTACGTCTGGTAATCGATCACCGGGAACAGCGGGAAGCAGACCGTCGGCAGCATGAAGAAGTACGAGAGGCGCTGCATCAGCGGCGCCGGAGTCCGCTCGTGGCGCAGGTCGTACAGGTAGATCGCGGCGCGAAACATGAACATGGACGCGAGCAGCGGGATCGTCTGCGTCTGGAAGTACATCTGCGCACGCCGGATCGGGAGGGGGATCTCCAGCGCACCCGAGCGCACCGCTGCGAGCAGGATTCCCACCGCGAGCATGGTGAGCACCCGGACACGGAACGGGACGGGCAGGTGGCAGATCGAGAACACCAGGAGGCCGACGACGACGAGCAGCACGCCCGGCACGGGGCCGAGCGACACGAGCACCGAGACCAGGAAGAGCGCCAGCAGCCAGGCCGAGCGGAAGCGCGGAGGGATCCACGCGTTCACCAGGAAACCGGCGAACACGATCGGCGCGAGCCGCCCGAACCCGTAGCTCTCCTCGATGAGGTACGTGTCCGCCACGAAGAGCAGCAGGGCGAGCTGCGCCGCGATGAGCGCGAACGAGCCGAGATCTCGCCCCGCGATTTGTCCGGTCACGCGAGTCCCCCGCAGCGGGAGTGGGTTCCGTCAGACCCGGCGGCTGCGCTCCAGCGTCGAGGTCAGCGTCTCCACCACGCTCTTCTCCTCGTTCGCGGACAGCCCCAGGATCTCCTGTAGCGCGATCCCGATGTGCGGGATGTACTTCTCGATGTAGGCGCGCTTCCGCGCGGCGTCCCGCTCGTGCTGCCCGCGACGGATGAAGCGCCCCAGCAACCGTCCGGCCTCCTGCAGCCCGAGCTTCAGCTCCCGCACGATCTCGTCGTACCCCGCGACCGCCTCCTTGCTCTCGCTGGTGAACGGCACCCAGACGCTGGCGACGTGCACGAAGAGCACGAGCGGCGCGGTGGGCAGCGCGCCGCGACTCTGCTGGACGCCGTAAGAGCGCCAGTTCGTCGCGAGCGCGGCCTTGGTGATGGCGCAGGCCCCCTGCTGGTACTGCAGCGGCACGCGGTTGGCGAAGCGGAAGAGCTGGCAGAGCTCGTCGGCGGGAAGCGCGCCGCCGTATGCCAGGCCCACCTCCACCTGGAACGGGTTCCCGCGATAGACGGCGGGGCTGCGGGTGACGGCGGTGACGAAGTCGGCCGCGAACTGCTCGCGGAGGCTGGCTTCGATGCGGTCGGCGCCGATCGGCGAGAGGCAATCCGTGGGCGGCGCGGGGATCCTCGTGGCGCGAACGGCGGCGAGCAGGCGCTCCGCGGATTCCAGTGTGAGGCGCTTCGGCGACAGGTTCGGCGAAAGTCCCGCGGCCTCGGCGATCGCCCCGGCCGCCTTCGGTCCGACGCGGCTGAACTCCTCGCGGAGGAACGTCGAGAGCTGCCGGCAGGGAGTGTCACCGGCCATGCGCAGCAGGAGGCCGACCTCGACGCCGTAGGGATGCGGGCGGATCTCGGCCGCCGCCCGCGGCAGCTCCGGCGCGGTGCGCTCGAAGACCGTCTCCTCCCCCTTCGGGTCCCGGACCACCAGGCGCACGTGCGGATTCGCGAGCGCGGTCTGGCGCAGGTAAGCCTCGGGCCCGTGCCGGCCGCCCTTGTGCGTGCCCTCGAGCTCGATCTCGACGCGCGTGCCGTGCTGCTTCTCCTTCCAATCCACTTCGAGGTCGCGCTTCACGGCCGGCTCGTTGCGCAGCGTGTCGATGACCAGCTCGAAGCGATGCGCCGGCTTGCCCTCGCCGATGCGGCTCTCGATGACGATCGGCTTCCCGGTGGTGAGCTGCCCGTACATGCCCGCGGCGGAGATCCCGATGCCCTGCTGCCCGCGGCTCTGCCGCAAGCGGTGGAACTTCGATCCGTAGAGCAGCTTGCCGAAGATCCGCGGCACCTGCTCCTTCACGATCCCGGGCCCGTTGTCCTCCACGATCACGCGGTAGCGGTTCTCGTTGATCTCGCGGATCTCCACCAGGAGCTCGGGGAGGATCTCCGCCTCCTCGCACGCGTCGAGCGAGTTGTCCACGGCCTCCTTGATGGTGGTGAGCAGCGCTTTGGTGGGTGAATCGAAGCCCAACAGGTGGCGGTTCTTGGTGAAGAACTCGCTGACCGAGATCTCCCGCTGCTGACCCGCCATGGTGCGCGCGGTGGCCTTCGCCGGCGCTTGGCGCCTGCGTGCCGGGCTCTTCGTCCGGGCCTTCGCGGTCACTCCCACTCGATGGTCGCCGGCGGCTTGGTCGTCACGTCGATGGCCACGGCGCCGACCGGTTCGAACGCCATCAGGGCGTCGGTGATCTCCGCGGCGCACGCATCGCCGATCCACGCCGGACGGGCGGTCATGGCCCGCTCGGAATGGACCGGCCGGATCACCACCAGCTCCCGCCCTTTCCCGCCCAGGCGAAGCGGGACGAGGACCGTGGGGCACTGCCAGACCGTGGTCATCAGGTCGTGCCGCACGAGCGCGCCCATCACGACGGCGTCGAGCTCGCGGAGCAGGTCGAGCCGCTCGCGCGTGACCGTGGCGGGGATGAGCTCCGCGCGGGCCGGGTGGCGCCGCGACAGCTCCCACAGGCAGCGGTTGATTCCGGGCACCTGCTTGGTCACGGACGTGGCGATGTCGGTCATCCGCTCCCACCCGAGGTTCGGCCCGACGAGGAGCACGGGGTGCTGAAAGCTGCGGAGATCCGCTTTCACCCCGACGGACCGGACCGGCAGCGGCAGTCCGCGAAGGCCGGTGCCGGACAGGACGCGCGCAATTTCCTCGGAGAGCCGCGGCCCGTCGAAGTCGTCGCCGTCGCGCGCGCAGGCCACGCGGATCCCGAGCCCCGGTCCCGGGAAGGGATGGCGGTCGACGGCCTCCGGATCCAGCCCGAGCGATTCGCCCAGCTCGCGGACCTCCACCTTGTAGAGGTCGGCCAGCGGCTCCGAGACGCGGCCCGCCGCGATCATCTCTTGCACCAGCGGCACTCGATTGTGATGCGTCTTGATCACGTCGGCGCGCTTCGAGCCCCCGGTCTCGATCGTGTCGGGGTAGATCGTTCCCTGTCCGAGCACCACGTTCGTCAGATCCAGACGGGCGACCTCGCGCTCGAACACGGCGACGAACGTATCCCCGATGGCGCGTCGCTTCTGCTCCGGATCGGTCATGCCCGCGAGCACTGCGAGGAACTCGACGGAGGCGTCCACGACTTCGAGACTGGACCCCAGGCCGAGCTGCTCCAGCTTCGCCTTCACCGAGGCGCTCTCGTTCTTGCGCATGAGCCCGTTGTCGATGTGCAGAAGATGCAGGCGGCGAGGCCCGACCGCGCGGTGGAAGAGCAGCGCGGCCACGGTCGAATCCACGCCGCCGGACGCCAGGAGCAGCACGTTGCGGTCGCCGATCTCGCGGCGAAGCGCTTCGACGCGCTCGGCCACCTGATCACCGACGAACCAGCCGCGCCGCGCGCCGCACACCTGGAAGACGAAGTTTTCGAGGATGCGCCGGCCGCACGGGGTGTCGTCGACCTCGGGATGGAATTGCAGGCCGTACTGCCTGCGCTCCTCGCAGGCGATCGCCGCGTTGCGGTGCTGCTCCGATCCGGCGCCGCCCCCGGTCGAGTACCCCAGCTCCACGAAGCCTCCGCCGAGCGCGGTCACGGTGTCGCCGTGGCTCATCCACACCTGTTCGTGGCGGTCGAGCCCGCGGAAGAGCGGCGAATCGCCCACGATGTTCAGCGTGGCCGCGCCGTACTCTCGGCGGGTGTGCTCCACCCGCCCGCCGGCGTGCTTGGCGATCTCCTGATGTCCGAAGCAGAACCCGATCACGGGGATGCCGAGGTCCAGCACGCCGCGACTCCAGCCGCCCTCGTCGTCGAACGAAGAGAGCGCCGGGCTCCCGGAGAGCACGATGCCGCGATAGCCGCGGAACGTCTCCACCGGGTCGTCGGGATCCCGAATCTCGGCGTGCACGCCGAGCGCGCGGATCTTCGTGGCGATGAGGTGGACGTACTGGCCACCGAAATCCAGTACGGCGATGGAATCCCGGTTCATGATCCGGGGAATATAGTCGGCCGTGCGGGGTCCGGCAACGATCCTGCGCGCGCCGCAGTGGCCCGCGCCGCGCTGCGGGCGGCCTCATCGCTCCACGCCTCCTTCGGAGTGAACCAACCGGAGAGCTCCCGCAGCGCGACGGCGGCCAGCGCCTCCACGTGCTGCGGGTCCTCGTCGAGACAGGGAATGAAGCGGTAACGCCCGCCGCCCGCTCTCTCGAACACGACGCGGTTCTCGCGGCCGATCTCGTCGATCGTCTCCAGGCAGTCGGCGGAGAAACCCGGACAGATCACGTCGACGCTCTCGAGCTTCGCCCGGCCCCACTCCTCGAGCGTCGCGTCGGTGTAGGGCTTCAGCCACTCCTCCTTGCCGAACAGCGACTGGAACGATACCTGCCAGCGGTCCGGTGAAAGGGCGAGCTCCTCCGCGACGAGGCGCGCCGTCTTGTGGCACTCGCAGTGGTACGGATCGCCGGCGCGGAAATACCGTACGGGCATTCCGTGAAACGAGAGGAGCAGCTTCCGCGGCGGTCCGCCGTCCGCCCACGCGCGCCGAACGCTCTCCGCCAGCGCGCGCACGTACCCGGGGTCGTCGTGGTAGTGCTGGACGAGGCGAAGTCCCGGTACCCAGCGCCACCGGGTCAGCACCGCGGCCACCGCGTCGAACGTGGAGCCGGTGGTGACGGCGGCGTACTGCGGGTACGCGGGAAGGACCAGGATGCGGCGACAGCGCTTCGCGCGGAGCTCGTCCAGCGCGGACTCGATCGAGGGGCTGCCGTAACGCATGCCCACCGCGACGTGCAACGGGTCGCCGACGCGCGCACGCAGCGCAACCTCCAGCGCGGCCGCCTGCTTCCTCGCGATTACGAGCAGGGGCGATCCGTCCGCCGTCCAGATGCGCCGGTACAGCGCCGCGGACCTCCGGGGACGCGTGTTCAACACGATGCCGTGCAGGATCGGCAGCCACTTCCAGCGCGGAAGCTCGACGACGCGCGGGTCGGACAAGAACTCGCGGAGGTAGCGGCGGAGCGCGGGAGCGGTCGGCGCGTCGGGCGTCCCGAGGTTGGAGAAGAGGACGCCGACGGCCGGGATCTCGGCGTGATCGAAGGCGGGCTCGCCCGTCGTCATGCCCGCGGCGCGGTCTCCTCGACGGCCCACGCCTCCCGGTGGTTCGCCAGCGGCAAGTGCGCGTCCCAGCAGTCCACGGAGCAGAACACGTAACCGGTCCTCTTGCGGTTGCACGTCGACACGCTGCACACGAAGTAGGTTCTCCCGTGCGCGATGCCCTTCTTGCAGTTGCTGCACTGTCGCCACACTCTCTCGGTCATCCGCTACGCTCCTCTCGGCGGCGACGCATTGTACGAGGACCGACGGCGCACGCCAAGGCCGGGCTCAACCTTCCCGGCAGAGGGCATCCGCCACCCGTTCGCCCACGGCGAAGCAGGCTGTGGCCGCCGGCGACGGCGCGTTCAGCACGTGCACGACGCGGCCGCGCCGCTCGATCACGAAGTCGTCGAGCAGCGTGCCGTCGGCGGTAAGGGCCTGCGCGCGCACGCCCGCGCCGCCGGGGAGCAGATGCTCGGCGCGGACCTCCGGCACCAGCCGGCGGAGGGCTCGGGCGAAGAGCTCGCGGGAGTGCGAGCGGACCACCTCTTCGAGCCCCGTTCTCCAGTGGCGCCGCGCCATCTTCCAGAAGCCGGGCGAAGCGAAGATCTGCCACGCGTCCGCGAGGTCCAGGTCGGTCT
Organism: Candidatus Eiseniibacteriota bacterium; assembly: GCA_052390515.1. Lineage (GTDB taxonomy): Bacteria > ARS69 > ARS69 > ARS69 > ARS69 > JBQTGV01. The sequence continues at coordinate 2,352 of JBQTGV010000212.1, read as the reverse complement.
TCTCGTAGCCTTCGCGCGCCAGGGCCAGGACGGCGTTCGGACCGGCCTCGACGGATCCGTCGATCTTCCGCGTGAAGTGCACGCCGAGGAACGGGAAGCGCGGATCGGGCACGGGATAGATGAGTCCGCGCACGAGACCGGTCGCGGCGGGAGCCAGCACGAAGTACTCCCCGCGGAAGGGAACGAGGCGCGCGCGGGGCGGCGGGCCGTCCAGCCGCGCGACCCGATCCGCGTGCAGCCCCGCGCACGCCACCGCCTGCTTGGCGGAGACCGCGCCCGCGGTCGTTTCCACGACGACGCCGTGCGGTTCGCGCACGAAGCCGCGCACCGTCGCGCCGAAACGGATCGACACGCCCCGCCGCACGACCTCCGCGGCGATCGCGCGCGCGACCTCGCCGAAATCGACGATGCCGGTGGACGGCGAGACGAGCGCCTCGACACCGGCGGCGTGCGGCTCGATCTCCCGGAGACGCGCCGAGCCGACGCGCTCGAGACCCGGCACGCCATTGGCCGCCCCGCGGCGGTGGAGCTCCTCGAGACGCGGAACCTCTTCGGCGGTCGTGGCGACGACCACCTTGCCGCAAAGCTCGTGGCGGACGGCGTGCTCCTCACAGAAGCGAAGCAGGAGATCCACCCCGCGGCGGCAGGTCGCGGCCTTGAGTGAGCCCGGACGGTAGTACAACCCGGCATGGATGACGCCGCTGTTGCGGCCGGTCTGATGCGCGGCGACCCGATCCTCCTTGTCGAGGAGGACTACGTCGAGTCCCGGACGCCGACGCAGCATCTCGAAGGCCGTGGCCAGCCCCACGATCCCGGCGCCGATGACGGCAAGGTCGTGCACGGGAACCTCCAGGGGAGCCTACAGGGCGAATCTAGCTCGGGACCGACCACCCCGGCGAGGAGCTCCCGGGTCCCCCTTGAATCGCGACGCGCGACGCGCTACGGTTCCCCTCGCCCTCTCGCCACCCCCGCGGGTTCAGTTCTGGGCGGTCCTCCCCCCCGGAGACAGTAGCGTCACTCGACTCGCCGCGTCCGACGCACACGCGGCGGAATCGAATTCGGCTCCCGGAAGGCGGCAGCGCCTCGGTCGCGAATCCCGGTCTCGTGCGTATAGTCGAGGAGTCGTGCTTCCGGCCACCTCTCGGCGGAACACCCACCCGATCGCCCCGCGAGGTCCGACATGAAGCTCCCGTTCGCCGCGCGCCATCTGCTCTCCCTGCTGGGCGTCGTCACGATCACCCCGGCCTTCGCCCAGATCACGGAAACCCAGATCACGACGGCCACCAGCGACCAGCGTCCGGCCTGGTCGCCCACGAGTCCGGTCATCGTGTTCGACTCCAACCGGTCGGGGAATCTCGACTTGTGGAGCGTTCCCGTCACGGGCGGCACGCCGACCAAGCTGACGGCCAACACCAACGTGGACCAGCATCCGGACTTCTCTCCGTCCGGCTCGGTGATCGTGTTCGCCGCCGCGGTCGGCGGCGGCGGGAGCATCGACCTCTACACGCGTCCAGCGGCGGGTGGCGGGTCGACGCTGCTTCACGCCGATCCCACGACCGTCGAGGGCTTCCCGTCGTGGTCTCCGGACAGCACGAAGATCGCCTTCACGAAGGGGACCGACATCTACATCATCCCCTCCTCCGGCGGAGTCCCCGTCCAGCTCACGACCGACCCCGCCACGGACACGCACCCGAGCTGGTCGCCGGACGGAGCGCAGATCGCGTTCCAGTCGACCCGTTCCGGGAACAACGACATCTGGGTCATGCCTTCGACGGGGGGCACAGCCACGCAGTTGACGACCGATCCGGGCGCGGACGGGGCTCCCGACTGGTCGCCGGACGGCGCCACGATAGCGTTCCAGTCCAATCGTGCGGGCAACAACGACATCTGGCTGGTGCCCGCCGGAGGCGGCACCGAGACCCAGATCACCATCCACACCGGCAACGACGTGCAGCCCGACTGGTCGCCGGACGGGCTCAGTATCGTGTTCGCGCGGAACGGAAGCCTGTTCATCGCCTCGTTCCCGGTCTCGGATCTGGCGGTGACCAAGGTGGTGGACGATCCCGCGCCGTCGGAAGGCGGCACGGTCGTGTACACCGTCACGGTGAGCAACGGCGGTCCGAACGCGGCCACTGGTGTGGAGCTGACCGATCTGCTCCCGGCCGGCGTCACCTACGTCTCCGACGTTCCTTCCCAGGGCACCTACACAAGCGGCACCGGCCTCTGGGTCGTCGGCTCCCTGGCGAACGCCGCCTCCGCGACGCTCGACATCGCCGCCACGGTGGATCTCGGCACCTCCGGTGCCACCCTCACCAACACCGCGAGCGTCACCGCCTCCGATCAGGCCGATCC
>JBQTGV010000211.1:0-1716 GCA_052390515.1 Candidatus Eiseniibacteriota bacterium | reverse complement strand
GGCCGCGAACGTGGACCCCGGGACGTTTCGCTCCGGAACTTTCCCGACTCCGGAAGTGCCGGATGCGGGAGGGAGCCTTTACAGGGGCGGACTCCCTTTGGACCGGGCGATCCTCCGGGGTCCTCGTTCGCGCGGATGCCCCGAGCGCCTCCGAGCCCCGGGGGCGCTGCCTCTTCTGCCCGAGCCGGACCTTCCGCGCAACCCCTTTCGGAACCTGCTGGCCGCGGCAAGGAATTGCGATTCCTTGCGAAAGTCCGGACCCCGGACGGCCGATCTTCTTCGGAGATTGCATCCCTCTCGGTCGAACGGATCCGCATGCGCCGTCCGAATCAACTGCACCATTGGCTCGAGATCCTGGTCCAGTCCTCGAGCGACGGCTACCTCCTGCTCGGCAGGGATGGCCGCGTGCGATTCGCGAACCCGGCTGCGCTGGTCATCTTCGCCGCGTCGGAGGGCGAGCTCGTCGACTCCCGGTTCGATCGGTGGGTCCCGGCGTTCCGCGTCGATCGGACGGATCCGCTCTTCGAGGTCGAGGGCGAAGGCGTCTCGGCCGGCGGCGATCGCTTCCCGATCGAGTACGCCGTCATCCCGCTGGACGCTCCCCAGGACGACGCGCTCTCCTGGGTCGTGGCCCGTGACATCCAGCGGCGCAAGGGCCTCGAAGGTTCCGTGCGTCTCTGGGCCGAGGATCTGGAGAGGCTCTTCCGCGCGCGCTCGCGGGAGCTCGAGGAGACGCGGGTTCGCGCCTCGGCGGCCTACGACGCGGCGCCGATCCTGGACTTCGATCTCGATTCCCAGGGCGCGATCGCGTCGGCCAACCGCAAGGCCGCGCTCACGCTCGGAGTGAACGCGGACCGTCTCGTCGGGCTGCCGCTCGCCGACCTGGCGCTGGCCGAGCATCGCGAGCAGCTGGCCGCGGCCGTGGCGAAGCTGCGCGGCGGTGCCATGAGCCCGTTCGACACGAAGCTGCGCGGCGCGCAGGGCGAGGCCGTCGAGGTGACGTTCCATCCGTGCCGCACGGAGCTCGGGGGCAAGGTCCACGTGCGGCTGCTCGGGCTCGACGTGTCCGCGCGGCGAGAGGCCGAGCGCCAAGTGGACCAGAGCCTGGGCCTCGCCGAGGCGCAGCGGGCCCGCATGGAGAGGATCCTGCGCAGCATCGGCGACGCCGTGGTGGTGACCGACCCCGACGGGCAGGTGCGCCTCATGAACGAGACGGCGGAGCGGCTCCTCGGCGAGCGCGAGACGGCGGCGTTCGGCCGCGACCTGTTCGGCGAACAGCAGGACACGGCGTTCGTCGGCCGCTGGCAGGAGTTCCTGATCGGGAGCGACGACCTGGCGCGGGATACGCTGCACCTTCCCGGCCCGGTGCCGCGCGATTGCGAGGTCACGCTGTCCCGCGTGCGGACGGCGGAGGGCAGGCTCGCCGGATGCGTGGCGTTGCTCCGCGACCGCGGCGAAGGACGCTCCGGGGACCGTGCGCAGCGCGACGTCTTCCGCGGCGTGGCGAGCGAGGTGCGCACGCCGCTCGCGTCGATCAAGAGCCTCGTGACGACGATGCTGCAGAGCGACGGCGTCCGCGGGGACGACGACCGCCGCTTCCTCGGCATGATCGAGCGGGACGCGGCGCGGATCCAGAAGCGGATCGAAGAGGCCGTGTCCGAGCCGCGCGAGCCGAGGCCGGCGCCTGCTCCGCGCCGGGACGATCCGCTGGTGGAT
>JBQTGV010000210.1:0-23658 GCA_052390515.1 Candidatus Eiseniibacteriota bacterium | reverse complement strand
GAGCCGCCGTTCAGCGCGACCGGTCGGCACACGGGCGCTGCTCAGTTCGCCGGGCCGCTCGCCGGGATCACGGTGCTGGTGACGCGGGAGGAGGGCGGCGGTGGTCCGCTCTCCGCCGCGCTCCGCTCCCGTGGCGCGCGCGTCGTGAACCTGCCGCTGCTGGAGACGCTGCCGCCCGAGGATCCGGGCGCGCTCCGCGCCGAGGCCGCCCGCCTCGACTCGTACGACTGGGTCGTGCTCACCAGCGCCCGCGCAGCCCGCGCCCTGGCGGAGGCGACGAGGAACGGCGGACAGCCGCGGCTCGCCGTCGTCGGCGAGGCCACCGCCCGGGAGGCGCGCGCGCGCGGGTGGGAGCCGGCCGTGGTAGGCCGGGGCGGAGCCGCGGATCTCGCCGTGGCCCTCGCCGAGTCAGGGGCGAAGCTGGACGGCGCGCGCGTGCTCTGGGCCGCAGCGGACCGGGCCAGGTCGGACGGCGTGCGGGCGCTCGAATCGGCCGGGGCGAGCGTGCGCGTGGTGACCGCGTACCGTACCGTGACGCGCCGGCACGCCGAGGTGCGCGGCACGCTAGCCGGCGAGGCCATAGACGCCGTCGCGCTGGCCAGCCCGTCGGCGGCCGAAGCTCTCGCTGCGGGTCTCGCCGGGGCGTGGTTCACTCTCCCCGTCGCGGCCATCGGTGCCACGACCGCCGACGCGGCGCGACGCCTCGGCTTCACCGACGTCGTGACGGCCGATCGCCCTGACTTCGAGGCGCTCGCCGAGGCGGTCGCCCACGTGCTCGATCCGGGAGAGGCATGACGCCATGATGGAGCTCCCGCACCGCCCGCGGCGCCTTCGCCGCACGCCCGCCTGGAGAGGTCTCGTCCGCGAGACGCAGCTCTCGGTCGACGATCTCGTGCTGCCGCTCTTCGTGCGGGAGGGCGAAGGCGTGCGCGAGCCCATCCCGAGCATGCCCGGTTGCTGCCGGCTCTCGATCGACGCGCTCGTCGAGGAAGCCGGCGAGGCGCACCGGCTCGGCATTCCGGGGATCATCCTCTTCGGGATTCCTGCGGCGAAGGACGCGCGCGGGAGCCAGGGCTACGATCCGCAGGGCATCATCCCCCGCGCGGTCCGCGCGGTGAAGGCCGCCGTCCCCGACCTCCTGGTATGGGCGGACGTCTGCCTGTGTGAGTACACGGGCCACGGCCACTGCGGCGTCGTCGAGGACGGCCGCGTGCTCAACGACCCGACGGTCGAGCTGCTGGCGAAGGCGGCCGTGGTGTACGCCGAGGTCGGAGCGGACGCGGTCTGTCCGTCCGACATGATGGACGGTCGGGTCGGCGAGATCCGCCGCGCACTCGATGCGCGCGGCTTCACCGACACGGTGATCGTGTCCTACGCGGCGAAGTACGCCTCCGCGTTCTACGGCCCGTTCCGCGACGCCGCGGGTTCCACGCCGGCCTTCGGCGACCGCCGCGCTTACCAGATGGACTCGGCCAACGCGCGCGAGGCGCTGCGAGAGATCGAGCTGGACATCACCGAGGGAGCGGACATCGTCATGGTCAAGCCGGCTCTCGCCTACCTGGACGTCGTGCACGAGGCCGCGGCGCGCTGCGCCGTGCCGATCGCCGCGTACAACGTCTCCGGCGAGTATTCCATGGTGAAGGCCGCCGCCGCCGCGGGCTGGCTCGACGAGCGCGCGGCCGTGCTGGAGACGCTCGGTTCGATCCGCCGCGCCGGGGCGAAGATCCTGCTGACCTACCATGCGAAGGAGGTCGCCCGGTGGATCGGATGACGCGGACCGCATCGGTCGAGGACGTCTTGGCGGAGCGCGCCCGCGCGGTGATGCCGGGCGGAGTGAGCTCGCCGGTGCGCGCCTGGAAGGCCGTCGGCGGGACCCCCTTCTTCGTCCGCGAGGCGCACGGCGCCGTGCTGGTGACCGAGGACGGCCGCGAGCTCCTGGACTTCGTCGGCTCCTGGGGGCCGATGCTGCTCGGCCACGCGCATCCCGCCATCGTGGCCGCGGTGCGGGATGCGGCCGGCTCCGGTACGAGCTTCGGCGCTTCCTGCGTGCGCGAGGTGGAGCTCGCCGAGCGCATCGTGGCGCGCGTGCCCTCGATCGAGAGCGTGCGCTTCGTGAGCTCCGGCACCGAGGCGACGATGAGCGCGGTGCGGCTGGCCCGCGCGGTCACGGGGCGCGCCGTCGTCGTCAAGTTCGAGGGCTGCTACCACGGACACGCCGACTCCTTCCTCATCCAGGCCGGATCCGGCCCAGCGACGTTCGGCACGCCGACGAGCCCGGGCGTCACGGCGGGCGTCGCGGCGGACACGCGCAACGCGCGTTTCAACGACCTCGACTCGGTCCGGGAGGTCCTCGACGCGAACCGCGCCGCCGTGGCCGCGGTGATCGTCGAGCCCGTGGCCGGGAACGCCGGCTGCATCCCGCCCGAGCCGGGATTCCTCCAGGGGCTTCGCCGCGCCTGCGACGAGTCCGGCGCTCTGCTGATCTTCGACGAGGTGATGACCGGCTTCCGCGTCGCGCGGGGCGGCGCGCAGGAGCTGTACGGCGTCCGCCCGGACCTCACCACGCTGGGCAAGGTGATCGGCGGCGGGCTGCCCGTGGGCGCGTACGGCGGCCCCCGCGAGCTGATGCGTCACGTGTCCCCGGAGGGAGACGTGTACCAGGCGGGCACGCTCTCCGGAAACCCGTTGGCCATGGCTGCCGGCATCGCCATGCTGGACGCCATCGACGCGGACACCGGCCTCTACGCACGCCTCGAGCGGCTGGGCGCGCGGCTCGAGGCCGGCGCACGAAGCGCGCTCGACGATCTCGGCCTCTCCGGCCGCAACTGCTTCCAGCGCGTCGGGTCGCTCTTCTGCCTGTACTTCGCGCGCGGCCCGGTCCGCACCTGGAGCGATGCGTCCAAGGGCGACACGCGGACCTTCGCCAAGTGGTTCCACGGGCTGGTCCGACGCGGCATGTCCGTGGCGCCGTCGCAGTACGAGGCGGGCTTCCTCTCCGGCGCGCACCGCGAGGAGGACGTGGACCGCTTCCTCGCCGCGTCCCGGGAGGCGCTGATCGAGGCGCAAGAGGTGGCGAAGTGACTGTGACCTGTGTCAACGACCGAATGCTGCGCGCCGCCCGCGGGGAGCGCGTCGACGCCACCCCGGTCTGGATCATGCGCCAGGCCGGACGCGTGCTCCCCGGCTACCGCGCGCTCCGCGGGAAGCACTCGTTCCTGGATCTCGCCCGGCGGCCGGAGCTCTGTGCGGAGGTGACCATCGAGCCGGTGGAACGGCTCGACGTGGACGCCGCCATCCTGTTCTCGGACATCCTCCTCCCGCTGGAGGCGATGGGCATCCCGGTGGACTTCCGCCCCGGACCGGTACTGGAGCGCTGGGATCCGTCGGCCGGGACCGAGAGCCTCTGCGTCCCCGACCCGAGGCGGCACTGGGCTTGGCTCGACGAGTGCGTCCGCGCGACCCTGGACCGACTCGAGGGCCGGGTTCCGCTGATCGGCTTCGCCGGCGCGCCATTCACCCTGGCGACGTACCTGCTCGAGGGCGGCAGCTCCAAGGAGCACGAGCACACGCGCCGCATGATGCACTCCGATCCGGAGTCGTTCGCCGAGCTGCTCGCGTTTCTCGCCGACCGCATCGCCGACTGGCTCGGCGTGCAGGTGCGGGCCGGCGCGCACGCGGTGCAGCTCTTCGACTCCTGGGCGGGCGTGCTCTCGCCGCCGGATCTCGAGAGCTTCGCTCTTCCCGCCGCGCGCCGCGTCTTCGATCGCCTCGCGGCCGGCGCGGAGCTGCCGACGATCTACTTCGCGCCGGGCGCCGGCGCCGCGCTCGCGCTGCAGACGGCGAGCGGCGCGCGCATGCTGGGGCTCGACTGGCGGGTGCGCATGGCCGACGCGCGTGCTCTCTTCCCGACCATGCCGCTCCAGGGCAACCTCGATCCGGGCGCGCTGCTCGGCTCCGAGCGGCAGCTCGCCGCGCGTGTGCGCGAGGTGCTGGAGGGCGCCGGCGCCGAGGCCGGCCACGTCTTCAACCTGGGCCACGGCATCCTGCCGATGACCGAGATGAGGGCGGCGCAGCTCTGCGTCCGCCTCGTGCACGACCTCAGCCGGGAGATGCGCTCATGAGCGAGGCCAGGCTCGACGCCGCGCGCATCGCCGCGCTGATCGAGAAGTACGACAGGCCCGGGCCGAGGTACACCTCCTACCCGACTGCGGTCGAGTTCCGCGAGGAGGTCGGCGCGGAGCGCTACGAGAGCCATCTCGCCCAGGCGGCGAAGAGCGGCGATCCGCTCTCGCTCTACTTCCACCTGCCCTTCTGCCGGGAGCGCTGCACGTTCTGCGGCTGTCACGTGGTGATCACCAGCAAGCACGACGTCTCCGAGAGTTACCTCGAGACGCTGCACGCCGAGATCGATCTCGTGGCCGACCGGCTCGGAGGCCGCAACCGCGTCCTGCAGCTACACTGGGGCGGCGGCACGCCGACCTTCCAGACGCCGGCGGAGATGGAGGCGCTCTTCGCCAAGATCGTCTCGCGGTTCCGCATCGAGGCGGGCGCGGAGATCGCGCTGGAGGTGGATCCACGCGTCACCTCCGACGAGCACCTCCTCGTGCTGCGGCGCCTCGGCTTCAACCGGCTTTCCATGGGCGTGCAGGACTTCACGCCCGAGGTGCAGGCGGCCATCTCGCGCAACCAGACGTGGGAGGAGACGCGGCGGCTCGTCGAGAAGTGCCGCAGGCTCGGCTTCGAGTCGCTGAACGTGGATCTCATCTACGGACTGCCCAGGCAGACCGCCACGACGTTCGCCGAGAACCTGCGCAAGGTGGTCCGCCTCCGGCCGGAGCGCGTCGCGGTGTACAGCTACGCGCACGTGCCTTGGATGAAGGCCAACCAGCGGAAGACCGAGGAGGAGCTCCTCCCCTCTGCGGCGGAGAAGATCCGGCTCTTCGCCGAGGCGCGGCAGGCGTTCGGCGACGCAGGCTACGAGGCCATCGGCATGGACCACTTCGCGCTGCCGGGCGACGAGCTGGCCGTCGCCGCGCGCGAAGGCCGGCTGCACCGCAACTTCATGGGCTACACGACGCGACCTGCGCCGGACATGATCGGACTCGGCATCTCCGCGATCGGCGACGTGGGCGCCGCCCACTTCCAGAACCTCAAGGTGATCCCACCCTGGGCGAAGGCCATCCGAGCCGGGACGCTCCCCGTTTTTCGCGGCGTCGTCCTGTCCGCGGAGGACCGCCTGCGTCGCGACGTCATCCAGTCGCTCATGTGCAACGGGAAGGTCGACCGGCGTGCCATCGAGGCGCGCCACGGGATCGACTTCGCCGAGCACTTCGCCGACGAGCTGGAGGCGCTGGAGGCCGAGCGTCGCGAGGGGTTCGTGGAGATGGACGCGGCCGGGATCCGCGTCGTCGGGCTCGGCCGGCTCTTCGTGCGCAACGTGGCCATGGTGTTCGACGAGTACCTGCGCCGCATGACGCGCGAAGGTCCGGTCTTCTCCCGGACGGTGTGACGTGGGACGCGAGGTGCTGGTCGTCGGCGGAGGGATCGCCGGGCTGGCCGCGGCCCGGGAGATCCTCCGGCGGGGCGGAGAGCCGCTCGTGCTGGAGGCCGGCGATCGGGCCGGCGGCTACGTCCGCACCGAGTCGTGGAATGGGGCCGTCCTCGAGCTGGGGCCGCAGGGGTTTCTCGCCGAGCGGCCCGGCGTGCTCGACGCCGTCGAGGAGCTCGGGCTCGACGCGGAGCTCCTCCCCGCCTCGGACGTCGCCAAGCGCCGCTATCTGCTGCACGGCGGACGGCTATGTGCGCTGCCCATGTCGCCGCCCGCGCTGCTCGGGACGCCGCTGCTCTCACCCCAGGCCAAGCTGCGCCTCCTGGCCGAGCCCTGGGCGAAGGGTCCGAACGGCGCTTCGCCGGAGTCCATCCACGCCTTCGCCGCGCGGCGCATCGGACGCGAGGCCGCGGAGGTGCTGGTCGACGCGGCGGTCACCGGCATCTTCGCCGGCGATCCGCGCGCGCTGTCCGTGGACGCGTGCTTCCCCAAGATGACCGCCATGGAGCGCGAGCACGGCGGCCTCTTCCGCGCCATGCGCGCGCGCAAAAGCCAAGGCGCTTCTCCCTTCGGCAAGCGCCTCACCAGCTTCCGCGGCGGGTTCGAAGTGCTGGTGACTGCGCTCCGCCGGGAGCTGGGCGAACGCGTGCGCCTCTCCAGCCCGGTGAGCGGGATCACGCGGGACGGCGCAGGCTGGCGCGTCACCGCGAACGGCGTCACGCACGAGGCCGGCGCATTGGTGCTGGCCACGCCGGCGCCGGTCACCGCGGCCTTGCTGGCGAAGGCGGCGCCGGGAATCGCCGGACTGGCGCGGGAGATCGGCGCCGCGGACGTCGCGGTGTGCGGGTTCCTGCTCGCGCGGGACGCGGTGGATCATCCGCTCGACGGCTACGGCTACCTCGTGCCGGGAGGCCGCCACCCGGTGCTCGGCTGCCTCTTCGAGTCCAGCGTCTTCCCCGGCCGCGCGCCGGAGGGACGCGTGCTGCTGCGCGTGCTCGCGGGTGGCTCGCGCAATCCCGCGGCGGCGGCCGGTTCGCCCGGCGAGATCGCCGCGCGCGCCCTGGCCGCCGTGCGCGAGCCGCTCGGGATACGCGGCGAGCCGGACGCGGTGCGCGTCGTGGTGCACCCGGGCGCCATCCCGCAGTATGACCTCGGCCACCCGACGCGGCTTGCCGCACTGGAGCGGGAGACGGCGGCGCTCCCCGGGCTCGTGCCGGCCGGCGCGGCGTGGCGCGGCGTCGCCGTGAATCACCTCGTGGCCGACGCGGGGCGCGTCGCCGGGGCAGCGCTCGCGACGGCGGTATAGTGGCCCGACTGGAATGAAAGGAGACGCGCGGCCTCGCTCAAGCTCGCTCGCCGTCCATGGCTCGGTCGCGCGTTCCTTGTCGTTCCAGTCGGAGCGCCACACCGCGGGTTCACTTCGCTCGAGACGGGGTTTCACGGGTTGAGCCGCCGCGACGTCCACGCGCCGTCGGCCAGCTCCCACAGGACGCGCTCGTGCAGGCGGCGCCGCTTCGCCTTCCAGAACTCGATGCGCTCCGGACGCAGGCGGAAGCCCGACCAGAAGTTGGGCCTCGGCACGGGCCGGCCCGCGTTCCGCACCAGGTACTCGGCGAAGCGGCGGATCAACTCCCGCCGCGAGCCCAGCGTCTCCGACTGCCGCGACGCCCACGCCCCGAGCTGGCTGCCGCGCGGCCGCGTCGCCCAGTAGGTATCGGCCTCCTCCGGCGTCACCGGTTCGACGCGCCCCTCGACGTGCACCTGCTCGGAGAGCGGCGGCCAGTAGAACGTGAGCGAGGCGCTCGGGTTCTCGCGGAGCTGCTTCCCCTTGCGGCTCTCCAGATTCGTGTAGAAGACGAAGCCGCTCTCGTCGAAGCCCTTGAGCAGCACGGCGCGCGACGACGGGCGGCCCGACGCGTCGGCGGTGGCCAGCACCACCGCGGTCGGCTCGGGCAGGTCGGTGCGCTTTGCCCGCTCCATCGCCTCGGCGAAGCGGCGAAGCGCTTCCGCGGGAATCGGAGCGTCGTTCATGCGCCGTCCTGGATCGGGGTGGCCGCCGCTCATTCGCCGTCCTTCCGCGCCAGGGCGAACAGCGACGTGCCGAAGGGCAGGTCCCCCCACGCGAGCCACTTCGCCTCGAGCTCCAGGATCCGGACCAGGAGCGAGTTGAACGGCTCCGGGGTCGTCACGTAGCTCGTCCGCGGCGGAGCCCCCGGCCGCGCGAACGCGCGGTTCAGCAGCCGCACCGCGGCCACCCCGGGAAACGTCGAGGCGAAGGCGTACGTGGCGCGGAGAACGGCGAAACGGTTCCGCGTGAGCGCGTCGACGAGCGTGCCGCGGACGTAGCGGCGGAAGTGGTGCAGGCTCTCGTCGTGCTCGCTCCAGAGGAAGGGGTACGCGGGAACGGAGAGGAACGCCCAGCCCCCCGGACGCAGCACGCGATGCACTTCCCCGAGAAGGTCGTCCTCGCGCTCGACGTGCTCCAGCACGTCGAAGAACGTGCACAGGGAGAGGCTCGCGTCCGCGAACGGCAACGCTTCGCCGCGGGCCAGGACCACCGGCCGCAGCGGGCGCTCCATCCCCGGACCGTAGAGCTCGGCAGTGACCTCGGTGCCCACGAACCGACCGTACGGCGCGAGGTCGGGAAGATTGCCCCCGGCGCCGCAGCCGATGTCGAGCCCCTTGCGCGCCGGGTCGGGTGGGACGCCCCAGCGCAGCAGCGAGGAAAGCATCGCGCGCTTGCCGGCGTGCCACCAGTACATCTGCTCGTGCTCGCGGAGCCTCCTGTACTCGGAGATCTCCATCAATTCCGATCCGGTTCGCCCGTGTTCCCGGCAGCGTCCGTGGAGGAGTCGTCGAAGAGCTCTTCGATCTGCTCGATGTCCAGCGGGAGGAGCTGCTCGATCTCCGAGGTGAGATCCTCTGCGGCGCGCCCCGAGCCCGCGAGCAACGGCTCGACGATCGCTCGGCGCGAGCGCGGGTGCGGATCGATCGACGCGAGCGCCGATTCGGTGCCGGGGGGGTCGCCGTCGCCAGACCAGCCGCCGAGGGAAGGCAGGAACGGAAGCCCCCCCGCGAGCCGGAACGGCGAGAACTCGTAGGAGGTCCAGTCCAGCTCGCCGAGGTCGACGCCCTGCTCCACCAGGAAGAAGTCCAGATCCCGGTAGTGCATGGGCGAGGCGTAGCGCAGTACGTCCTCCTCGAGGAGGTCCGCATCCCCGACCCCTGGTGCCGGCCGCGCTTCCTCGACGCTCCCCACCGGCGCGAGCGTGTTCTTCGGGAAACGCAGCGTGAGCGTCCCGTCGCGGGCACCCCCGTCGGCGGCCGCGGGGCGGTCCGGGAACAGCACCGGATACCACACGCGCTCGCGGAAGGGACCGTCGTGGATCGGCAGCGTCGTGACGAACCCGCCTCCGCGCATGTGCACGAGCGGCGAACGGAGTCGGAAGCGCACCCTCACGGTTTCGCCCTCGGCGAGCGGCCTCGGGAAGCGGAATGACGATTCGCTCTCCGAGCTGAAGCCCTCGAGCCCCAGCGCGCCGAGTTCGCCGCCGCGCACACTGCTGGCCGGCTCGCCGTCGACGGAGAGGTGGTAGACCATGGCGCGCCGGTCCAACAGGAACCGGCACGATTCGACGCCGTCGGCCAGCGCGCGAAGCTCGTACGTGCAGTCCACGAGCAACGCGTCCTGCGCGGGATGGACGCCCGCGGACACCTCGACGGAGCCGACCGCGGTCTCTCCCAGCCGGATCCGCTCGCGCGCGAGCCATGTGCCGCCGGCCGGAACGAGCCGCCAGGCTTCCCGTCTCACGACTTCGTTGCGCGGCTCCTCCTCGTCCACCTGCAGCGGCCAGAATGCGGAGGCGACGGCGTACGCTTCCGGCGTCCACGCGGCCGTGCCGCGCACGCGGAGCAGGACATCGACGTGCGGCGGGATACCGCTCTCGGCGCCGCCGCCCTGCGCGTTCAGCACTTCCTCGACGATGACGCGCACGCCGGACCACTCGAAGAGCGATGCGGTACGCAGGTCGAGCACGCGGCGCGCGGAGTCCCGCATGCCGGGCGCCCACAGCCGATCCTGTTCGAGCGGCGAGGCTTCCATGGCCGCTGCCAAGCGCTCAGCGAAGTCGGCGGCGACGACATCGGGCTCGAGCGCCCGGGCCGGCGTGGAGACCGGCGACGCGGCGACGAGGAGCCATGCGAAGATCGACCTGGCGGGAAGCCGGATGCGAGCTGCCCTCATGGACCTCCCCGTTGCGGTTCGTGGGGGATCGACCTTAGCAACCGTCTCTCGCGAGGGCAAGCTGGAGCGGCCCCTCGCCTCAGCGCGGCCGGGCTGAATTCAGCAGGGCGGGGGCAGCCGGGCGCCGTACGGGCAGCGGTCGGAGAACTCGCGCGGACGCTTCCAGCACGGCTCGAGCCACGCCGAGGCCGCAGACCAGCTGATCGAGGAAGGTCAGCGGAAGGGCGGCGGCGGCGAGCCACGGCGACTCCGCCGCCGCGAGCCAAGTCCAGAAACGGGCGCTGCACGCCGCCCACGCCGTCAGAGGGACGACTGCGGCGAAGGGCGCGGCGGAGACCACGCCGCCGTACGCCGTACCGATCACCCCCAGCGCCACCGCCGCCCACGCCGCCGCCACTCCCCCGACGAATCCTCCGGACACGTTCGCCAGGCCCTTGCGAGGAAGCCCTCCGACGGGCTCGCCGCTGTCCAGCGCGAGCCGGCTCCAGCCGTACGCACGACGACAGTCGTTGCGCAGCAGACGCGTCAGGTCGAAGCGCTTCCAGTGGACCACCTCCAGGCGCTCGTCGAGGCGGATCGTCACGCCGAGCCGGCGGAGACGGCGTCCGAACTCCACGTCCCCGCCGCCCGTTTCGACGCGGAACTCCTCGTCGAATCCACCGGCCTCGAAGAAGACCGTCCGCGGCACCGCACCCGCGGCGGTGAAGAACCAGTCCACGTCGCCGGATGCGCGAAGATAGGAGTGCCGGATCCACGCGTTCTTGTAGCGCGAGCAGAGTCCACGGTGCGGATGCCGCGCCGAGTACACGCCGATGAGAGCGCGCCGGTCGCCAGGCGGCAGGAACGCGTGCACGCGCTCCAGCGTGTCGCGGTCGATCTCCACGTCCGCGTCCAGGAAGAAGAGGATCCGGCCGCGCGCGGCCGCAGCCGCGCGGTTTCGGCTCACCCAGGGTCCCTGAGGGCGATCGTGGCGAAGAGCGACGCCGACACCGTGAGCCTCGAGCACGTGTGCGCTCGCGTCCGTCGAGCCGTCGTCCACGGCGACGATCTCGAAGTCGCGGAACGTGCTGCGCGAGAGCGCCGCGAGAACCTGGGGGAGCGTGGCCGCCGCGTCGTGCACGGGGAGAATCACCGAGATCTCGGGCGGCGGGCGCGTCACGGCAGCGCCCACACGGCCCAGGGACCGAAGCGGCGCACCAGCTCGGGGCTTCGCCCCTTCGGGTAGATCGACAGCGGTCCGAGCTCGCCCCAGGACCGCGGCATCACCACGTGGCGGCAGCCGGCCGCGTAGATCCGCGCCCAGTAGTCGAGGTCCAGCGCGGCGAGGTGCTCCTGCGTGAAGCGGATCCTCCGGTCCGCGCTCGGCCGGTTCGCCAGGAAGTGCAGGATGGCCGGCTGGCCGAAGACGAGGATCGGTTCGCCCTCCGCGGTATGCTCCCGGATGAACCCGGCCAGCGGCGCGAGGTCGCGGGCCAGCTCGTCGCGGACGTGCAGGACGTGCCCGCGCACGTCGAGAGCGGCGTTGGCGCCGGCGCGCACCGCGACCGTCCCCGTGTACTCGACGGGAACGTCGCCTCGGCCCCCGTCGGTGAAGAGCACGTACCCCGCGAACGCGACCGGAACGGCGAGGAGCGCGAGCCGCACGCGCGGCCGCGCCGCGCCCACGACGGCGGCGAACAGGATGTACGCGAACGCGCCGCATTGCAGGAAGCGCACCAGAATGTGATCTCGGAAGAGCTGGTTGGAGAGCAGCAGCGAGACCAGGGCGAGGGCGCCCAGCGTGGCCGCGGCGGGATGGTCGCGCCGGCGTCGATCCCCGAGTGACGCCCGCAGCGCGAACGCGGCGAGCAGCGGAAGCGAGAGGACGAGCGCCGCCACGATCTGCGCATGCGGCGCCGCGAGATCGGGAGCGGAGAGGCGAAGCATCGACGCGGCCGACGCGGCCTGCGGAGCGCCGATGGACGCCGCCCCGGCCCCGCTCTGCGCGAGAACGTCGCCGGCGGTCACGCCCTGCGCGGCGAGCCATGCGGCCGGCCCCAGGAAGGCGAGCGCCGCCGACCCGGCTGCCGTCGCGAGGGCGCGGGGTCGGGACTCCGCCGCGCGCGGGCGCCCGGCCCACGCCACCCAGGACACGCCGGCCATCGCCGCCAGTGCCGCGTCCTGCCGGACCCACGCCCCCAGCCCCGCCGCGGCCCCGGCGAGCGCCAGCCAGCGAAGCCCGCCGGCGGACTCCCAGCGCGCGGCGGGAACCAGCGCGGCGAGAGGCACCAGCGTGAAAAAGGTCTTGTGCCACGGTCCGGGGATCAGCGCGGTGAGCGCCGCCGCGCCGAAGGAGAGCGGGCGGGAGGTGAGCCGCCGGGCCAGCAGGTACACGAGCAGCACGGTGAGCGCGCGCAGCAGGGCGAAGAGCAGGCGCACCGCCGGAAGGCTCGGCCCGAAGCCGTCCAGCACTCCGGCGACGAGCCAGTACGTCCCCGGGACGTACGCGGTGGTGAAGTCGCGGTAGGGCGTCTCGCCGGCCGCGACACGCGAGGCCGCGTTCAGCAGCCACCCTTCGTCCTGCGGCGCGAGCCCGTAGCCCGAGTACGCGGCGTGCCAGAGGAAGGCCGCCACCAGGACCCCCGCGGCCTCGGTGAGTCCTCTTCGCATTCGCGGAGACTACGACTTCGCGCGCTCCGTGGCCACGCCCCAGCGCCGTGGTCGTGGGTCACCCCGAGGACGTGGGCCGAGTCGGTGTGGAACTCATAGGGAGCGGAGGAACCAGTCTCCGGTCTCTAGGACCGCACGCTCCCACGCCGGGGATCCGCCGTTCCAGGGATGCGCGGCGCCGAAGGTGTGGCCGGTCTTGGGGATGACGAGGAGCCGCTTCTCGGGCGAGGCGGCCCAGCGGACGAGGCGCTCGGAGTCGGCCGGTTCCACGGCCTCGTCCTGCTCGCCGTGCACGGCCAGCAGCGGAGCGCGGAGCCGGCCCGCCGCGGCCTCCAGGTCGTACTCCGCGCGGCGCGCTTCGAGGTCCTCGAGCACCGAGCGGTCCAGCCACATGAGCTGGCCGGTGCGCGCGTTGGGAACGTCGAGGCGACCGGCGCGGCGCCACTCGGCCATCGCCCGATCCGTGTAGCGAAGGAACGTGGAGATCGAGGCCCAGGTCACGACGGAGCGGACGGCCGGCTCCGCCGCGGCCGCCAGCAGCACCACACCGCCGCCGCGGCTGTGTCCGAGCAGCCCGATCCGCCGCGGGTCGAGTCCTTCGCCCAGCTCGCCCGAGCGGATGCCCTCGATCACGCGATGGACGTCGCCCACCTCCCGCCGCGGCGTGTTCCGGGCGAAGCTCGGAAGGTCGGTGAATTCCTCGAGTCGATCGGCCACGCCGTTCCGCGAGGCGTTCATGGCGACGGTGGCGAGACCCCGCTCGGCGAGCTTCCGCGCCGTGGGCGGGAACATGCCCCAGTCCTTGAATCCCTTGAACCCGTGCAGGATCACCACGACCGGGAAGGAACCCGGTCCTTCCCGCCGGCGCACGTCGCAGCGCACCGGCAGTCCCTCGTCGTTCGAGAGCGACGTACGCCCCTCCAAGAGGCTCACCGGCCGAGCGCCTCCTCGTACACGCGCAGGTAGCTCGCCACGGCGTGATCCGGGCGGAACTGCTCCACCGCCGTTTTGCGGGCCTCGCGCTCGACGCGCTCGAGCTTCGCCGGATCCTCCACGAGCGCGCCGATCGTCGCGACCATTCCGTCCACGTCGTGCGGATCGAACAGGAATCCGTTCTCCCCGTGGCGGATGATCTCGCGCGTGCCCCCCTCGCTCGTGGCGATGACTCCCACGCCGGCGCTCATCGCCTCCAGCGCCGCCAGGCCGAAGCTCTCGTGCTCGCTGGGCAGGAGGAAGGCGTCGGCCAGCGGCAGCACGTCCTCCAGGTACTCCTGCGCACCCAGGAAGTGCACGACGTCGGCGAGTCCGTTGCGCCGCACCGTCTCCTCGGCGCGGGCCACCTCCGGGCCGTCACCGACGAGGAGCAGCCGCACCGGGTAACGCTCACGCAGGCGCCGGAACACCTCCACCACCGTGGGGATGTTCTTCACCGGCCGGAAGTTGGAGGCGTGCATCAGCACGAACTCCCCTTCGCGCACGAATGCGCGGCGCTTGCGTCCGGCCGGGAACGGGCGGAACGCCTCCGAGTTCACCCAGTTGGGAATCACCACGATGTCCTGATCGAGGTCGAAGCTCTCGCACGTCTTGCAGCGGAGCCATTCGGAGACCGCGGTGACCCGGTCGCTCTGGCGGATGGAGAAGCGGGTGATCTCGTAGAATGATGGCTTGATCCCCACCAGGGTGATGTCGGTACCGTGCAGGGTCGTCACCGTGGCCACGCGGCGGGGCTTGCGCATCTCCCGCGCGAGATACGTGCAGGTGGCGTGCGGCACCGCGTAGTGCGCGTGCACCACGTCGATGTCGTGCGCGCGGATCACGTCCAGGATCTTCACCGCCAGGTTGAGGAGGTACGGCGGGTGCGGGAACACCGGATAGTTGTCCACGTCCACGCGGTGGAAGTAGAGGTTCTCGGAGAAGCGGTTCAGCCGTACGGGCACGTCGTTGGTGACGAAGTGCACCTC
This sequence comes from Candidatus Eiseniibacteriota bacterium, assembly GCA_052390515.1. Taxonomy (GTDB): domain Bacteria; phylum ARS69; class ARS69; order ARS69; family ARS69; genus JBQTGV01. The sequence continues at coordinate 9,257 of JBQTGV010000210.1, read as the reverse complement.
GTGGCCGCGCGCCGCGAGCGCCGCCCCGAGCTCGGTGGCGACGATGCCGCTGCCTCCGTGGCTCGCGTAGCAGACCATGGCGATCTTCACGCCGGCGCTCCGGGAATCAGCTGTCGGGGATCGACGACGGCCTGCGGCCCGTCGCGGCGGTACCCTTCGCCCCAGGTCACACCGATGCGCGCGCCGCGCTCGCGGGAGCGCGCCTCCAGCATCTCGTGGAACCCGGGATCGGAGATCTCCGTGCGCACGGGATCGTCCGGCTCGCGGAAGAACTGCGAGGCGAAGGCGCGCACCGCCGCGAGCTTCGCCTCCCGCACCACGCCGATGTCCACAATCAGATCGGGCACGAACGGGAGCTTCTGCTCGTAGAAGAGCACCGGCCCGGGCCGGCACGGCTCCCCCGCCGCCGCGTACCCCGCGAGCCGGGCGAAGAAGCGCGCGCGCCGCACCAGGTGCGCGGTCTCGCGGTGGTCGGGATGCAAGTCCTCCTCCCACGGGGCGAGGATCAGCGAGGGCCGGTGCCGGCGAAGCACCTCGACCACCGAGCGCGTCTGCGCGGCGTCGGTGCGCGCGATGCCGCCGTCCGGGAGCCGCAGACATTCACGCGAGGCGGCGCCGAGGTGTCGCGCGGCTTCCGCCGCCTCGCGCGCGCGCAGCTCCGGGGTCCCCCGCGTGGCCATCTCCCCGGCACTGAGATCCACCAGCGCGACGCGCTCCCCCGCTCGGGCCAGCGCGGCCACGAGGCCGCCGGCGTACAGATCCACGTCGTCCGGGTGGGCGCCGACGGCGACGACGGTCATGAGCGCGCTCCCGGGGACTCACCGAGGTCGAGCAGCCAGTGCCGCAGCTCGCCCCGCCGCAGGCTCTCGAAGTGCAGGGCGAGGGCCTCGCGGCGGGACTCCAGCGGATGCGCTGCCGAGTCCAGGAACAGCGCCAGCGCGGAGAGGACGCGCTCCTGCGCGATCCCACGCGGCTTCACGAACTCGCGGTACAGGTTCACGTGCGGATCGCGGCGAGCCTCGGCCGCGCGTGCCGCCGCCGCCGTCTTCTCGCGCAGGCGTCCGAGCGTGTCGCCGATGCGGCGCCGCACGTCGGGGAGCAGGGCGGCGAGCTTCGTGTCGAACGGCTCCGCTTCCCGGCCGACGCGATCCAGCCCGTCGTTCATACTCCGCTCCAGCGCGTCCATCGCCCGGCGCAGCGGCTCCGGCACGATGCGGTCGCCGGTGAGGCGCATGGCCCGGTCGAAGTCGTCGACGAAGCTCGCCAAGGGTTCGCTCCGCCGCGCGGAAAGCTCCAGCACGCCGCGGGGAACGAGCGTCGCGGCGAGGCGCGGGAACAGCACGGGGAGCGGGACGCCGAGCATGCGGTACTCCGCGGAGAGCTGGGCGTGGTAGGCGATCTCGCTCGGTCCCCCGACCGTCGCCACTCCGGGAAAGAGCGAATCCTGCACGAGCGGGCGAAGCGTCACGTTGGGCGCGAGCGACTCGGGGGCGGAGTCGATGCGGGCGAGGAGCTCCTCGGTCGAGCCGGCGAAGGGCAGACGGCGCCCGGAGCGCACGTCGAAGAGGCCGTTCCGCGTCGAGCCTTCCTGGATCGGCGCTCGGAATCCGCAGCGCTCCAGGGCGGCCCCGGTCTCCACGATGCTTCGCGCGGCCTCCTCGCGCACGCCTGCCCAGCGGCGCCAGAGCGGTGCCGCGGCACGGCGCAGCTCCGGCCAGCGCGCGTCCACGACCACGAGGCCCGTGCCGCGGAAGAGGTCGAGCAGGAGTGCGCTGCTCAACTCGCCGTGATCCGACGCGCGCTCCAGGGCGCCGTCGAGGCTCTGAAGGAGGGCGGCTCCGCTCGGCGACCGGGAGAGATCGTCCCGCAGCGCATCCACCACGCGCCGCGTTCCCTCGAGGGCCAGGTCGCCGACGGGGGCGCCGGCGGGAAGATCGCCGCCGTCCAGCGACCAGGCGGTGAGCGCGAATCCATCGAGCGCGAGACAGGTGCTCCCGATCTCGGCGAAGTCGCTGTCATCGGCGGCATTCCAGAAGACTGGTACGACCGGGCGGCCGGCGCGGGGAGAGAGCTCCTCTGCGAGGACGATCGCGGTCATGGCCTTGTAGGCGGTGTACAGCGGCCCGAGCAGGAGACCCGGCTGCTGTCCGCTGGTGACGCAGACCGCTTCGCCCTGGGCGAGGGTTTCGGCGTTCCGCACGGAGAGCGCGTCGGCGCCTAGGCGACGGCCGTCTCGGGCCGCGCGCGTCCAGAGATCCCGCGCCGGGGGGCGCTCGGCCGCCTCCGCGATGCGGGACGCCCAGGCGTCCGGGCTCGACGGGATGCGGGGAAGCCACTCGCCTGCTTCGCCGCGGAGCCACGCCGCGACGAACCCCGAGGTCTCGACGGACAGCGAGGCCGGCGCGCGCGTCGTCGCGCTCATTCGGTCTCCCGCGTCGAGAGGAAGACGTGCCGCGCGCTGCGGGCGGCGTCGAACGGCGAGCCGTCGTAGTCGCCCCACTCCTCCACCACGCGCAGCCGCGCTTCGGCGAGCAACGCCCGGATCTCCGCCGCACCGTAGAGCGTCACCCGCTCCTCGTAGTCCGCCACCGGGCTTCCTCCCGAACGCGGCAGGATCGTGATCCGCTTCACGACCCTGCGCCCGGACTCGACGCGACGGTGTTCGCGGATGCGCCATTCGCCCTGGACCCGTTCCGTCTCGGGCGTGGGATGCGCCGGCACCGTGTCGGGGTTCAGGAAGTCCAGCAGGTGGAACCCTCCCGGCACGAGCAGGCGCGCCGCTTCGCGCAGCCCCCGGCGGTCCTCCTCGTCCCCGAAGTATCCGAAGCTCGTGAAGAACGAGGTCAGGCCCTCGAACGAGCGGTCCCGGAAGGGCAGGTGCCGGAAGTCGGCGCGCAGGAGCGGCCAGCGGCCCCCGGTATCGGCGCGGAGCCGGGACGCCTCGGCGAGCAGGGCGGCCGAGAGATCGAGCCCCGTAGGTCGCGCGCCGGCGGCGGCGAGCGGCGGCAGGTGGCGTCCCGTGCCGCACCCCAGATCCAGGAGGCGAAGGCCGGCGAGGCGTCGCGAGCGCTCCAGGGTCCGCACCACGCGGTCCGCCTCCGCCGCGTCGCGGTGCGGGTAGACCTCGGCGTACCAGCTGCCGAACGCGTCGGCGACCCAGGACACGGACCACCCCTTCGCCCCGCGTGGGTGACGCGGTGCGGGAGGATAGCACGCCGCCGCGCGATCAGGGCTCGATGCCGAGCGCGCTGTTCACCGTCTCCTGGACGCGGTGGATCGTGCATGGCTTGGGGATGTAGCCGTCGGCGCCGTCGGAGAGGACCTGGCGCTCGGTGTTGAACGTGCCGTAGCCGGTGATCACGATGACGGGCAGACCGGGGATGCGCGCCTTGATGCGCTTCATGAGCTCCAGGCCGTCCATCTCGGGCATGTTGAGGTCGGTGATGACCAAGTCGACGTCGTCGCCGAGCTGCTCGAGCGCCTCGAGCCCGCTCTCCACGGTCCGCGACTCGTGGCCCATCATCTCCAGGAGGTCGGCCAGCATGTGGCGCATGCTCTCCTGATCGTCCACCACGAGGATCCGCTTGGCCACGGGACGATGCCTCCGGAGGGAATCGAAGTCGCCCTGTTCATGGGTCGGCAGGGCTCCGTATTGCCTTGAGGGGCCTCAGCGGCTACCGAAGGCCATGGCCGCGATGATAGCTGCCAGCGCAGCCGCTATCGCCCCGCGAGGCGCGACGGAGGGCCCGGGCGGCGGCGGCTCTAGCTCCGAGACAGATAGGGCGCGAAACGCCGGGACCTCGGGAGGCGGAGCCGGTGCACCTGCTTCGACCCAGGCGGCCACATACAGAGCGGAGAGGTCCTGCACCGCGCGGCTCATGTGCCGGACGGCGAGCTCGCGCGTACCCTCCCAGAGCGTCTCGTAGTAGAGATCACCGTAGTCGGGATCGACCCTCTTCGCCGCGTCGTCCGCCGCCAGGATCCCGGTCACGTCGGGATGCGTGGCGGCGATCCAATCGAAGCAGAACTCGATCGGCCCGCCCTCCACTTCCGTCGCCTCCGGTTGTGGGATCGACTCCTCGCGGAAGAAGCGGTCCATCATGGTGACTTCGAAGCGGATGTGGATCCCCTTGTTGCCGGTCACCTGGCCGTCGTAGTTGACCGTACAGTGCAGCGGCTGGTGCGAATCGGCCACGTAGTGGCCCAGGTCGGCGGCCCAGGCTCCCGCCGAGGACCAGTCGCCGCGCCGGAGCGATAGCACCAGCATGCGGTAGCACTCGTCGATCGCCCAGGGGACGACGCCGAACCGCTTCGCTTCCTCCGTACCGTGCTTGCGGGCGAGCGCCTCGAAGGAGCGGGGTACGTCGTCGAAGGGGGGATCGTCCCACGCGTCGATGTCGAGGAAGTGGCGGACGCTCTCCCCCGCAACGGACGACTTGCGGTGATCCGCGTCGGACGCGTGCGCTCCGAGCGCCACGGCGAGCGGGCTCCACGCCGCGCGGGCGTCACCCGGACACAGCTCGGCGGCCTTGCGGTTGATGATCTCGTGCATGCGCCCGCCCCACGCGCCGCACGGCGTGGGCGAAGCGGAGAGGACCAGCACGATTCCGGTGGCCGCGAGCCGCCGGATCAATGGACCCCGTAGCTCGAGTAGATCTCGAAGTCGAATTCCGGGCTGTTCTCCGGATCGTGGCACTTGCGGCAGGTCGCTTCGCCCTGGGTCACGTAGGTGCCGTCGCGCGCGTGCTGCAGGCCACTTCCGTGGCACTCCTCGCACTGCACATTCCAGATCTCCGGGTTCACGTTCACGTCGGCGACATAGTGCTTCTCGGCGACGCCGGTCACGTGGCAGCCGATGCAATCGGGATTGTCCCAGGCGTCGGCCTCCGCCAGGCGGGCGAAGGCGGTGGCGTGCGGCGTGGCCATCCACGAGTCGTACGTGTCCTGATGACAGGTCTTGCAGGACTCCGCCCCGAAGATGCCCCCGCGCGAATGGACGTCGGAAGCTACCTTCTCACGCACCTCCGACTCACGGGCGCGTTGCGCCGCGAGCTGCGTCTCCCGGCGGATCGCCGCTACCGCCTGGTCCCACTCCAGCTCCAGCGCGGCGAGCTCGCCGTGCGTCGGGCCGTCCTTCAGTACGCGGATCGCGTCCCCGTCGAACGCGACGATCTCCGAGCGATCCGCGGAGAGCGTCAGCTCGAGCGTGCCGTACCGATCCGTCTGTCCGCCGGCCATGGCGTAGACGGCGCCGCCGATCTTCTCCGGATCGTTCTGGACGGCGGGGAAGTGACCGACGACGACCACGTCCACGTCGAGATCCTCGGCCAGGAACTTGGACGTCTCGATCCCCGCGTGCGAGAGGAGCACGACGACGTCGGCCTGCTTGCGGATCTCGGGGAGAACCTCCTGGACAGCCTGGGTGGGGTCTGTGATCTCGATCCCGTGCTCGAGCAGGTCCGATTCCACCTGCGCCACGAGGTGCCGCTCGGGCGAGATCACCGCCAGGAATCCGACGCGCAGACCTTCCCGTTCGCGGACGATCCACCGGTCGAACAGGGGCTTGCCGCTCTTCTTGTCGATGGCGTTCGTACACACGAAAGGCAAGGACAGCGCGGCGGCCTGCGACCTGAGGTAGTCGGGACCATAGGACAGGTCCTTCTCTCCCAGCCCGATGGCGTCGTACTGCAGGAGCTGGAACGCGCGGCTCACGTAGTCCGCGTTCACCTTGGTCTCCGCCGACGGCTGGGACGACGACTTCCTCAGCTCGAAGATGTCTCCGGCCGTACAGGTGAAAAGCCTCGGGTGACTCTTCCTCAGCTCTATGATCTCGCCGGCCCGCCGGGCCAGCCCACCCTTGTCCTTGGCCTTTCAGCCGCAGGGGTGGAGCTCGCCCCGCTCGTCGGTCGAGTAGACGAGGAAGAGCTTGTCCCCCACGCCGGGGTCGGGAGAGCTGCCGATCCCGAACATCACGCCGGCCAGGGCGAAGGCGGTTCCCAGGGTCTTTCGCATCGAGGACTCCCGTTGATAGACCCGCGAAGTCTAGCATGGGGGTGGAGGGCGCGGAAGCGAGGCCCCCGCTTTCTGACCGTTCTGTTACACGGAGCCGGTCAGTCCATCTCTCCCACGGTCAGGATCTTCAGCATGTTGGTGCCGCCGCGATTCGCCGCCTTGGTGCCGGACACGACGACGACCCGATCGCCCGGCCGGACCTGCTCGGCCTCGATCAAGAGCCGTTCGCCGAGATCGAGCATCTCGGCCAGCCGCTCGACGCGCGGCATGACCCGCGGATAGACGCCCCAGGACAGGCGCAGTCGGCGTATGGTGCGGGCATCCGGCGACAGCGCGAGGATGGGCACGCCGGGGCGATGGGAGGCCAGCAGGCGGGCCGTCGTCCCGGATTCCGTGTACACGACGATCGCGCGGGCTCCCACGTCGTCCGCCGCGCGGCTGGCGGCCCGCGCCACCGCTTCGGGGGGCCGCAGCTCCCTCGCCGGCGAGCGCAGGCGGTGCTTCACCGGCTCCGGCTGGTCGGCCTTCGTGGCGATGCGGGCCATCGTCTTCACCGCCTCCAGCGGATAGCGGCCGACCGCGGTCTCCCCGGAGAGCATCACCGCGTCGGTCCCGTCGAAGATCGCGTTGGCCACGTCGGACGCCTCGGCCCTCGTCGCCACCGGGCTCGCGACCATGGACTCGAGCATCTGCGTCGCGGTGATCACCGGGATGCGTCGTTCGTTTGCCGCGCGGATGATCCGCTTCTGCAGGAGCGGCACGTCCTCCGCGGGCAGCTCCACGCCGAGATCGCCGCGGGCCACCATCACGCCGTCGGCCACGTCCAGGATCGCGTCGAGATTGTCGACCGCCTCCGGCTTCTCGATCTTGGCGATCAGGAAGACGTCCAGGCGCCGGTCGCGCGCCTGGTCCCGCGTCTCCACCAGGTCGTTGGGGTGCCGCACGAAGGACAGCGCGGTCATGTCCGCCCCGGCGCGCACGCCGTGCTCCATGTCGGCGAGGTCCTTCGGGGTCAGCGAGCTGACCGGAACGCGGGTCATCGGAAGGTTGATCCCGGCGCGGCCCGTGAGCTCGCCGCCGCGGACGACTCGGAGCTTCACGCCCTCTTCCGTGCGCGACGTGACGCGGAGCTCCATGCGTCCGTCGCTGAGCAGCACCGCGTGGTCGGGGCGCAGCTCGTCCGCCAGCGCCGGCAGCGTCGTCGTGAGCCGTCCCGGCGTCACCGGCCCGGGCTCGCGCACGAGGAGGAGGTCGTCGCCCGCGCGCAGCGAGATGCTGCCGCCGCCCTCCACGTCCCCGGTGCGGATCTTCGGGCCGGCGAGATCCTGAAGGACCCCGATCTCGCGGCCGGCCCGCTCCGCCGCCCGGCGCACGCGCGAAAGCGTTTCGCCCTGGGAGGCGTGGCTGCCGTGCGAGTAGTTGAGGCGCACGACGTCGACGCCCGCGCGGATCAGCTCGACGAGGACATCCTCGTCCGACGACGCCGGTCCGAGCGTCGCGACGATTTTCGTTCGGCGCATGCGGCGAAGATCCGTTGCACCGGCCGCCCTGTCAATGCAGACCTTCGCCGCTCAGCGGAGCAGCACCGCCTTGCGTGTCACCGTCCGATCGCCGTCGTGCAGACGGAAGAAGTACACGCCGGAAGACAGGATCTCGCCGCCGGCGTCGCGTCCGTCCCAGCGGACGACGTTCGCCCCTGCCGCGGCCGATCCGTCGACCAGGGTGCGCACCAGCCGGCCGGAAATGTCGAACACCTGCAGTTTCGCCGCGCGCGCCGACGGCATCATGTACTGGATCGTCGTCGCACCGGCGAAGGGGTTCGGAGCGTTGGGCAACAGCGCCAGCTCGAAGGTCGTCGCCGCGTTCGACGGCGCGGTGACTGCTTGCGGGCCAGGATCGCCGTAGGCTGCGGTTCGCCCGTTGTTCCCGCCGTACGTGGCCCACTCGTAGGCGGCGGGGGTCGACGGGCCGGTGAAGTCCAGCACGTTGACGCTGGCGTCGTAGGACGCAAAGGCGACGTCCACGGAGCCGTCGCCGTCCAGATCGCCGGCGGCCGCCGTCGAGAAGATGAAGTCTCCGGTCGGAATCGGAAGGCCGATGACGGTGGAACCGTCGTGGTGGAACCCGTAGAAGTTCGTGTTGCGGTGGCCGACGAAGATCTCGAAGTCGGAGTCGCCGTCCACGTCCACGATGATCGCCGACGCGGAGATCCCCTCGTTCGGACCGGCGCCGAGCGGCAGGTCCGCGAACAGTCCGCCCTGTCCGGCCAGGAAGCTCGATCCGTCGTGGTTGTACGCGTAGAGCTTGCCGTTCAGGCCCCCGACGAAGATCTCCAGCTCCGGGTCCGCGTCGACGTTGGCGAGGCTCGGCGTCGCTCCGATGCGGAACCCGATCGAGGCCAGAATAGCTCCGGACACGTAATCCGAGCCGTCGTGGTTGTACGCGTAAAGGTTGCCGTCGAAGTTCCCGGCGATGATCTCCAGCGTGCCGTCGTCGTCGAGGTCGCCGAGGGCCGCGCCGGAGCGGAAGTCGTCGAGCTCCGTCCGAGGGAACCCCGGCTTGAGCGCGCCCGCGGCGGTGATGGCATACAGGCTGTTGTTCCACGAGGCGAAGACGATGTCCTGCGGACCGTCCCCCTCCAGGTCCGCGACGGCGACCGTACCCCAGATCCTGGAACCGAGGTCCGCAGGCAGGGCGCTGTAGAGCAGCCCAGTGGGACCGGTCAGCCCGGTTCCGTCATGGTTGAAGGCGTAGACGTTGCCGAGATCCGATCCGAAGAGGAACTCCAGCTGCCCGTCGCTGTCGACGTCCGCCACCGTCGCCGCGGTGCGGATCTCCTCACCGGAGCCGGGAAGGTCCACGATCCAGTGGGTCGCGCCGAAGAACGGGGATCCGTCGTTTTCGATGACGTAGAACCTGCTATCGCGACCGCCGAACAGCAGCTCGTCGTTCCCGTCGTGGTTCAGATCGGCCACCCCCGCGGTGCTCCAGATCTCGAAGGCCGTGCTGAGCGGGAAGCCGGGCAGCGGCGCCGCATCGAAGTTCCAGCCGTGGAAGTCGAAGTCGTGGGAGCCGATGTAGATCTCCTGCGTGTCGTCGTGGTTCGCGTCGGCCATGGTGATCCCGGGGTAGTTGAAGCTGCCCGTGGCCTGCGGCCATCCGGGAACCTGCACTTGAGTCGTCCATCCCTGGATCTCCGCGCTCGCCACGCTCTCGTTCCCCGATCCGTCCACCGCCGTCACGTA
>JBQTGV010000209.1:0-17836 GCA_052390515.1 Candidatus Eiseniibacteriota bacterium | reverse complement strand
ACCGGGAAGTAGTCCTTGCCGACCGGCGCCGCGGCCCGGCTCTTGTGGTGGCCGCCCTCGACGTCCGGGGCGTCCAGCTGGAAGCTCCAGCGGCAACGTGCGTCCTTCAGCGGCCACTGCACGCTGGTGGTCGTGTCGTCCAGCACGACGCGCACTTCACGCCCGGGGTCCACGCCGGACTGGAACTCGAACACCGCGAATCGCAGCGCGGGCCCCGCCATGCGCAGCGGGATTCCCAGTGTCCTGCGCACCAGCGACTCCTGCCCGTCCGCGCCCACCAGGAACGCGGCGGTGCGGTGCTCCAGGTGGGTGACCTCGCGCTCGCTGCGGGCCACGGCGTAGCCTGTGGAGAGGCTGTCCAGCCGCTGCACCTCGATCTCGACGCGGTCGGGTCTCTCCACGAAGCCCGACACGCGGTGGTTCCAGCGCACCTTCACGCCGTGCCGCGCGAGCTCCTCCTCCAGCGCGCGCTCCAGGTGGCTCTGACGCAGTACGAGCACGCCGGGTCGCTGCCCCTGCAGCGCGGAGAAGTCCAGCGAGGCCTGCCGCTCCGCGCCCTCGTAGAACGCGAGGCTCTCGATCGGAAGCGCGTGAGGATGCCCGGAGACGCGCACTCCCAGATCCTGCAACAACTCGATCGATCGCGAATGCAGGGCGAGCGCGTAGCTGTGGCTCGCCGGCCTGCGTTCCTCGTCGAGGATCTCGACCGAAAGCCCTCGGCGGACGAGATCCAGCGCGCAGACCATGCCCACGGGGCCGGCCCCCGCGACGACGACGTCGGTTTCGTGCTTGGGGACCACGGCCCACCTCCTCTCCGGCGAGGTGAGCCCTCGCGAAGAGACCGAGCGGGGCAACCGGGAGGCGCGATGTCCCACGGCAGGACCCGCGAGCGGCTGCTTCACGATATGCCGCCCTGCGGGCACGGACAACGGGCTCCGGCCCCGTTTCGCGGCAGAAAGTCACGGCAGGCGGACCTCCGCGGCGGAAGCTCACGCGCGGAAGCTCACGCGAAGGCGACTCAGGTGACGAGGTTCACCAGGCGCCCGGGAATCACCACGACCTTACTCGGGGTGCGCCCTTCGAGATGGCGGCGGACCGAATCGTCGGCGAGCGCCCGCCGCTCGAGCTCGTCGTTCGGAGCGCCGGCCTCGACCTCGAACTTGCCGCGGACCTTCCCGTCGATCTGGATCACGATGGTGACGGAGTCCGCCGCCGCCAGCCGGGCATCGAACTCCGGCCAGGGCTCGTAGGCCAGCGAAGCCCGTGCCCCGAGCCGCTCCCAGACCTCCTCGGCGAGGTGCGGGGCGAAGGGCGAAAGCAGCAGCGTGAGCGTGCGCTTGTCCTCCACCGATGCCCTCTCGGTCCGGGTGAGCTCGTTCACGAACTCCATCAGGGCCGAGATCGCCGTGTTCAGGCGCACCCTCTCGATGTCCTCGGTGACCTTGCGGATGGTGCGGTGCCTGGCACGCGCGAACGGATCGCCCTCCGGCTCGGCGAACTGCGCCGCGCGCCAGGCCCGATCCAGGAAGCGCGAGATGCCGTGGATGCCCTTCGTCGACCAGGGCTTGTCCACCTCCAGCGGCCCCATGAACATCTCGTACAGGCGAAGCGCGTCGGCGCCGTGCTCTTCGACGACGTCGTCCGGGTTGATCACATTGCCGCGCGCCTTGGACATCTTGTCGCCGTCCTCGCCCAAGATCATCCCCTGGTTCATGAGCTTCCGGAACGGCTCCGTGGTCGACACGTACCCGAGGTCGTACAGGACCTTGTGCCAGAAGCGCGCGTACAGGAGGTGCAGCACGGCGTGCTCGGCGCCGCCGATGTAGATGTCGACCGGCATCCACGCGCGCTCCTTCGCCGGATCGAACGGCTGCGCGCCGTTCGCCGGATCGATGTAACGCAGGTAGTACCAGCAGGAGCCGGCCCATTGCGGCATGGTGTTCGTCTCCCGCACCCAGCGCTTTCCGGTCTGCGGATCGACGACTTCCGCCCACTCTTTCGCCTTGGCCAGCATGGGCTCGGGGCGGCCGGACGGCGAGAAGTCCTCCATCTCCGGAAGCACGAGCGGCAGCTCGGAGTCGTCGACCGGAACGATCTCGCCGTTCTCGCCGTGGAGGACGGGGATCGGCTCGCCCCAGTAGCGCTGCCGGCTGAAGATCCAGTCGCGGAGCTTCGTGTTCGACGCGGCCCGGCCCCACCCGCTGCGCTCCAGCCACTCGATGATCCGCCGCTTGCCCGCGGGCACGTCCAGCCCGTCGAGGCTGACCTGCGGTCCGGACGAGCGCACGAAGCGCGCACCCGACTGGTCCGCGCCCGGAGGCACCGGATCCCCGCCGTCGGCGAGGATCGACCGGATCTCCAGCCCGTACTTCCGCGCGAACTCGTGGTCGCGCTCGTCGTGGCCGGGGACTCCCATGATCGCGCCGGTGCCATAGCCCATGAGCACGTAGTCCGCCACCCACACCGGCACGTTCTCGCCGGTGGCCGGGTTCCAGGCGAAGCCGCCCGTCGGGACCCCGGTCTTCTCCCGCGCGAGATCGGTCCGCTCGATCTCGCTCTTGCGCGCGGACGCGTCGCGGTAGCGTAGCATCGCCTCGCGACGATCCGGCGTGGTGAAGCGCTCCACCAGGGGGTGCTCCGGCGACAGCACGAGGAACGTGGCGCCGAAGATGGTGTCCGGCCGCGTCGTGTAGACGCGGATGGTGCCCGCGAGCGCTTCCTCCTGGAACGGACGGCGAGCGTCCGTGCCGGAGGCCCCGGCCGCGGGCGGGAAGTCCACCTCCGCGCCCTCGCTCTTTCCGATCCAGTTCCGCTGCTGCAGCTTGATCGGCTCGGGCCAGTCCACCTCGTCGAGGTCGGCAAGCAGCCGATCCGCGTACGCGGTGATCCGCAGCATCCACTGCCGGAGCGGAAGGCGCTCCACCGGATACCCGCCGCGCTCGCTCTTGCCGTCGACGATCTCCTCGTTCGCCAGCACGGTTCCGAGCGCGGCGCACCAGTTCACCGGAATCTCGGACTGGTACGCGAGCCGTCGCGAGTCACGGTACGCCCGGACCGTCGCGTCGCCCTTCGCCCTCACGTCCTCGGGGACGACCAGCTCCTCGATCGGACGCGCCCGCCCCGTGGTCTCGTCATAGAAGGAGCCGAGCAGCCGCAAGAAGATCCACTGCGTCCAGCGGTAGTACGACGGATCGGTGGTGTCGATCTCGCGCTCCCAGTCGTACGAGAGTCCCAGCATGCGGACCTGCCGGCGGAAAGTGTCGATGTTGCGCCGGGTGGTGATGCGCGGGTGCGTCCCGGTCTGCACCGCGTACTGTTCGGCGGGAAGCCCGAACGCGTCCCACCCCATGGGGTGCAGCACGGCGAATCCCCGCATCCGCTTGTACCTCGCCAGGATGTCGGCCGCGGTGTAGGACTCGGGGTGCCCGACATGCAGGCCCGCCCCCGAGGGGTACGGGAACATGACCAGCACGTAGTACTTCGGCCGCCCTTCGAGATTCTCGGGAGTGCGGAAGGTCTGCTCGCGCAGCCAGCGTTCCTGCCACTTCCGCTCCGCCTCGGCGAACGGGTAGCGCGCTCCGTCCTTCCACGTCTCTTTCACGCCGGCGCTCTGCATGTTCGCCTCGTCACCAACCCTCGACGGTGCGGTTCAGGATGTCATCGGTCAGCTTCGCCATGACCCGGCCGATTCCGGTCTCTTCTGTTTCGGGCTGCTCTCCCGTAGGACCCGGCGCGAACTGGTAGATGGCCCACTGCACGAGCCGCGGATCCTCCCAGATCACCTGGTTCTTCCGGACGTCCACGAAGCGCACCTCCACGGCGATCTCCACCTTGTACTCCAGCACCTGCTCGTTCTCGTCCACCGTGAACGGCTGGCGACGGTACTCCAGCAGGGTTCCCTCCACCCACGAGTCCGCCGCCTTCTCCCCCGCCACTTGCAGCGTGTGGTTGGAGAGGAACGCTTCCGTCAGCGAGTCCGCGAGCGCCGTGGCCAGGTCCCCGCGCTCGGTCCGGTTGTCGAACAGCGTCACCGCGACGCTCTTGATGTGCCCGGGAAGGAGCGACGACGAGAACCCGTACACGGCGCAGCCCGCCGCGAGCATGCCGAGCAGGAGGGCGCCGGACAGGAGCCGGGCCGTCTCCGCGATCGAACGCATGGGCGGCGATGGTACGGAAAGGCGCTCGATCGCAAAAGTGGAAAAGCGGGACGGCCGGTGGGGTGCTAGCTCGAACCGCGGCCGAGACCGTGGTTCTTCATCCGCGTGCGCAGCTTGTCCCGGTTCAGGTGCAGGTAGCGCGCGGCCAGGCTCTGGTTCCAACTCGCCTTCTCCGACGCCTTGGAGATGAGGAAGCGCTCCAGGGAGCCGACGAGGCGCTCGAAGTCCACGCCCGCCTCCGGGATTCCGCGCTCGCCGATCTCGCGCAGATCTTCCAGGAACTCGAGCGGCTCATCCCCCGGAAGCCCGCTCCCCGGAATCGAGAGCATCTCCGCGCTCAGCTCCGTCCCGTCGTGCAGAAGCACGGCACGCTCCAGGCAGTTGCGAAGCTCGCGGATGTTCCCCGGCCAGGCGTACGCGCGCATGAGCCGCATGGCCTCGCCGGAGACGCCGCTGAACGAGCGCCCGAAGGCATGCGAGAACTCCTCCAGGAAGCTCTCCACCAGCGGGGCGAAGTCCTCCGGACGCTGGCGAAGCGGCGGCAGCTCGATCGGCACGACCTTCAGCCGGAAGAAGAAGTCTTCGCGCATCTCCCCCTCCGCGACCGCCTTCGCGAGGTCCCGGTTCGTCGCCGAGATGATGCGGATGGACACCTGGATGTCCTCGGTTCCTCCGACCCGCCGGAACGACATGCGCTCCAGCACGCGCAGCATCTTCACCTGGATGGGCAGCGCCATCTCCCCCACCTCGTCGAGGAAGAGGGTGCCGCCGTCGGCGAGCTCCAGGAGGCCGCGCTTGCGCTCCGACGCGTCGGTGAACGCACCCCGCTCGTGCCCGAAGAGCTCGCTCTCCAGCAGAGGGTCGGGCAGGCTGGCGCAGTTGATCTCCAGGAACGGTTTGTCGCTGCGGGGCGAAGCCTGGTGAATGAGGTTCGCGATGTGCTCCTTGCCCGTGCCCGATTCGCCCTGGATCAGCACCGTCGTGGTCTGGCTCTGCGCCACTCGCCGCGCGAGCTCGTAGATGCGCCGCATCGCCGGGTTCCGGCTCTCCACCACGCGGAACCGGCGGTCGTAACGGTCCCGGTACAGGTTCCGCTCGCGGAGGACGCGCGCCGACTCCACGGCCCGCTCGATGGAGACGGACAGCTCCTCGAGGTTGACCGGCTTGGTCACGTAGTCGAAGGCACCCGTGCGCATGGCGCGGACCGCGGTGGAGACGTCCTCGGTGCCGGTCACCATGATGACCGGGACTTCCAGCCTCGCGGCGGCGAAGCGCGCGAGCACGTCGAGGCCGGTCTGACCGGGGAGCTCCAGGTCGAGGAGCACGACGTCGGGCCCGGCGGAGGCGACGACCGCAGGAACGTCGCCGGCGCCATCGTTCGTCTCCACGCGGAACCCCATGTCGGACAGACCGGACTCGAGGATCCGACGGAACATGCGGTCGTCGTCCACGACCAGGACCAGGGTGCCCGGCGAGCTCACGAGCCCGCCACCCCGGCCGCCTCGGGATGCGCGCGGAACCACGAGCAGGTGTTGGCCAGACCCTCTTCGAAGCCGACTGAAGGCTGATAGCCGAGCTTCACCCGCGCCAGCTCGATCGAGGCCCTGGAGTTGCGCACGTCGCCCTCGCGCTCCGGCTCGTGCACCGGCTCCAGCCGGGACTCGAAGAAGTCCGCGATCCGCCGGTACAGGTCGATGACGCGGAAGGACCGCCCGCAGCCGACGTTGAACACGCCGCCGACCGCGGACGCCCGCTCCACCGCCAGCAGGTTCGCGCGCACGGCGTTCTCGATGTAGGTGAAGTCCCGCGTCTGCAGCCCATCGCCGTGGATCACGGCGCGGTTTCCCTCGAGCAGCCGGCGGATGAAGATGGGCACGACCGCGGCGTAGTCCGACCCCGGGTCCTGACGTGGCCCGAAAATGTTGAAGTACCGTAGGCACACCGTCGGAACCCAGCCGCACGCCGTGTACTGCCGGCAGTAGATCTCACCGGCCAGCTTCGAGGCCGCGTACGGTGACAACGGATCGGGAGACATTTCCTCCGAGCGCGGCGCGTCCGGATCCGTGCCGTCGCCGTCGCCGTAGACCGCCGAGGACGAGGCCAGCACGAGTCGTTGCACGGTTTCGCGGCGGGCCGCTTCCAGCAGGTTCAGCGTGCCCTCCACGTTGGTGCGATAGGCCAGCTCCGGATCGGCCAGCGACTTCGGCACCGAGGCGATGGCCGCGTGGTGCAGCACGTAGTCCGCGCCGCGCATGGCCCGCGCGACCGCGTCCGGATCGGTGATGCTGCCCTCGATCAGATCGACCCGCGAGCGGGCGCGCTCCAGGTTCTCACGCCGGCCGCTCGAGAAGTCGTCGAGCACCCGCACCGAGCCGCCCGCGGCCACCAGTGCATCCACCAGGTTGGAGCCGATGAACCCGGCGCCCCCCGTGACGAGGAACTTCGCCACGCCTCCTCCTCCCTACGCGGATCGAGACTCCGCCGACACCCGGTTGCGCCCGGACCGCTTCGCCTCGTAGAGCGCCGTGTCCGCCGCATCCAGCAGGTCGCGGGAGACCTCGCCGTCCTCGGGGAACTGCGCGATCCCCATCGACGACGTGATCTTCATTCCCTTGTCCTCGCCGGGGAACTCGTGCGCCTCCACCGAACGGCGGATCCTCTCCGCCAGGATCCGCGCGCCGGGCCGCTCGGTCTGGGGCAGGATGATCACGAACTCGTCGCCGCCGTACTTGGCCACGATGTCCGCGCCGCGAAGCTCGGCGGTGACGAGGCCCGCCAGGCGGCGAAGCACCTCGCTGCCTCGCAGGTGGCCGTGCACGTCGTTGTATTCCTTCAGGTGATCGACGTCGAGCATGATGATGGAGAACTTCTCGCGAAAGCGCCGAGCGCGCGCCACTTCCTTGTCCAGCGCGCTGCGCAAGTAGCGGTAGTTGTACACGCCGGTGAGCCCGTCGGTGATGGAGAGCTCCTCGGCGCGGGAGAAGCGGCGCAGGTTGTCGAGCGCGGTGGCGAAGAGCGGAGCGAGCAGCTCCGCCCTCTCGCGATCCGGTGCCGCGAACGGCGTCCCGCCGAAGCGGTGCACGCTGAGCAGGGCAGGCGGCTCGTCGCGAAGACGCAGCCCGAGCAGGATGCGCGAGACGGAGGGGAATCCGGGGTACTCGCCGCCCGGTTCGGCCGGCGTCTCGGGTCCCAGTAGCCGCGCTCCGCCGGAGCGAAGCACCGTGGCGACGGGGCCGTCGGAGCGCCCGGGATCCCCGACGTCCTCGTGCACGTCGCTTCCCCCTTCTCCGGCTCGCGCGCGGAAGCGCCGCAGCTCCCCCGGGGAGACCCAGAAGCCGACGGTCGCCCCTTGCGCGCCGAGCAAAGTCACCGCGCCCTGCAGGAGCGCCGCATACTTGAGGCGGCCGGTCTGACCGAGCGGCGGCAGCGCGAGCAGCTCCGCGACGATGCGGGCCTGGTCGGCCATCGCCGCGTCACCGGCTGCTCTGGCGGAACGGTCCATCACCCACGCCCTCGGAGGGTCGAAGTGCGCATGCCGCGCGGGATCCGGCGGGTTCGGGAACGACCGCTCGGCTCACCCGGAGCCCGGACGGACGCCCCCTGCCCGGGCGCCGGCCTCCCGGTCCGCGGAGGGACCCGCCTCGAAGCTCCGAATTCCTGCCCCTTCATCGTCCAGGACGGCAAGAACCGTGAGGAGTTTGGTCGTTCGTAGGATATCTCGGACCCGGGGTCCCGCACCGGCGAGGCGGACGTCCCCGCCCCGCTCCCGCATGCGGGCATAGGCCGAGAGAAGGATCCCCAGCCCCGCGCTGTTCATCCACGGGACGCCCGAGAGGTCGACCAGGAGCCGGCGGCAGGAGCCGCCCACGATCCGCTCCAGCTCGACCCGGAGGCCCTCGGACTCCGGCCCGCCCAGGATCTTCCCCTGGATCGTGACGACGGTCACGTCCCCCACGTCCCGAACGGAATGCTCCAAGGCTCCCCTGCGCGGTTCGTCCTAAGTCACGTATTGACTGGAAGTTCCGGCGCGCACGCTAGCACGGTCGGAGAGCCGGGTCAAGCCGGCGCGGTGCGGAGGCTTCGGGACCTATGCTCGACGTGGCTGGTCGGACGCGGACCAGGGGTCAGTGCGCCCCGGCACCGGTGAGGACGACGATGACCGTCCGCCACAAGATCCGCAGATCGGTGAGCAGCCCCCTCTCCCGGATGTAGCGGAGGTCGTACTCGAGCTTGCGCCGCACGTCCTCCTCAGTCTCGTCGTACTTGTGCTCCACCTGCGCGAGACCGGTGATCCCGGGCAGCGTCGTCAATCGATCAGCGTACGCGGGAATCCGCCGTCGGAAGCGCTCGACGAAGAAGGGCCGCTCGGGACGCGGGCCGATGAACGTCATGTCGCCGCGGAGCACGTTCACGAGCTGCGGAAGCTCGTCGAGGCGGTAACGCCGGAGCAGCCGGCCGATCGTGGTGACGCGAGCGTCGCCCTTCGCCGCCCACTGCGGCCCGGTCTCGGCCTCCGCGTCCTCCACCATCGTGCGGAACTTGACGATCCGGAACTGCTTCCCGGCACTGGCGATGGTGCGACGGTCCATGCGGCGCCGATCGAGGCCCGCGGCACGGCTGACCGGCGCGCGGCGGTCCATGCCGGTGCGTCGATTGATGCCCACGCGCGTCTGCCGGTAGAAGATCGGGCCCCGCGAGCCGGCGCGGATCGAAGCGGCGATCGCGACCATGACCGGAAGGAAGAGAACGAGGAGCACGGCCGAGCCCACGACGTCGACGATGCGGCGAAGAGGATCGGGCCGCACGGGTTCTGCGACCAGACGGGGCGCCGGCATCGCCGAGACGACGCTCGCGGCGACGAATACGGGAGAACGGCTGCTTTGCACTTCCGACTCGCGCACGGCCTCGCTCCGGGCGAAACGGGGTTGCGAAGGACCGCCGCATCCCCACCCGGACCTTGCCGATGCCTTCGCGAACCGAAAGACTAGCACCGGGATCCGAAAGCTGTCAATTCGTGTGTTCCGAAGCAGCTCAGAAACGCAGCTCGCCGGCGACGACGCCCCGCGCGGGATCGATGCGCCAGCGGAGCGCGCTCTGCTCGGCGCCGACCGGGACGGTGCCCCAGGGCTCCTCGAAGGAGAGCACGGAATCGAGCAGCGAGAGCCCCCAGTACCCCGCCAGGATCTTGAAGGCCGTGTCCCGTTCGCTACGGGTGTTCTCGACGTCGCCCAGGCTCTTGTCCCGCAACGCCTCGCTCTCGGGCGTGTCCAGCTCCGCGAGCCGGGCCTCGGCCTGACGCAGCTGGGCCTCCGCACGGGCGACGTCGTCCATGCGCCACACCGCGTAGGACCCGGCCGCCAGGCCTCCCAGGGCGACCCAGAACCCCTTGCGGCGCTGCCCGTTGTACGCCTGACCGAGGCCCGGGAAGAAGAGCGAGCGCGCCACGGCCTGCCCGCGCGACTTCCGGCGGAGGCTCACCGTGAGCGACGTCTCGTCCGCTTCGGTCACGTCGAAGCGCGGGCGGAACACGAGGGCGTCGACGAGGCTGACTCCCCACACGGCCGCCGTGGCGCTCAGGAACAGATCACGGCGATCGCGCAGGTGCCCTTCCTCGGCCCGGTCCCCGCGCAGGGCCTCCCGGGCCGCCGGCAGCGTGCTGTCGGGCGCGGCGGCCAGGTCCGCCTCCGCCGACTCGCGCCGGTCCAGCGCGCCTCGATAGTCGTCGTGGGCCCACAGCGAGAGGACCAGCCCCGCGGTGGCGGCGGCCGCCATGGTGAGCCCCTTGGTCCGCTCCTGTGCCCGCAGCGGGGCGAAGCCGGGGTACAGCACGGCGCGCGTCATCGTCTGGCGAAACGGCAGCGACCCGTAGGACGCGATGTGCGAGCCGTTCTCGTCGAGTACGACGCGGACCTTCCCGCGCTGCTCCTCGAGCCCCGGTCCCGCCGCGTACAGCCACAGGTTGCCGGCGAGCGGGCCCGGTACGCGAAGCGGCGAAACGCCCGCGATCGAGGGATCCCCCTCGAGCACCACGCGCGCCCAGGGCACGTTCGCGCGGAACTCGAGCGCGGGGCCCTCCTCCACCGCGGCATCCTGCGCGAGCGCCGGTCCGCTGATCGAGGCGAGGGCGAGCGCGGCGGCCGTCGCGATCCGGCGTGTACGTTCCCGCATCGTTCCTCTCCGACAAAGCGGAGGCATGATCCGAGTGCCTCCGGGGACTGTCAATCGGTTTCCAGGACGCCGCCGTCCGCCTCTCGGTCGAACGGCAGCTCGTGACGCACCGATGGCTCCGCGGCCCGCACGAAGCGCACGATGCGCTCCCGCGCCGCGCCTTCGTCGCCTCCCAGGAGAGGCGTCGCGAAGCGCAGCAGGGCCGCGTCGGCCGGGCGCCGCATCAGCGCGGAGCGCACGATGTTCCTCTTGAGATCCAGCTCCCGCGCGGAGCGTCCCCAACGCGACTCGTACCAGTACAGCACGAGCATCTCGCGCTCGCCGGACCGCAGGCGAAGCCAGCACGCCGGCCGCGTTCCTCCGTCCACCGTGATCTCGCCCAGCTCCACGCCGACGGGCTGCCAGCCCGCGCCCGGGTAGCAGATCCGCGGCGAGTGGATCGTCGAGCCGAGACGCTGCACGCGGTGGTAGTCCACGTAGAGCTGCAGAGGAAGCTCCCCGGCCTGCCGGTACTCGCGGAGCAGGAAGCCGTCCGGGTCCAGCAGCTCCAGGACGTCGGCGCCGACCTCGAGGTCGGTGCCCTCCCACGCGCCGAGCTGCTGCGGGACGAGCTCCAGACGCACGGACTCCGCCGGCTGCCGGGCGCCCTCGCGGATCGTCCGGCCGCCGAGCAGCATCGCCCCGATCAGGAGCGCGGCGGCGACGCGCGCCACGATTCCATCCATCGCAGCATCGACCTCCAGGCGAGGAGCAGGCCCATGGAAACGAGGAACATGAGCAGCCCGACCAGTTCGTGAGCCCACCCCGAGGCCAGCACCACGCCCCCGTTCGCGGCGAACACCGCCGTCGCGGCGACGCGCACCGAGTTCACCGCCACCGCCACCGGGAACACGCCGAGGAACACCAGAACGCGCAGCGCGGTGCCACGCGGCCCGCCCCGCGAAGGCAGGAGGCTGCCCTCGGCGACGATCGCGCCGAGAGCGGAGAGGGTCACCAGCGATCTCAGGCCGCTGCACGCCCTGGCCACTTCCAACGAGACGTGCTCGAGATGGATCACGTTGCCGCTGCGCACCGCCTCGATCCCGGCGACATCCAGGATCAGCTCGGTGAATCGGGAGGCCTGCAGCTGGAGCGGGAACGCGATCCAGTTCATCACCAGGTTCGGCGGCGGAATGGCGAAGAGCAGGAAGACGATGGCGAACGCGCACTCCGCGGCGACGCGCGGTCCGAACAGGAACAGCACGCCGCCTCCGAGGAACAGCACCGCCGAGGTCCGCTGCAGGTAGAACTCCGCGGCGGCCACGCCGAGCAGGTACTGCGCGGCGGCGAGGACGAGTAGCGCGAGCCCGGGCGGGAACGGCCGGATCGGCGCGGCGCCGATCCTCTCGCGACGCGTCCACACGATCCACCCGGAGACGAGCGGAACGAAGAAGCCGTGCGAAAAGTCTCCGGAGCTCCACCAGTCGCGCACCAGCTCCGGGGCGAGCGGCGCGTACACCAGCACGAGCCCCGCTCCCAGGAGCGCGAGGTCGGGTGCCGTTCCGCGGAGCGCGCGCGCCGCGCTCACGCGCCGACCTCGACAGGCTCCTGCGCCATCCCGGGCGCGGACTCCAGCACGTCCGCCATCGGAGCGAAGGTGAACGCCCGGAGCAGCCGCTCCAGCCGTCGCTCCGTCGAGGCGAGATTCGCGTAGTGCGTGATGCGTCCCCAGCCGCGAACGCCGAGCCGAGGTTGCCCCGGATCCAGCTCCCACGGATGCACGTAGAGCACGGCGGGCTGCCCGGCCGCGTTCATCTGCCGGAACGCGCGCACCATCACGTCGATCGGCAGGATGCGCAGGTACGCGCCGCCCGACGCCCCCAGGTTTCGACCCAGCACGCGCAGCGTGGTGAGCGGAAATTCGCGGATGGTGCGGCCCGACGCGGTGCGAATCCGTCTCGGCACGCGAGAGAACGCGGGCATCCCGTACCGGGGGTGGCGCACCGGGAACACGCTCGAGTCGTACTCGATCCCGTGCTCGGCGAGCACGTCGAAGGCCCACAGACTCCTGCGGTCGATGCTGAAGCTCGGCGCGCGGAACCCGCGCGGGCGTACTCCGGTCGCCTTCTCGAGCGCGTCCAGGGAGCGGCGAAGGTCCTCCCCGAAGCGCTGCGCGCCGAGCCGGTAGGCCAGCTCGTGCCCGTGCGAATGGCTCTCCACGTCGTGCCCGAGACGGCGGATCTCGGCGACCAGATCGGGAAAGCGCTCCGCCACCCACCCGAGCACGAAGAACGTGCCACGGACGCCGTGCCGCGCGAACAGGTCCAGGAGACGTCGCGTGTTCGCTTCCACGCGCGAGGGGAAGCTGTCCCACTCGTCCCGGCGGACCACGCCGTCGAAGTTCGAGACCTGGAACCAGTCTTCGACGTCCACGGTGAGCGCGTTCTTCACACCGTTCCTCCGCGCGCTTCGACGCTTCGCCGTTCGGCGACGGCCTCCTCCAGCACGGTCTCGTACTCCCGCGCACGCTGGTCCCACGAGTACCGATCGCGCACCAGGGCGAGCGCGCGCGCGGCCATCGCATCAGCCTCGTCCGGCCGCTCGACGAGCCGCGAGACCGCGGCCGCGAACTCCTCCGCCCCGTCGGCCGCCAGGTAGTGCTCGCCGGGCCGCCCGACCAGGCTGCGCAGCGCGGCCCGCGTCGCGACGACGGGCGTTCCCGCGGCCATCGCCTCCAGCACTTTGTTCTGGATGCCCGGCGCGATCCGCAGTGGGGCGACGGCCAGCGTCGCGCTCCACAGCTCCGGCCTCATGTCGGCGACCTCTCCCACGACCTCGACGCCCTCCCCGTCCGACAGCCCCCGCACCGCCGGCACGGGCCGTCGGCCCACGACGCGCAGCGTGGCCCCGGGCACGCGGCGGCGCACCTCGGGAAAGACCTCCCGGGCGAACCAGACGATGCCGTCCACGTTCGCGAAGTAGTCGAGCGCGCCGATGAAGCTCAGCACGGTACCCCGTGGCCGCGGTCGCGGGCGCGCGAGCCACTCCGCGTCCACTCCATTGGAGACGACCGCCACGCGCCGCACGTCGGCGAAGCGAGCAAGCATGTCCCGCTCCTCGACGGAGATGAGCACGGCCCGGTCGAACTCGCGCACGAGACGCTTCTCGTAGCCACGAAGCAGCCGGTGCTCCAGGCCGTAGAGGGCCCTGGCCGGAAGGGCCGCGCGCCGTGCGTACTCCTTCCACTTCTCGGAGTCCACGTCGACGAGATCGAGGACTTTCGCCTCGGACGAGCCTTCCACGTACCCGGCCATCCCCGAGCAGTACGCCACCAGCACGTCGAACCGCTCCCGCTGCCGCGCGCGGCGGACCGCCTCGGAGAGCCCGCCGGAGCGGAAGAAGCCCGCGGTCAACGGCCGCCCGGTCAGCGCGGATACGCCCGCGCGCCACGCGCTCTCCGCGCCGCAGCGCTGCCGCCAGGTGACGGAGGCGGCCCACCGCTTCGCCGCGTCCACGTGCGCCTCCTCCGCGGGGTCGTCCGCGAGGCATGCCAGGTGCACGGCGTGCCGCGCGGCCAGACGCCGCGCGAAGTGGTGCGAGCGGATCTTGTCGCCCTTGTTGGGAGGCTCCGGAACGCGCTGCGACAGGAAGAGGATGTTCATGGCCCGCTCCGGGTCGCGGAGTCTAGGGGCGCTTCTCTTCCCGGTCAACCGGAGCGATCTTGCTACGCAACGTGTTCCGGCTGATTCCGAGCGCCCGGCTCGCGCGCACCTGGTTCCCGCGATGCAGGTCGAGCGCCGCTTCCACGACGGAGCGCTCCACTTCGCCGACGCAGCGGTGGTAGACCTCGCCCCCTCCGGCGGCGTCCTCCGACGCGAGCAGGATGCGCGCCGCGTGCCGCGCTTGGCACTTGAGGCGATCGAGCACGTCGGTGACCGTCTCGGCCACGCCGTCCTTCTCCCCTCCCTGCCGCAGGAACGGGAAGTCCTCCACCTCCAGGAGCCCGGTCCGATTGAGCACGACCGCGGTCTGGATGGCGTTCTCCAGCTCGCGGACGTTCCCCGGCCAGGGCTGCGCCTCGAGGAAGGCCTGCGCGCGCTGGGAGATCCCGTGGATGGAGAGCTTGGACTGTTTGCGATGCTTCTGGATGAAGTGGTCGATCAGCAGCGGTACGTCCCCGGGCCGCTTGCGCAACGCCGGAAGGAAGATGGACACCACCTTCAGGCGATAGAAGAGGTCGACCCGGAACTCGCTCCGCTCGATCGCGTCGACCAGACTCTTGTTCGTGGCGGTGATGATCCGCGTGTCCGCAGTGAGGGTCTGCTCGCCGCCGACGCGCTCGAAGGTGTGCTCCTGCAGCACGCGCAGGATCTTCGCCTGCGTGGCCAGGCTCATGTCCCCGACCTCGTCGAGGAAGATGGTGCCGCCGTGGGAGAGCTCGAACTTGCCCTTCCGCGGTCCGGCCGATCCGGTGAAGGCGCCCTTCTCGTGCCCGAAGAGCTCGCTCTCCAGCAGCGTCTCCGGGATGGCCGCGCAGTTCACGGCCAGGAAGGGCTTTTCGGCGCGCCGGCTGTTCTCGTGGATCACGCGGGCGACGAGCTCCTTGCCGGTGCCGCTCTCGCCCTGGACGAGGACGGCAGCGTCGGACTTCGCGATCCGGCCGATCAGCTTGAAGATCTCGATCATCTCCGGGCTGCGCCCGATGATCTCGCCGCGCTCGTCGCCGCCTTTGTCCGGTGCCTCGGCCACTTCCACCGGGTTCACGAACTCGCCGGAGAGGCGCAGGATCTCGCGCACCACTTCGAGCAGCTCGCTCGGATCCCCGGGCTTGACGACGTAGTCGTAGGCGCCCGCGTCCATGAAGTCGATCGCGCCGCGCGTGCTCCCGTTGCGCGCCAGGACGAGCACGGGCACCGGGCGTACCGCCCGCCGCGCCATCCTCACCAGCTCCATTTCGGGATCGCGCGGCTCGTCGCAGCCGGCGATGACCAGGGAGGGCGCACCCTCCCCCATCGCCAGCAGCGCGTCTTCCGCACTGGCCAGCGCCACGACTTCGTAGTCCAGCGCCTCCAGCACTCCGCGAGCGCGGCCCCGATACTGCGTGTCGGGGTCGACGATCAGGATCCTCTTCACGATGCTCTCCCGGCGGTGATCGAGGACGTTTCTCGTCGCAAGGCATGGGCTGCACGTTCCGTGCCATGCAACACCGGCAAGAATGCGCAAGGACACCGTGCCGGCGTGCACGGCACGCCGGGCGGAACGCAAGGCGCCCGCGTTTCGCAACGCATCCCGCGCGTCGTGGAACGCGCCGGCCGCGGTGGACTTCTCGGAGGCACGACCCGATGGTAAGGTGCCGAAGGAGGATCCCGCCGCGTGAGCCCGACTCCCCCGCTCTTCGTCATCGGCTGTCCGCGTTCCGGCACGACGCTGGTCGGCAGCCTGATCCGCGAGACCGCCTGGGGTCCTCCGGTCGAGTCGCACTTCATCACCAGGTACGCGCGGCTCCTTCCCCGCTACGGGGATCTGTCTCGCCGCGAGGCGCGCGTGCGGCTGCTCAGGGACATCCTCAAGGAACGGCCGGTGATGCAGTGGAAGTTGGCCCTCGACCCGGATGCGTTCGTCGAGCCGCCGGAGACCGCGTCCTACCCCGAGCTGGTGGACCGCATCTGCCTGGCGCGGGTACTGCGGCACGGGCGCACCGGCTGGGGCGACAAGACGCCCCACTACGTCCTCGAGCTGGACGTCATCGACCGGCTCTTCCCGAACGCGCTCTACCTGCACGTGTTCCGGGACGGACGCGACGTCGCCCTCTCTCTTCTCGGGCGGAAGTGGGGACCGCGCAACGTGTACGCCTGCGCGCTGCTATGGAACCGGTGTACGGCCGAAAGCGAGGTGCTCACCCGCGTGCGTGCCTCGGGCCGCCTCCTCGACGTGCGCTACGAGACGCTGCTCGAGGATCCGCAGCGGCAGGCCGAAGCCCTGCACCGCTTTCTCGGACAGCCGTTCGTGCCGGCGCGGCTGGAAGCGGTGCTGAAGCGCGTGGCCGGGGACAACAGCCGCAAGTGGAAGACGCACCTCCGTCCCGCGCAGGTACGCACGTTCGAAGCGGTGGCAGGCAGCTCTCTCGCGCGGCTCGGCTACGAGGTCGTGCACCCGGACGCAGCGGTGGATCCCGCGCGCCGGCTGGCCTGGACGGCGCACGACGCCGTCGGCCAGTTCACCCACAGGGTCCGGCTCAATACGATCGACGCGTTCCGGATCCGCTTCCTCGGGATGGAGCCCTTCGCGGAGCCGGACCATCGCCCGAAGCCCGGCGGGAGCACGTCTTCCTGATCCTCAGGGAAGATGTCGGACGATCGGCGGCCCGAGGCGGAGCGTCACGGACAAGGGCAGGCGGCGCCAGACGCGCGTCGCGAGGCGGAACTTCGGGCTGTCCGGATTCAGCGAGGGGAGCTGCTCGCCGGGCGCGAGGAGATACTCCCAGCGGAGCGACGTGGGCGCAGCCCCCCACTGCCGCTTGAACCGGTAGGGGCCCGAATCCACCGTGGATCGGCCGAAGCAGAACTCCGCCACGCCTTGATCCGCCGCGTGGGCGATCGCGTCCCAGTAGAGCAGCATGTTCGGCGCGTGGGCGAGCTCCCGCCGATCCGAGGCCGCCCAGTGCATCTCGGTGAACGCGCCTTCGCGGACGCAGATGCCCGCCGCCGCGATCCGTCCGTCCCGCTCCACGACGTTGAGGCGAAGATCCCGCGGGAAGACGCGGAAGCACTCCCGGAAGAAACGCGGCGTGTACACCGGCGTGCCCAGGTCGCGCATGTTGGCGGCGAAGACCGCGTAGAACGCGTCCAGGTCCGACTCCGGGCGTCCCTCCCGCACGGTGAGCCCGGCCCGTTCCGCCTTGCGTACCAGGTTGCGGACCTTCGACCCCACCGACTTCCACAGCGCGTCCCGACCTGAGCGCACGTCCAGCGCCATCGAGACCTTCGTCTCGCGCGCGGGCAGGCTCGGGTCGATCCCACGCACGTGGCGCAGCTCGCAGAACGAGGACCGCGTCCGCGCCATCAAGCTTCGTGCCTCGGCGAGCAGCGCGATCTTCGCGCGCTCGGTCGTGCACAGGATCCCACCGCGGTTCAGGAACGGAACGGAAACGAGGTAGCGGCCGAAGAGCGGATGGGCGAACGCCACGAGCGGCAGGACCCCCTCCACGCGGCCGCCGGCGCGCGCCAGCCGGTACGGCGTCCGCCGGCCGAACGCGGCTCGGATCACCGAGGCCCAACCGGCACGATGGTAGTGCGAGTGCTCGGGGTGCCCGGCGCCGAACGCGTCCCACTCCTCCTCACCGCCCGGGGCGAAGTCCTCGACGACGACCGCGCCCTCGCTCACGACGCCGGCCCGCCGCGGGTGCCGACGACGCGCGCCGGCGATCCCACCGCGATGGAGCGCGGCGCGAGCGGCTTCGTCACCACCGAGCCCGCGCCGATCACGCAGCGCTCACCGACGTCGGCCAGGATCACGGCGCGGTTCCCCACCCA
>JBQTGV010000208.1:0-8494 GCA_052390515.1 Candidatus Eiseniibacteriota bacterium | reverse complement strand
GCTCGGCATCCGTGCCTCGCTCGCTTCGTTGCCGCCGGCCTCCGCCGTCCATGGCTCCGGACACGGCGGCTACGACGCTCGGCCATCCGAGCTTCTTTCGAGACGCAACACTTAGGCTTTCGCCAGCGCCTGCTCCAGGTCGGCGATGATGTCGTCGACGTCCTCGATGCCGACCGAGATGCGCACCAGGCCGTCGGTGAGTCCGCGCGCCTCGCGGTCCGCCTTGGGCACGTCCGCGTGGGTCATGGTCGCGGGATGGGTGACCATGGTCTCGACGGCGCCCAGGCTCTCGGCCAGCGCGCACAGGCGAACGCTGTTCATCAAGGTCCGACCGGCCTGGATCCCGCCCTTCAGCTCGAACGAGATCATCCCGCTGAATGCGCTCATCTGCGCCTTCGCCACGACGTGCTGCGGATGCGCGGGCAGTCCCGGATAGCTCACCCTCGCCACCTTGGGGTGCCGCTCCAGGAACTTCGCCACGGCCATCCCGTTCGCCGAGTGGCGCTCCATGCGCAGGTGCAGCGTCTTGATGCCCAGCAGCGTGAGCCAGCAATCGAACGGGCTCGACACGGCACCCATGCACTTCTGGAAGAAGCGCATCTTCTCGTGGAGCGCATCGTCGTTCATGACCACCGCGCCGCCGATCAGCTGGTTGTGGCCGCTCAAGTACTTCGTCGTGCTGTGCACGACCAAGTCCACGCCGAACTCGAGCGGGCGCAGCAGCGCCGGCGTGGCGAAGGTCGAGTCGACGGCGACCGGAATCCCCCGCTCGCGCCCGATCCGTGACACCGCATAGAGATCGGTCACCGTGATGAGCGGATTCGTCGGCGTCTCGATCCAGATCAGCCTCGTCTCCGGGCGAATGGCCTTCGCCACGTTCTCGGCACGGGTCGAGTCGACGTAGGTGAACGTGAGGCCGAAGCGGCGAAGCACGCGCTCGAACAGGCGATAGACGCCGCCGTACACGTCGTTGGAGGAGACGACGTGGTCCCCGGAGGAGAGCAGACGGAGCACGGCGTCCACCGCCGACATCCCCGACGCATAGGACACGCAGTGCTGCCCGCCCTCGAGCGCCGCGAGGTTCGCTTCCAGGACCGCACGCGTGGGGTTGGAGGCCCGGGTGTAGTCGAAGCCCCGGTCCTTACCGACCTCTTCCAGCACGTAGGTGGCGGTCTGGTAGATCGGCGGCACGATGGCCCCCGTGGTCGGGTCCGGTGAGATCCCCGAGCGGACGGCCTTCGTGGCGAACTTCATCGCGGGTTCCTCTCGCATTCCGGGGGGGCGCGTCGTTTCCAGCATCCGCGCAATCTACCACGCGGACCGACCCTTGACGTACCAGACACTCTGTCTTACATTGGCCCAGACTGTTTGTCTGAGGCCGGAGGACCGATGACCGCAGCGCGAATCCCCGACGCCGAATTGGCCGTCCTCAAGGAGCTCTGGGCCGGCGGGCCGCGGACGGTCCGGCAGATCGCCGAAGCGCTCTACCCGGGCGGTGGCGGGTCGGAGCAGGCCACGGTGCAGAAGCTGCTCGAGCGCCTTCGCTCCCGGCGCTGCGTCGTCCGGCGCCGCGAGGGCCGGGCGAACGTCTGGACCGCCGCCGTGGCCCGCGACGATCTGCTGCGCGACCGGCTCCGCGAGGCCGCGGAGAAGCTGTGCGAAGGTTCGCTCGCGCCGCTGCTGACCGAGCTGGTGCACTCCCGGCCGCTCCGCGCCGAGGAGCTGGCGGAGCTGCGGCGCCTCCTCGACGAGCTCGATCCGAGCGCGGAGGCCGGCTGAGCCGTGGAGCGCATCCTCGAGACGCTCGCCATGAACGGGCTGGCCGCTGCGGTCATCGCCCTACCGGCGTTCCTCGCCGCGCGCCGCGGGAAGCACGCCGTCGCGCACGTGCTCTGGGTCCTCGTCTTCGCGAAGCTCCTCGTCCCGGCGGCCGTCGGCGTGCGCGTGCTGCCGGAGCGGCCTCTGCCGCGGTACGAGGCGTCGTCGCCGGTCTCCGCGGCCATCGGGCCGCTTGCGGTCCTGGCCACACCGGCCGGACCGCCGCACCGCGATCTCCCGCGCCCCCTTCGCCTCGCGCCCGCCCTTCTGCTGC
Organism: Candidatus Eiseniibacteriota bacterium; assembly: GCA_052390515.1. Classification (GTDB taxonomy): domain Bacteria; phylum ARS69; class ARS69; order ARS69; family ARS69; genus JBQTGV01. The sequence goes on along the minus strand of JBQTGV010000208.1, from coordinate 6,402 downwards.
TCTGGGCCGCCGGAGCGCTCACCGTTCTCTCGATCGTCACCGTGCGCTCCGTGCGCTTTCGCAGGCTCCTCGGCCGGGCCGGAACGACCGTCCCCGAGGGACAGGTCCTCCGCGTCGCGCGGCGGCTCGGGCTGCGCTCCGCTCCCCGCGTGCGCCTGGTGGCCGCAATGGTCCCGCCCTCGCTCTGGCCGGGTCCGCCCTGCGAGATCCTCGTCCCGGCCGCGCTCTGGCACGCGCTCGGTTCCGAGCAACGCGATGCGCTCCTCGCTCACGAGCTCGCCCACGTACGTCGCCGCGACCACTGGGTGCGGCCGCTCGAGCTCGTCGCCACGGCGCTCGCTTGGTGGTACCCGCTCACCTGGTGGGCGCGGGGCCAGCTTCGCGCTTCCGAGGAGGCGTGCTGCGACGCCCTGGTGCTGCGTGCCGCCGGCACGCCGCCGCGCGCCTACGCGGGCGCCCTGATCGAGACGCTGTCGTTCCTCGCCCGGACCACGTCCCGGCCCGTGCCGGCTCTCGCGACGGGAGCCGGCGATTTCTCCCGCATCCACGAAAGGCTCACCATGATCCTCCGCCGCCAGATCGACCTGCCTCCCTCCCGCGCGACGCGTGCGGGGCTCTTCGCCCTGGCGCTCGGTGTGCTGCTGTTCGGTCCCGCGGGGACGAGTGGTGGAGTCACCGAGGCCGCGCGCCCGGCAGCCCCGCCCGCACCGCCGGCACCGCCGGCGGAACCGACGACCGCGGCCCCGGCGGCTCCTGAGGCACCGCCGGCGCACGAGGCTCCCTTGATGGCCGAGCCTCCCGTGCCGGCCCCCGGAGCCCCCGGAACTCCGATTCCCTTCGGCGCGCCTGCTCTGCTGCCGACCCCACGCGGGACGGCCTGGGCGGCGGAGCTCGAGGAACTCCAGAGGCGCGAGATCGAGCTGCAGGATCAGATCGAGGAGATCGCGAATCAGCGCGCCCGCCTCGAGCTCCAGATGCAGGAAGGGCAGCTCCAGAGCGAGGCGCTTCGAGTCCAGCACGAAGCGCAGGAGCTCGGGCGCCAGGGGCGGGAGGCCGAGGCGAAGCTCCTCCGCGAGCAACTGGCGCTCTTCGAGGCTCAGCTCTCCCTGCACCGCGCGCAGGTGGAGGCGACCGAGGCGCATCGCCGGACCGAGAGGGAGCTCCGGGACAAGGCGAGGGAGCTCGAAAGGCTGTACGGGGACCCGACGGCGCCCGAGCCACCCCGGCCGCGCTGAGGGCGGGCACCCCGGTCGTCCCTCGTGATAGGATGGGCCTCCCCCCGGCTCGCCTCCGCAGGAGAACCCCATGCAGCTCGACCGACACGCCCCTCGGGGCGCCGGACTTCTCGCCCTTGCGCTCCTCCTGCCTTCCGCCGAGGCGACGGCCGAGGAGCTGACCTGCGGGTCGGTGGTGACGCCTGCGGAGGCCGCCGCGTATGTCGCCGCGCACCCTGCCGGCGCGCCGCCGGCAATGGTCCAGGGCACGGCGACCTACTGGGTGCCCATCGCCCCGCACATCGTCCGCCAGTCCGACGGAACGCTCGGGCTGCCGGAGTCCCGCTACTGGCAGGCGGTCGCCGACGCGAACCTCCACTACGCGGACGCCGACGTCGGCTTCTACACGATCGGGCCGATCGACTTCATCGACAGCGACGCGTTCTACTGGGACATCGACTCGTACTCCGAGATCGATCAGCTGCGCACGACGAATCCCGTCGCCGACGCGATCAACATTTACTTCACCGAGGTGCTGAACTACGAGGTCGGCGCGCTGTGCGGCATCTCCGCGTTCACCTTCAGCTCCGTGCAGGCCATCGCGATGCGCAACAGCTGCACCGCGAACGACGCCGGCCTCGGCAACCACTCCACCTTCTCGCATGAGATCGGCCACTACTTCGACCTGTTCCACACGCACGAGACCGCGTTCGGGGACGAGCTGGTGGATGGCACGAACTGCACGGTGGCCGGCGACCTCGTCTGCGACACGCCGGCCGACCCCGTGCTGACCTCGGCCACGGTCGATTCCGGGACCTGCATGTACACCGGCAGCGAGATCGACGCCAACAGCGACCCCTACGCGCCGGATTGCACGCAGCTCATGTCCTACTCGCTCAAGCACTGCCGGGATCATTTCTCGCCGGAGAGCCTCGCGCGGATCCAGACGACACTCCTGAACGATCGCACCGAGCTGCTGACCAACCCGGTCGCCGTGCCGGACATCGCGGATGCTTCGGCCTCCGGCGCGCGCCTCTCGCTCTCCGCGCCGCGCCCCAACCCGGCGCCCGGCATAGCCGAGATGCAGCTCTCGCTGGGCGCTCCCACCGAGGTGGACGCCGTGATCCACGACGTGCGCGGAGCGCGCGTGCGCACCATCGCGCACGGGCTCTTCGCCGCGGGGACGCACACGATCGGCTGGGACGGCACCGACGGTGCCGGCGGGACGGCGGCGACCGGCATCTACTTCGCGCGGGTCACGGCGTCGGGCGAGACGGTGACGAGGAAGCTGGTGCGGGTGCGCTAGTGGGCCTCGTCCATCCGGCGGGCGCCCTCCAGCATGAGGTGGTCGAGCGGCGCCTGGTTCAGGATGTCCTCCCCGACCGGCCGCTCCCCCGAACGGAACCGGAAGCGCCCCTCCCGCCACCGGACGACTTCGTAGACCACTTCGCGGATCTGCATCTCGACGGCGTGCTCGATCGACTCCGCCGCCACGATCCCCGACTCGACGAGCCGCGCCCCGAGCTTCTTCCCCGGCCGCTTCTCCTCGAGGACCCGCTGCCGGGTGGTGCGCTCCAGCGCGCCCTGCTCCACGAGGAGCTCGCCGATGCGCGACGGGCGAGTATCCACACTCGCGAAGGAGATGTTGCCGCGCTCGAAGAACACGTCGGCGCGGTTGCGCCTCGCGCTCAGGTTCAGTCTGCCCGTGGCTCGCACGTGATTAAGCATCTGCAGCACGGCCATCGGCTCGATGACCTCGAGCCGCCCTTGGAGGTCCCTCACGAGAGCACCCCGGCATCGATGTCCACCACGCGCCGGAAGAATAGGTCGAGCAGGTGCGCGTCGAACATCGCTCCGGCCTGCGCGAGCATCGTCCCGCGGATCTCGGCGGGAGGCAGCGCGTCACTGTAGGGGCGATGCGTGCGCAGCGCGTCGTACACGTCGGCGATCTGCACGATGCGGCTGGCCACGTTGAGCCGCCAGCCCGCCGGCGGCGCCGGGTACCCGGAGCCGTCCACGCGGATGTGGTGCTCGAAGGCCACGATCGGCGCGAGCCTCGGCACTCCCGGCGATCCGAGCAGCATGCGGGCGCCGTCGAGCGGGTGGCGCCGCACGATGGCCAGCTCGTCCGGGTCCAGGCTCCCCCTCTTGTTCAGCACCGCGTCCGGCACGCGACGCTTGCCGACATCGTGGAGCAGCGCGGCGATGGTCACGTCGCGCGCGACCTGCTTCTCGAAGCCCAGCACTTCGGCCATCGCACCCGAGAGCACGGCGACGTTCGTGGTGTGCACGAACGTGTACTCGTCGTGGCGCTTCGTCTCCAGCAGCGGCAGGAGGGATCCGGAGTGCTCGGAGACGACCGCGGCGATGGACCGCACGATGCCGTCGAGCGTCTCCAGGTCGAGGTCGCGGTCCTCGTCGATGCCGGCGTGCACCCGGGCGATCCGGTCCGCTGACGGGCGAAGCTCATCGCCCTTCGCCGCCTCCTCCTCCATCTTCCCGGCCACGTGGCCGAACTCGACGTGCGGACCCGGGTCCCGTTCGGCGGACTCGCCGCCGCGGGTGAGCACGTCCAGGAGCGAGGCGAGCTCCTCCGGGGCGAGGCCGCGCCGCAGCGTGAGCCGGTCGGCACCGCAGCGGTGCAAGGCCACGCGAAGCTCGTTCGCCCCGGCGGCGACCGTGGGGAGCGGCTCGCTGCCGACCAGCACGCGCCCGTTCACGAAGGCCACGGAGATGTCGCCGTCCTGCTCGAGCGCCGCCGCGATCCGCGAGAACGCTTCCCGCTCGCTGGCGCGGACCGCGGGATGCCCGGCGGCGTAGAGCGAACGCGCGGCGAAGGCCCGCTGCAGCAGCACGAGCGCGGAGCTGACCGTCTCGATCACCATGGGATCTGACTCACTCTCGGGTCCTCCCGGCGGCGGAACGCGGCGTATACCCCGCCCGGTGAGAACCTCCAGGGGAAGAGCAGCTTGTTCGCCTGCTCGCGCTCGTGGCGACGGAGCACCGCGCGCGCGATGGCGCGGCCCAGCTCCACGTCGTCCTTGCGGAGGCTCCAGCCGAGCCGGATGAGGCATCCGCCGAGCGCCTCCCAGCCGGGGGCGCCTTTGAGAGTCAGCACGCGCACGGCGAAGAGGCGGCGCTCCAGGGACGGCACCGCGCGTTCGGTCTTGACCCGGCCGCTCACGAATCGGGAGAGGAGCTCGACCGAGCCGGGACCCGGCAGCGCGCCGAGCCGCCGCAGCGCTTCGCGCATGATCTCCAGGCTGGGGTCGCGCAGCAGCGGTCCGAGCACTTCCTCGAGGAAGCCCGCGGACTGGGCCTCGTCGCCGAGCGCGGAGAGCGCGTGGCTGCGCACGTTCTCGTCCTCGTGAGCGAGCAGCTCGACGAGGAAGTCGACGACCCCTTCGCCGTGGAGCTTCGCGAGGACGGGAAACGCCGGGCGAAGGCCCCGCCATCCCCGGGTGGCACGAGCCCGCGCGGCCGCGATCAGACGGGCGGGCGGCTGCTCGAGCAGCACGTCGCGGAGCGGGTCGGCGAGAGCCGGAGCGGCATTCCCCTCGAGCAGCGAGAAGACGGGTTCCACCGCGGCTTCCCCCGCACGCCGCACGAACGCGACCACACCGGGCGTCGCCTCGCCCGACGCCGCGCCGGCGGCGAGGATCTTGCGGATGCGGTCGTCGGTGCGCGCGGAATCGAGGAAGCTCTTCGCCACCTGCCGGGACGGCTCGGGCGTGTCCTGCGCGGCGCCGAACTCCTCGGCAGCGCGGACCGCCCGGTCCAGCTCGTCGATGCGGCGCGCGCCGACGATCTCGTCCCATGCGCGGTCGACGAAGGCGAGCACCTGAGCGGCATGGTCGTTCGCGCCCGGCGCTCCGAACTGCCACGCGGCGATCTCCACCGCGCGGCCGAGCGTCTCTTTGGCGTCCGCGGCATCGCCGAAGCGTGCCTTCCACTCGTTGCGTTCGTCGGGCGCGCCGGCCTCCCGTTCCTCCGGGCGCGCACCGCTCCGAGCGAGCAGGTCGATGAGCGCCTGGTAGTCGGCCGGATTCGCGCGCACGTCCTCGCGGCGGCGGAAGATCTCGCGAACGGTCTCGCCGAGGCGGTCCAGCTCCTCGGAGCCGGTTCCGCCCGACGCCTGCGCGAGCAGGTCGTCGAGCCGCGCCCGATCCTTCGGATCGATGGAACTGGTGCGCAGCAGCTGGCTCAGCAGCGCGACCGCGTCCTCCTGGGGTCGCTGGCCGTGCTGTACCGCGCCGAAGAGCAGCGCGGTGGCGAGCGACTCCGGAGCGAGGTGGCCCTCGCCGTCCGCGCCTTGCGAGTCCATCGCCGCGCCGATGCGCAGCAGCTCCTCGCGGAGCGCGGGAGGCAGGGCGGTGAGGAAGCGCCCCATTCGCCCCTGGGCCTCGCGGCGCGAGTCCCCGGAGAGCCGGTCGGCGTCTTCGAAGAGCCGATGCAACTGGCGGGAGAGCTCGCCGGCGCGCTGCGGGCCCTCGCGGAGAATGTCCGGGGCGAGGCTCTCCGCGAGCCGCTCCGGCGTCTGCGACTCGCGGTTTTCCGCCCCGAGGATCGACTGCGAAAGCGCGACCCAGACAGGGTCCTCGGCAGCGGGCCGCTCGCTCTCATCGCCGGGGCCCTTGTCGAAGCGGATGGCGGCGTAGTCCACGAGCGCGACCCGCGCCCGCGAGGAGCCCTCGGCGGAACCCAGCTCGCGGCGCGCCGCCGTCGGGCCTCCGGCGGAGCGCGCCCGGGAGCTGCGGCCGGCCAGTTCCAGGACTTCGCCCGCCTCCACGCCCGGGTCGAGCTGGATGGAGGCGATGTCGACCTCGGAGAGCACGAGCGCGAGGGACCGAGAGCGCGGCGTGTCGAGCAACCCCCCGTCCAGCAGGAGCCCGCCCGGTGCGGTCACCGCTCCGAGCGGCCCGCGGGTCTCGAGCGTCTCTGTGATCCGAGCATGCGCGCGGTCCCGCGCGGACGCCACCGCCGGGTGACCGTAGGGATAGATGGCGACGCGCTCGATCAGCAGGTCCAGGGCCTCGAGCGCCGCGACGGCGGCTTCGCGCTTCGAGTCGGCCGCGACCGGTTCGGCCGGCACGGAGGGGCTCGGCGGGGCCCCCTCGGCCCCGACGGCCGGGCCTGGCGGCATCTCGGCGGACCCGCCCGCCGGCGGGCCGGGTGCGAGCGGCGCACC
>JBQTGV010000207.1:0-22189 GCA_052390515.1 Candidatus Eiseniibacteriota bacterium | reverse complement strand
GTCGGGGGCTGCCATGAACCCGAGCCGAACCGGGGCACTGCTCTCTCTCTCTCTCTCTCTCTCTCTCTCTCTCTCTCTCTCTCTCTCTCTCTCTCTCTCTCTCTCTGATCGCACCGCGCGCATGGGCACAGGCTGACTCGACATCGTTCTGCCGCCTCAGCTACGAGGCGATCGCCATGCAGACAACGGTGGCTGCGGCGGACACCTTGACGGGCCTCGTCATCCTGGTCCGCTTCGAGAACGAGATCACCGGTATCGGTTCGGATGCGGGGTGCGGCGCGGATCCATGGCCCGAGGGTCCCGGGCCTCTGCCCGCGTGGGCGAACGAGCTCTTGGAAATGGACGAGACTCCGGACAACCCCAACAGCATGACGTACTTCTTTCACCTGATGTCCGGCGGCGACCACCTGCTGATGGGCGAGGCACACGACCAAGTCGTGACCCTTCCCGATCCGAACCTGTTTCCGAGCAGCACAGAGCTCAACCTCGCAGCGATCGATAGTGTGGACGCTCACCGCGACCTGTCCGTCTACGACTATGATGGGGACGGTGTCGTCGACTTCCTCTTCGTCGTTTATCGACAGAAGTTCACTTGCACGTCTACTCAAACCTGCCAGTGCACTCCCACGCAACAGGGGTGCCAAGGCAACCCCTGGTTCGGCGGCACCAGCGGCACGATAGGCCTTGGCTTCGGCCTGAGGGCGACGATGGACAACATCAACGTTGACGGAGGGCGGTCGGCGTTGGCGTATCCTCCTGCCAGGGAGCGCGGCTTCAAGTCGACCCGGACGATTGCAATCCACGAGTACACGCATCACCTCGGCGTGAGTCAGACCGCGATCAACAACGGCGGTCCCTATCACCACATTCGGTCCCTCGGTGGTTACTGCGTCCAGGATGGCACTTGGGGAGCGCACGAGGACGGCACGGAGATCATGTCGACGTTCCTGCGGTGGAAGCTCGACTGGCTCGATCCGCCGGAAATAACGCTCTCCTCCGGCCAGGAGCAGACCTACACCCTGTCGGACGTGGGTGAGAGCGGGGCGTCCGGATGCCTTCTCGTGCATACGACCGATCCGTACCAGCACTTCCTGCTCGAGTGCCGAGACAGTACCGCGGCGATCTACGACAACGGCAACGCGTTCGGGTGCGACGACGGCGCGCGTGGCACGAGCGGTCTTCTCATCGGGCACGTGTCGGACCGGAAACGGGCGAGTCAGCTTCCAATCAGCTGTCAGCTGTCGTACCAGGCCATGGATGGGTGGTGGATCACACCGCCCCTCGTCAGCAACCAGCAACTCCCCCCGGTCTGTCCGGCGACCTTGCCCTGCGTGTGCGACCCCGATCCCATCAACGGAGGAACATGCCCCAACGAGGCATACCCGCCGAATATCGACATCGAGGTCGCTACCGGAATGTTCGACTCGACCACCTGGGCGCCCGACCCTGTCTACGGCTGGGACGCCCTGTCGTTCCTCGAGAACGCCAACTACGGCGCACGCCACGACGACCTCTTCCGCCCGGGCGTCGTGAACCTGTTCACTCCGTACACCAACCCGAGCACGAACCTCTACTACACGGTGGGCGTCGGGCAGAACTACGACGATGCGGAGCACTGCGGGTTCCGGCAGGACCAGAACGTCTACAGCGGCCTCTCGTTTTACAACATCGACTGGGAGACGACGCCGGGTGGCGGTAACGGCGAGATCACGGTGACGATTCGCTACGATGGCACACCACCGGCGGCGGGGTCTCCGTTCACGCTGCCTGACGGCATGGTCTGGAGCGGGCTCGTGCAGCTCGTCGCGGACGTCGAGGTACCGGCCGGACGGACCCTGACCATCTCGCAGAAATCTCAGGTCGTGTCCGCCGCGAACCAGGACTCTCAGGCCGCCGGCGAGAGTCCCGACGGCGTCCAGATCGGGGTGAAGGGACAACTGCTTGCCGGAGATCTCGCCGGTGGCGTGGTCGAGATGACATCGTCGCGCGATCTCGACTTCGTGCACTTCGCGTTCGACTCGTCGGGTGGAGAGTTCATCTACGCCGGCGGCGAGGCCACCGTGACTGCTGGCAGCTCCGACTGGTCGGGGCTCGCCATGGATCTCATCGGCGCAGAGTGGACCGGGTACGGCTGCGTCGGCTCCGAAGAGCCGCTCAGCGACATCGAAAACACGTCCATCGAAAACGCGACATACGGCATTCGAGTCCAGAATCTCATCGCGCCGAATCTCGCCGAGGTCGACTTCGTGAACATCGGCGGCGTTCCGCCGAAGCACATCTACCTCGACAACACCGACGCTTTCATCCCGTGGGGAGTGTGGAACGGAGCGGTCGTGAACGAGGAACATGGGGAGTGGGATCTCCTCGGAGGGACTTACGTCGTCGCGACGAACACAGTGTCACCTAGCCTTGAGACGTCGTTCGGAGTAGGCGGCAAGGTCGACCTCGTCCCGCAAGGGAAGATCTTCACGACGGGGAGCACGGCGGACGGTGATACGGTGTACTTCCGCCCGGAGACGCTGACGAACACGGGTGACGGGTGGGGCGGGATCCTGCTCGACGTGAACGCCGCGGGGAGCGTGATCGAGTACGCGGACATCGGCTACGCGGAGAACCCCGTCTTCCTGTTCATTCCGGACGGCGCCACAACTATCCGCAATTGCAGGATCCATGACTTCGCGGACGTCGGCATCGCGGTGAGCGGGACGACGCTTCTCGGAGGGATCATCGAATCGAACACCATCGAGCGCGGCGGCGTGCTCGCTCAGCTTGGACTGACCGGCATCCTCCTCGATTCCGCCCTCAACATGGTCGTGCGCAACAACAAGATAGATCTGTCGCAGCTTGCTCTTCCGACCGGGTCGTCCGCTGCGATCGACGTCACGTGGGCCACGCAGTACTGCTGGGTGAGGCCGTGGGGTGCTCATGTCACGCTTATCGAGGGGAACTGGATCGTCGGCCCGGGGACCGGTGCTGCGGCCTCACATTCCGGGATTCGATCTACGTGGACGTGTGCGGCGCCGACTTCGAACATCACCGTGACGTATCTGCGGAACTACATCGAAGGCTTCAACCTCGCGGGCATCGAGCTCGTCCAGACGTCGAACGTGCAGGCCGACAGCAACAACGTGGTAGAGTCATTTCGAGCAATCGATGTCGGCCGCGACGCGAACCCTGTGTTGAGCGGCCCGGCGGCCAACTTCAGGGCGAACTGGTTCGAGGTTAAGGACGGGGCCGGATTTGAAGCGGTTCGGTCGAACAACCGCGCTCAGACCAAGCTCGGGATGGAACCGTCGGTGGTGGATCGAGGCAACAACGGGCTGATGGTCGAACGTAGCAACGTCGAGTTCCTGTTGACGTACACGGAAGCCGGCAACCCGATCCTTGAGGCGCAGAATTGCTACTGGTACACGTTCCTTGCCCCCTCAGCCGAGGACCTGATCAACCTCCCCGGCGAGGTGATCATGTGGCTCAACCCGAAGCTGAAACCGAACAGCGCATTGTTTGACCACAGTCCGCGCTACACGAGCGATGCGACCAAGTACTACCACAGGATGCTGAGCCCGCCGCAGGTAGGGAGGATGATCGCGGGACCCCCGTCGATACCGCTGGACGGCGCGGGAGATCGCGGCTCGGCGTCGGGGGAGGGCCTTGCACGGGTGCCCGCAGAGTCTTTCCTCGGGGCTCCGTCGGCCAACCCCGCGCGCGACGTCGTTCAGATCCAGTTCGGGGTTGCCGCCGGAGAGGGCGGAGCCTACGTGGTCGACATATTTGATGTGCGAGGCCGTCACGTAAGGATCCTCTGGAACGGCGTGCTCGCGGCGGGCACGCGGGAACTCAGCTGGGATCTTTCCGACGACTCCGGCAGGCGAGTCTCGTCTGGCGTGTACTTTCTTCGGATGGCGGGGGTGGGGTTCGCGCAGACTCAGAAGATCGTCCTAGTGAAGTGAGGAGCATGATGCGAATCCGAAAACTCTGGCTGTCACTAGGTGCCCTGGTGTTAGCGATCACACCCGTCGGTGCTGCGGTCATCCGAGTTCCTGCCGATCAGCCGACGATTCTGGCAGGGCTCGACGCGAGCGTGGCCGGGGACTCGGTCCTGGTGGCGCCGGGAACCTACAGTGACGTTGACACGCGCGTGATCTTCGGGTTCCCCCAAACTGCGTGTGCCTTCCTGGTGGACGGTGTTACCCTTATATCGGAAGGAGGGCCGACGGTCACGACGATTGACATGCAGGGAGCGACCGGCTTTCAACCCCAGGTCGTCTACGGAGAGCGACTCCTGTCTGGCGATACTGTTGTCGAGGGCTTCACTCTAACCGGGGCACCGGTGGGAAGTCCCGGAGCGTTCATCGTTGACTCTGAGAAGGTGACGTTGCGCGATTGCGTTCTCCGTGACATGGACGGGGCACAGCTGGCGGTTGCCGGGATTCTGGCGACATACGCCGATCTGGACATCATCCGTTGTGAGTTCCGCAATCTGTCGAGCCAGACAGGCGGCGCGGGCATCCACCAGCTCGAGGCAGATCTCCTCGTGGATGGGTGCCTGTTCACGAACTGCGTGGAGCGCGCCATCGGGACGCACGCACAGGATCTGCTAATACCCGAGCAGGCGGTGATCAGGAACTCGACCTTCATCGGAAACTCGGCGTCGTCCGGTGGGGGCGGTGGAGCTGTGTCCATCGTGAACTACCAGTCGGGCGTCACCGTATCGGACTGCCATTTCGAGGACAACGTGATCGTCGCCGTTGGTGGTGCCGTCCAAATCGGTGGCGCGCAGGTGGGTCCTTGGACGGTGGCCAACTGCGTCTTCTGGAAGAACCGTGCGACGAGTGCAGGGGGCGGTGGTGGAGCGCTGGCGACCGGCTTCTCTGGAACGGTCGTAGGAAACACATTCCATCAGAACACGGCCTTCGGTACGGGATCTGCGGCAGTGCTTCAGGTGGGTGTCGTCGACTTCAGAAACAACATCGTCACCGGCTCCAGCGGCACGGCAGCGGTGACCGCATTCAGCGCAACGGTCGTGCCAAGCTGCAACGTCTACTGGCAGAACGCCGGCGGTGATGTGAGCGGATTCAGCATGGCCGCCACGGACCGCGTGATCGATCCGCAGTACTGCGATCCGACGCTCGGGGACTTCACGGTCTTCGACACCTCGCCCTGCCTGCCGGCGAACACCCCCGGCTGCGGTCAGATCGGTGCTCGGGGACGTGGCTGCGGCTCGGTCTCCGTCGAGACGAGATCCTGGGGGCGGATCAAGGAGGGCTACCGATGAGAACCCATCGCCCTGTCGCCGCGGCCACGACGGCCTTCGTGCTCCTCGCCGCCGCGTCTTCGTTCGCCGAGACTCTCCACCTCGCCGTTCGGGACGTCACCACGGTGGACGACGGTCTCGGGAACGCCCGCATCTTCTTCAATCTGGCCACGCCCGGAGACCTCGGCTACATCGCCATCTCCCGGGCCACCGTGCGAATGGACCTCACTGGAGCGGCCCGAGGCGGAACCCTGGATCTTCGCGTCCACCCCGTGGCCGCCGCCTGGACTCCGGGAGCCGTCACGTGGGCCACGCGCTTCGACGAGTCGGTGTACGGTCGCACGGAGGTGGATCTCAGCCGGACCGGAGCGGTCGCCCTGGACATGACGCTGCTCATGAAAGAGGCGCTCGAGGGTGGCGTGAATTCGAACGGGTTCGTGCTGACCGCCGCAGCGGCGGACTCGGCGGCGACGACGGACGCACGTGGGATCCAATCGGCTGATGTATCGCGCCTCGCGAATCTCGGAACAGCGACGGTGGAGATCAAGTACCGGAGGACACCACCGCCGAAGGAGGTTCGGGACCGCAGGCCGCGGTAGGGCGCAAAGGACGTCGGGTTGGAGGTTCGCCGCGTCTTCGCAGCGAACCGGGAGGGAGCGGTCAGATCTCCCCCGGCGCCCCCGCCGGCGAGAACTCGTCTGCGGCGAAGTTCTCCTCCAGCGTGACCCGCTCCAGGATGGTCTCCGTCGCGGCTTCGCCCTGGATGACCGTCGTCGTCCGGAAGGGGAAGAGGACGCCTTCGACCTCGCGGAAGTCGCTCGACTCGGTGAGGAAGTCCATCGTGTCGTCGCCGCCGGTCAGGAGCTCGCCCAGGATCCGCCGGATGCGCCCGGTGTCGTCCACCTCGTACACGGTGCGCGTGCGCGCGTCCCAGCGCCGCGCGATGCGGCTCCAGCCCTCCGGCGAAGGTTCGAGCGCCTCCAGCGAGTCCGCCGGCAGCCCGGCCAGCTCGAACGGCGCCGCCAGACGGTGCAGTTGGAGCCGCATCGAATCCGCCATCTCCCGGTCGGCCGGCCGCTGCCTTGCGCTGCCGCCGTGCCAGGCCAGCCGCCCGGCGAGGATCCGCACCTCCTCCCGCTGCGGCCAGCGGATCTCGACGCGCAGCGCGCCGTCGAGCCTCACCGCGATGCGGACCTTTCCGGAGAGGCCGTCGGCCGCGGAGAGAACGCTGCCGCGCGCGCGGAAGCCGGTAACTCCGTCGAGCGCCTCGCCGCCGTGGGCCTCGATGACCCGGGCGACCACTTCCGTCGGGTCGGCCGGTTCGCCGCCGGCGGGTGCCGGCGAAAGACCGGCTGAGGCCACCGCCGCCAACGCGAGAAGCGAGATCGATGCACGCATGGAACCAGCATAGCCTGTTTCGTTCCGGGTTGCGCGCCCGGGCGATTGCCCCGATCTTCCCGCTTCGGAGGTGCAGCCATGGGAGAGTTCCGCGGATGGGGAGGAGCCGCCCTGGTCACGGGCGGGAGCGAGGGGATCGGCTTCGAGATTGCGCGGCAGTTCGCGATGCGGCGTATCAACGTGCTCCTCGTGGCCCGGTCTGCATCGAATCTCCGTCTGCAGGCGAAGAAGCTCGCGTCGGCGCACGGCGTGCGCGCCGAGTGGATCGACGCGGACCTGGCGACTACCGACGGCATCGCGCGCCTGCTGGGGCGCCTCCGCGACGTCGACATGAACATCGACGTGCTCGTGAACAACGCGGCGTTCGGGATCAATGGCGGCTTCGGCAGCAAGGGTCCGGCCCGCGAAGGCGAGATGCTGCGGCTCAACGTGGCCGCCCCCGCGGAGCTGACCGCCCACGTGCTGCCCGGCATGATCCGGCGCCGGCGCGGCCTGATCCTCAACGTCGGCTCGACGGCGGGGTTCCGGCCGGTGACCTGGATCGGCACGTACGCGGCGTCCAAGTCCTTTCTCCTGGACTGGACCCTGGCGCTGGACTGCGAGCTGCGCGGCACCGGAGTCCGTGCCGCGATCCTCTGCCCGGGGACGACCTCGACGAACTTCCACGTCGTGTCGGGCGCGGTCGCGACCGGACACAAGACCGGCGTGTTCGGTCAGCAGAGCGCGGCGAAGGTCGCGGAGGAGTGCATGAAGGGGCTGGATCGGGGACGTCGCGTCATCGTCCCGGGACCGACGAACCAGCTGCACCAGATGCTCACGTGGGTCGTGCCGCGGTGGCTCGCGGCGGAGATCTCCTGGCACGTGATCCGGCCCAAGGCTCGCGCGAAGACGTAGGCGACGGGGCGCATCGTCACTTCCCCCGCCAGGACTCCGGCAAGTCGACGACGCGCAGCGTTCGCCCCGAGGGCTCGAACGCGTAGAGCAGCAGCACGCGCGAGCGATCCGGCATCACGTAGTGGAAGTAGTAGGCCGTGCCCTGGGCGACCTCGTACAAGCGCCGGTACTGGCGGTCGCGGGGCAGCGGGTCGCTCTCGTCGTAGGAGGCGTCGGCCGCTTCCCAGCGCCGGTCGAGCGCCTCGGCGAGGCCGTCCGGGGGCCGGGGCAGCGGCAGCACCTCCAGCCGCGCGACGTCCAGCAGCGATTGCCTTTCGCCCGGCTCGGTGACGAGGCAGAGGCCGCGGTCGAGCACGGCCACGTGGTCGACCGCCTCGAAGGCGCGCACCCAGGTCGTGTCGCGGAGCACGCGCAGCCGCGGCTGCACGCCGTAGAGATCCGCGATGATCGGATCGCGCTGGGCCCGCCGCGTCCAGTGCGCGTCCAGGCGCGGCAGCACCTCGGCGAGCACCTGCCCGCGTTCGCCCTCGGCCCCGAGCGCGAGCTTCCGGGCCAGCTCCATTCGCCGCGCGTCCTCCTCCTCGATCGCCGTTTGACGGTCGTGGAAGATCCGGGAGAGCTCTCCCTCCACGAGTGGCAGGACGACGGGCGCGCTCGACGGATCCCAGATCCCGTGGAACGTCCCGCGCTCCTTCCAGCGGAACCGGCGATCGTCGCGCTGGCCGGTGAAGGGCTTCCGCGCCGGGAACTCGCCGGTGACCACGTCCAGGATCCAGTGGTAGGTGGTCCAACTGCCGGTGAGCGCGGCCAGCAGGTCCGGCTGCTGGGTCTCGATGAGCAGGTACCGGCCGGTGGGGTCCCATCCGCCGATCCGCACCGCGACTCCCTTGGGCGTCTGGAGGGGCCGGTTCTCCCCGGTGGCGAAATCGAGAAGGAACGTGCAGCGTCGGGGCTTGCGGTCAAGGAAGCCGCCCGGCACCTGATCGAGGTAGGCGAAGTGGAAGCCGTCCGGCGAGAAGGACTCGTCGGTGACCGGGATTCCCCGATCGAAGATGCGGCTCGCGAGCGGGACATCCCGCACGACGGCGGTGTCCAGCACCGCCGGCTGCGGATCGGGCGCGGCGGGCGTCGGAACCGTCGAAGCGGCACCGGTCTGTGCAGCCACGGCCGATGCCCAGACGGCGACTGCCGCGATCGAAACGGCGACGGGTGCTCGCGGGCTCACGCTGGCTCCTTCGTCTCCGCGGCGCTCGGGGCGTCGAGTGCGCGCAGCCGGAGCCGAAGGTACCGGCTCGGAGGCGGGAACGCGAACATCTTCTCGCACCGCAGACCCTACGTGCCCGAGCGGCGGAGCGCGCGGGCGATCTCGCGGAGCTCGGCCAGCCGCAGTCCGCGGAGGACGACCAGCCCGGCGGCGTAGACGGCCGCCGCGAGCGCCGCTTCCGCGGCGCCGATCGGCTCTCGCATTCCGGTCATCCGCACGGCGAGCACCGCGAGCGCGCCGGACACGGTGGCCGGCAGGATGGCGCGGAGCGCCGCGGCGGCCGCGGGCCGCGTGTCCCGCACCGCGATCGTGACCGCCATGCGCACGCCGAACGCGAGCAGCGTGGCCCAGGCCGCGCCGACGGCACCCATGCGCGGGATCAGGACGAGGTTCGCCGCGATGTTCGCGCCGGCGGCCACCGCGACGAGAGCGGCGTTCTGCTTCTCGAGTCCCGTGGCGAGGAAGTACGCGTTGAGCAGGACGTAGGCGAAGGAGAGCACGAGCGTCGCGGCCAGGATGGGGAGCACCGCGGCCGACTGCTCGTACTCCGCCCCGAAGAGCAGCAGCACGAGCTCCCGCGCCCAGGCCATCTCGGCGAGGACCAGCGGGACGACGGCGGCGGTCAGGAACCGCAGGCTCACCCGGAACAGCCGGCTGGCGCGTGCCGGGTCGTCCGGCGCGGCACCGGCGAGCAGGGGGTAGACCGAGCCCATGAGCAGCACGGGCATCAACATGGCCACCTCCACGAGCCGCACCGGAGCGGCGTAGATACCGACTTCGCGGGCGTCGCGCAGCACCTGCAGGAGCAGCACGTCGGCGCGGAAGAGCACGGTGTTGGCGAGCAGCAGCACGAGCAGCGGGAGCGCCGCGCGGGTCAGCCGGCGGATCTCGGCGGAGTCCGGCGCCAGCCGCGGGGCCAGCCGCTTCGCCGCGAGCACCACGAGGAGGACCGCGAAGGGCAGGGCGGACGCTCCTTGCGCGGCGACCGCCACGCCGATCCCGCCGAGCGGAACGAAGGCGAAGAGCATCAGCAGGTGGGCGGCTTCCGCGGCGAACCCCAGCACCGCCGGGGTCTCCATTCTCAGCGCGAGCCGGTAGGGCAGCTCCGCCAGGGAGCGGAGCGAGGCCCGGCGGAACGAGAACAACCAGGAGACGGCGCCGAGCGCCACGAACAGGGGCCCGCGCGGGTCGTCGGTGACGAGCGGCACGGCGAGCATCGCCAGGGGCAGTGCGGCGAGGATCAGCAGCGCGCGCAGCGCGATGGCTGCTCCGAGGATGGCCGCGTCGTCGCCGCTTCGCCGGGAGGCCTCGCGCACGACGAGGTCGTCCAGGCCGGCGTCCGGCAGCAGCTCGAAGAACGCCAGGTAGGCGAAGACCAGGGTGTAGAGCCCGAACCCCTCCGCGCCGAGCACCCGGACCAGCAGGAGGTAGGAAGCGAAGACGAGCGTCTTGGAAGCGGCGGTCCCGGCGAAGAGCACCGCGGAGTTCCGGACGACGGCTCGGAGGCTGGACATCGGCCCCGGAAACTAGCACCTTTCGCGGAGCCCGGCGCCTGACGCCGACACCGCAAAAGGACCCCGTGAGCCTCTCCCAAGCCTCTCCCGCGCGCCCCCCCTTCGATCTGTCGGGGCCCGATCCGGGCCGCAGGACGGAGGCGGAGATCCGCGACTTCCTGGCCGAGCGGGTCCTGGTCCTGGACGGCGCCACCGGGACGGGCATCCAGGCGCGAAACCTCGGCCCGGCGGACTTCGGTGGCCCCGACCTCGAGGGCTGCAACGAGAACCTCGTCCGCACGAGGCCGGACGTCGTGGCCGACCTGCACGCCTCGTACTTCGCCGCGGGCGCGGACATGGTGGAGACGGACTCGTTCGGAGGGACCCCGCTCGTGCTCGCCGAGTACGGCCTGGCCGAGCAGGCCCGCGAGCTGAACCGTCTCGCCGCGCGCATCGCCAAGCGGGTGGCCGCGTCCTTCGCCACTCCGGACCGCCCGCGCTTCGTCGCCGGCTCGATGGGCCCGACCACGAAGGCGATCACCGTCACCGGCGGCGTCACGTTCGAGGGGCTCATCGCCACGTTCCGCGAGCAAGCGCTGGGCCTGATCGAAGGCGGCGCGGACGTGCTGCTCATCGAGACACAGCAGGACACGCGCAACGCGAAGGCCGCGCTCATCGGCGCCGACCAGGCGATGGCGCAGGCCGGCGCGCACGTTCCGGTCATGCTCTCGTGCACGATCGAGCCCACCGGCACGATGCTGGCGGGCCAGAGTGTCGAGGCCTTCTGGGCGAGCGTCGCCCATTACCCGCTGCTCTCCGTCGGACTCAATTGCGCGACGGGCCCCGCGTTCATGACCGATCACCTGCGCAGCCTCTCGCGGTTGGCGACGACGTTCGTCTCCTGCGTTCCGAACGCCGGGCTGCCGGACGAGGAGGGGCGCTACGCGGAGTCGCCGGAGGCGCTGGCAGCGGCGCTGTCGCGATTCGTCGCCGAGGGCTGGGTCAACGTCATCGGCGGCTGCTGCGGAACGCGTCCGGAGCACGTGCGCGCGTTCGCCGAGATGGCCAGGGACGCGAAGCCGCGGCGCCCGCCGACCCATCGCAAGACGATCGTCTCCGGGATCGACTTCCTGGAAGTGGACGAGGACGTTCGCCCCGTGCTCGTCGGCGAGCGCACCAACGTGATCGGCTCCCGCAAGTTCATGCGCCTCATCTGCGAGGAGAAGTTCGAGGAGGCCGCGGAGATCGCCCGGCGGCAAGTCAAGGGCGGCGCGCAGGTCATCGACATCAACCTGCAGAACCCGGACCGCGACGAGCTCGCCGACGTGCGTGCGTTCTACGAGCGCGTAATCCGCATGGTCAAGGTCCCGCTGATGCTGGACTCGACCGACGCGGCCTCGATCGAGCTGGCGCTGACCTACAGTCAGGGCAAGGCCATCATCAACTCGATCAACCTCGAGGACGGCGAGGACCGCTTCGAGAGGGTGTGCCCGCTGGTGCGTCGCTTCGGCGCGGCGGTCGTGGTGGGCACGATCGACGAGGACCCGGTGCAGGGCATGGGCGTCACCCGCGAGCGGAAGCTGGCCATCGCCGGGAGGAGCTTCGCCCTGCTCACCGGCAAGTACGGCATTCCCGCGGAGGACATCCTCTGGGATCCGCTGGTGTTCCCGGTCGGCACCGGAGACGCGCAGTACGTGGAGAGCGCGAAGGAGACGCTCGCCGCCATCCCCCTGCTCAAGACGGAGTTCCCTGGAACGAAGACCATCCTCGGCGTCTCCAACGTCAGCTTCGGCCTGCCCGAAGCCGGGCGCGACGTGCTGAACTCCGTGTACCTGTACCAGGCGACCAAGGCCGGTCTCGACTTCGCCATCGTCAACACGGAGAAGCTGGAGCGTTACAACCTGATCCCCGAGGAGGAGCGCGAGCTCTCCGAGGATCTGCTCTTCTGCCGCGGCGCCGATCCGGTGGGACGCTTCGCCGCGCACTTCCGCAAAGCCCGCTCCCGCGCCACGAGGGAGACCGGGCCGCCGCGGACGCTCGACGAGCGCCTCGCCGCCTACATCGTGGAGGGTACCAAGGAAGGGCTGACCGAGGATCTGGAACGCAAGCGCGCCGAGGGTGCTTTGCCGCTCGCCATCATCAACGGCCCGCTCATGGCCGGGATGGCCGAGGTGGGGCGGCTCTTCAACGACAACCAGCTGATCGTCGCCGAGGTGCTGCAGAGTGCGGAGGCGATGAAGGCCGCGGTGTCGCACCTCGAGCAGTACATGGAGAAGTCGGAGAGCGCGGCACGAGGCAAGGTGATCCTGGCCACGGTCAAGGGCGACGTGCACGACATCGGCAAGAACCTCGTCGACATCGTGCTGTCCAACAACGGCTACACGGTGGTGAACCTGGGCATCAAGATCGCGCCGGAGGTGCTGATCGAAGCCTGCCGCGAGCATCAGCCGAACATCCTGGGGCTCTCGGGTCTCCTGGTGAAGAGCGCGCAGCAGATGGTGATCACCGCCGAGGATCTCTCCCGCGCCGGCGTCGTGCCGCCGCTGCTCGTCGGCGGGGCGGCGCTCTCCGAGAACTTCACGCTGACGAAGATCGGCCCGGCGTACGCGGGGTCGGTCTTCTACGCGAAGGACGCGATGGCCGGGCTCGCGCTCTGCGACCGCATCCAGGGCGGCGGCGACGGCCTGGAAGCACTGGAGCAGGAGACCGCGCAGCGCGCGGCGAACGCGGTGGCGAAGAAGGGCTCGACGCGCGCTCCGGCGGCGCCCGGGTTCCGGCGCAGCTCGAGCATTTCGGTGTTGGAGCAGGTGCCGGCTCCGCCCGACCTCGAGCGACACGTGCAGCCCGCCGCCGATCTGCGGCGCATCTGGCCGTGGATCAACCCGCAGGCGCTCTTTCACCGTCACCTGGGACTGAAGGGCAGGTGGGAGGAGCTCTGGGCGAAGCGCGACGAGCGCGCGCTGGAGCTCTCTCGCGTGGTGCGCGCGCTGCAGTCCGAGTGCGAACGCGGCGCTCTGCGCGCGAGCGCGGTGTGGCAGTGGTTCCGCGCCGAGAGCGAAGGGAACACGCTGCGCGTTCTGGACGCCGCCGGCCGTCCGCTCGAGGAGTTCGCCTTCCGCCGTCAGCCGGCGGAGGACGGTGTGTGCATCGCCGATTGGGTCCGGGAACGCGGCGCGGGCGAGGACTGGGTGTGCCTCTTCGTCACCACGGCGGGCGCGGGCGTCCGGGCCTGGACGGAGAAGCTCAAGGCCGAGGGCGAGTACCTCCGGAGCCACGCCGCGGCGGCGCTGGCGCTGGAGGCGGCGGAGGCGTACGCCGAGCTGCTGCACGCCGACATCCGCGAGGCCTGGGGATTCCCCGACCCCGCGGACATGACCATGCCCGACCGCTTCCGCAGCCGCTACCGCGGGATCCGCGTTTCCTTCGGATACCCAGCGTGTCCGGACCTCGAGGATCAGCGCAAGCTCTGGCGCCTGCTTCGCCCCGAGGAGATCGGGGTCGAGCTCACCGAAGGCGACATGATGGATCCGGAAGCGTCGGTGTCGGCGCTCGTCTTCCATCATCCCGACGCGGCGTACTTCTCGGTCGGGCCGAGCTGACGCTCACTCCGCCACGGGATCCAGCTCGACCGAGAGGGTCGAGTCCACGTGTCGGAGCGCCGCGAGCAGTTCGTCCCGCGTGGCCGCTCGGAGCAGGACGCGGCCGACGCTCTCGCCGACACCGAGCCGCGGTGTCACCCGGTCCCCGGCGCCGACCTTGATCGTCGCGCGGACCACGCCCGGATGCCGGCGAACCTCGTCGAGACCGTGTACCGCCCGCACCGTGCCAGCGCCGGGGTGGAGGACGACGGCTGCGGCGTGCGCGGAGGGTGCGGCGGGGAAGTCGAAGCCGCGCCCGAGCTCCACGGCCAGGAAGGCGCGCCAGGGATCGAATCCCCAGGCCAGCTCGATGAGGTCCATGATGTAGCCGCCGGGCGGCCGCAGCGCGATCTCGCCGAACAGCAGGTCGCCGCACGTGAGGTAGGCCTCGACGTGGGTCATCCCCCAGCGGATGCCGAGCGCTCCGACGACGCGCCGGTTCAGCTCGAGGAGCTTCGCCGTCGTGGCCGCATCGAGTGCGGCGGGGACGGCGTTCACCGCACCCTTGCGCACGTACTCGGTGACGTTGACGAAGCGGACGATCCGGTCGGACACGAACGACTCGATGCTCGCTTCCTCCGCCTCCACCCAGCGTTCCAGGATCCGGCCGCGCCGCGCGGCCCGCGCCACCGAGTCCTCTTCCTGCAGCACGACCATGCCGCGCCCGCCGCTTCGCCGCCGATCCTTGAGCACGACGGGCAGACCGAGCTCCCGCACGATCTCGTCCGCCGAAGAGCGCGCACTCCCGTCCCGGTAGGGAGTCATGGCGATGCCGCGCTGCTCCAGGTAGCGCTTCATCACCAGCTTGTCGTGGCAGCGGTGCGCGGTCACGCGGGGGAAGCGTCGTGCCCCGAGCTTCTCGCGGGCGAGCGCCGCCGGCACCACCGTGGCCTCGGTGCCGGCGAGCACGTGAGTGAAGCCTCCGAGCTCCGCGAGGGATTCCGCGGGCCATCGCCGGGCGGGGTCGTTCCAGACGTGATGGGGGACGCCGTCTGCGGCGAGCGCGGCGACGAGCCCCGGACGCCCACCCAGCACCAGGACGCGAACGGCGCCGCTCAGATCCGCTTCAGGTCGGCGCGGGAACGGGGCCGGAGGCCGATGGCCGTGCGCACCCGCTCCATGAGCGGCCCGGCGGACTCGCGGGCGCGCGCCGCGCCGTCGGCCAGCACGTCCTCGAGATCGTCGGGGCGGGCCGCGAGCTCCCGCTTGCGCTCCCGCAGCGGACCGAACTTATCCTCGATCTTGGCGAGCAGCGCCTTCTTCGCGTCTCCGTACCCGTAGCCCCCCGCGCGATACTTCGCGGCCATGTCGGCCTTCTCCTCCGGGGAGGCGAAGAGGCTGTAGAGAGCGAAGACGGTGCAGTGCTCCGGGTCCTTCGGCGATTCCACCGGCGTGGAGTCGGTCACGATGCTCATGACGCGCTTCTTGAGCGCCTTGGGTTCCTCGAAGAGCTCGATCGCGTTGCCGTAGCTCTTGGACATCTTCTCGCCGTCGATGCCCGGCACGACCGCCGACTCGGGCAGGATGTACGGCTCGGGAACGCGCAGCAGCTCGCCCCACTCGTTGTTCACGCGGATCGCCAGATCCCTGGCGATCTCCACGTGCTGCTTCTGGTCCTTGCCGACGGGGACGAGGTCGGCGTCGTACATGAGGATGTCGGCGGCCATCAGCACCGGATAGGCGAAGAGTCCGTGCGTCGGCTCGATGCCCTTGGCCACCTTGTCCTTGTAGCTGTGCGCGCGCTGCAGCAGGCCCACCGGCGCCAGACAGGACAGCACCCAGGCGAGCTCGTGGTGCTCGGGCAGGTCGGCCTGGTCGAACAGCACGACGCGCTCCGGGTCGAGCCCCAGCGCGAGGTAGCTCGCGGTGACGTCCAGGATGTTGCGGCGCAGCTCCGCGCCGTCGCGCTGGGAGGTGAGCGCGTGGTAGCTGGCGATGAAGAAATGGCAGCGGTACTTGTCCTGCAGTTCGAGGAACTGCCGGATGGCCCCGAACCAGTTGCCCAGGTGGAGGGAACCCGAGGGCTGGATCCCCGAGAGAACCCGCTTCGTGCTCATGGGGATCAGTCCTCGTCGGCCCCGAGGTCGAACAGGGTCATGCTGGAGGGGCGCGAATCACCGTCGATGTCGTCACCGACGGCACCGTACTTGGGGTTGGCCACCCACTGGTCCCCGCGGTCGGCCGCCGGGTTCGGAATGAGCAGAGGGGGGCCGATCGGGTGCACCAAGTGGAAATCGCCCTGGTCGACGTTGGCGAGGATGTTCGTCACCGAGAGGCTGGTCTCCAGCAGGTTGTAGAAGACCAGGTCGTTGCCGACTCCGACGGTGAAGGGAGGCTGATTCAGCTCCGATTCGGTCACCGGATCGACGTCGTCGAAGTTGTCGTAGGGAATGGTGCCGACGGACACGAAGTAATTACCCTCGAGCGAAGACGGGTTCGTGTCCACCGCGCCCTCGATGACCCCGAAGCGCGGGCCGTTCCCGCGGGTGAACAAGACGTTGCCGCCGATGAACGGATGCCCGCGGAGGATGCGTATGGCCGCAGAGCTGACCGCGGGTCCGCCGGTCGCGGTGATCTCCGCCCCGATGGTGCACACGCCGATCCCCGGGTTGCCGTCGGTGTCGACGAATACGCCGCTGGAGAGGTTGGCGGCGCGGCCGCCGTAGATGAAGCACTGCGCCACCGCGGCGTCGACCGCCCCGCCCGAGGGGCCCTGCTCCAGGCTGATGCCGCGGGTCTCCAGGGCGGCGATGCTGCGCGGGCCGAAGATACGGCAGGAGCGTACCTCTACGCCGGCCACGGCCGCCTCCGAGCGGACCGAGAGCGCGGCGGGCACGCCGGCCGGCAGCGACAGGGAGCTACGCGTGTCGAAGCTGCAGTACAGCAGCCGGGCCTGGGCGTCCACGATCTCGGCGCCCAGCGCCTGAGTGTCCCGCGCGTCGAAGGTGATGTTGGAGATCTCCATCGTCCCGAACGAGTTGCGGATGGACAGCGGGATGCCCGACGCCGGGCGAACGACGGAGACGTAGGCGCTGCGCGGTTCACCCTCGAAGAACGTCGCCGGGTCGAGGCCGCCGTAGATCGAAACCTGGGCCCCGTCGATGGACACCGCCGTCGTATAGGTCCCCGCCGCGAGGAAGATGACGCCGCCGGCGAGAGACCGGTTCAGGGCCTCGCCGAGCGTGGCGAGGGCCGCCGCGGGCGATTGCCCGCCGTTCGCGTCGTCACCCGTGGCGGGATTCACGTACATGCCGGCGCGGTACTGCACGTCGACGGTGACTTGCGCGTTGGCCTCCCCGTGCGCGTTGGAGACGGTCAGCGTGTAGGTCACCGGCTGGGAGGGCCGGATGCTGACGGTGCCGTTCTCCGGCGATCCGAACGCACCGGCCGGCGGGAACAAGCTCGCCGAAGTGGCGCCGGAAGCTCTCCAACGCAGGGTGGTGAAATCCCCGTGCAGGATCACCCCGTCGGGGTCGGTGACGCCGAAGCTCTCGATCGTCGGGGGGCCCACGGGGTCGGGACCGGGGCCGGCGGGGTCGTCGGACTCCGAGCACCCGAGCCAGAGCAGCAGGGGAAGCGCGGGGACGACGCGACGTGGAGCGAACATCCGATCCGACCTGCGTTCGGGGACTCTGGCGACGGAATTGGCGACGGAACCGTCGATCGCCTGCGAATATACGCCCCGAAGAGGGGGACCGCTACCCCGCGCGGGCCCTCGCGGGACGCGCGCTGCGATGGTAAGATGATGCCGGGATCTTCGCCCGCATCCCGCCCCGACGATCGAGGAAGACCGGACGTGAGCGTCCCTGCCCGATGGCTGCAAAGCGCGGCACTCTTGCCGATGTTGGCAGGGTTTGCCGCGGCGGAGGAGCTCCCGGCGGCGCCCCAGCCCGAGGGAGCCGCAGCGGAGCCGGCGGCCGCACCCGTTGGAGCGGTCGTCGTTCACCTCTCGCAGAACGACCCGAACCCCTTCGCGGAGGCCACCGAGATCCGCTTCGCCCTCGGCGAGAGGGCGCTGGTCTCCCTCGGCGTCTTCGACATCTCCGGGCGGCGCGTGCGGACGCTCGCCGAGGGCATCCTCGATGCGGGTGAGCACTCGGCCTCGTGGGACGGACGCGACTTCCTCGGCGAGGCCGTTTCCGCCGGCATCTACTTCTACCGGCTGGAGGGCGAGGGGATCGACGAGACGCGCAAGCTCGTCGTTCTCCGCTGAGGCTGATGCCCAGGGCGAATCCGGGGGCGGGTGCCGCGGTCCTGCTGCTCGTGGCCGCGAGGGCGATCGCACTCGACCTCGGCGACGGCCGCGTCCACCTGCGTCACGTGGAGTACGGAGTCGAGACGGGGCCGCCCGTCACGCGGTCCGTGGCGCCCGAGGCTGAGCCCGCCCCGGGAGAGGCCGCCACGTGGATCGCCGTCATCTCCGGACCGGCAGACTTGGCCGTGCGGCGCGCGCTCGACGCCACCGGCGCGCGGATCGTCGGCTACGTTCCCTCGAACGCCTATCTCGTTCGCGCAACACAGGAAGCCGCCGAAGCGCTGCGCGGCGAGTCGTTTGTCCGGCGCGTCGACCTCTACCGTTCGGAGTGGAAGGTATCGCCTGACGTCGGGGGCCGCACCTTCCGGGATCCGGCGCGCGTCGCGCTGGGGACCCAGCGGCTGCTCGACGTGCACGTCTTCGCCGGGGAGGACGCGCGGGCGGCGGCGGAGCGCGCGCTCGAGGCCGGCGCGCGGGTGCTCGCCGTGCACGGTCCGGAAGCGGGGAACCGCCTGCTCGTCGTCGCCGGGGACGAGCTGCTTCCGGCGCTCTCGCGCATCTCCGAGGTGGAGTGGATCGAGGAGACGGGCGAGCCGACTCTTCGCAACGACAACGTGCGCTGGGTCATCCAGTCCAACGCGAACGGGGATCTGCCGCTCTACGACAACGGGCTGCTCGGCGCGGGCGAGATCATCGGGCACATCGACGGCGAGATCCTCATGTCCAGCTGCTTCTTCCTGGATCCGCTGGGCACTCCGATCGGGCCGAGCCACCGCAAGGTCGTGGCGTACCGGACGTCCGGGCTCGTCAACGGCGCAGCCCACGGCACGCACACGGCCGGCACCGCCGCCGGCGAGCAGGCCGACGGCACTACCACCACGCGCGGAATGGCACCCAAGGCGAAGCTCTCCTTCGAGAACGTCAACGACATCGACGGATTCAACGACTCCGCGTCGAATCTCCTCGCGGCGCTGGAGGCGGCCTACGCCGACGGCGCGCGCATCCACACGAACAGTTGGGGCGAATCCTCCGTCGGGTCGTACACCACCTGGAGCGTGGACGTGGATACCTTCTCACGGAACCGCGAGGAGAACCTCGTGCTCTTCGCCGTGATCAACGGCGGCGCGTCCGTGATCTCGCCGGAGAACGCCAAGAGCTGCCTGGCCACCGCCGCCACGCTTGCCGCGCCGAACCAGCACCTGCACGGCTCGGGAGCTCCGGGGCCGACCTTCGACGGGCGGCGCAAGCCCGAGGTGATGGCACCCGGCGTGGGGACGAGCTCGGCGGGACTCGGCGGCTGCGTCACTGCGTCGATGACCGGTACGAGCATGTCCGCGCCCGCGGTCGCGGGGGGAGCGGCCCTCGTGCGCGAGTACTTCCGCCGCGGCTACTACCCGACCGGCCGGCCCCACACCGGAGACGGGATCGTTCCGACCGGAGCGCTGCTCCGCGCCGCCGTCATTAACTCCACGGTGGACCTCACCGGGCAGGCGCAGTACCCCAGTGCGCGGGAGGGCTGGGGGCGGATCCTGCTGGACGACGCGCTGTACTTCCCCGGCGACACCCGCCGCCTGCGCATCCGCGACGTGCGCCACGCGCAGGGGCTGTCCACCGGCGAGGTCGCGCAGTTCACGTTCCGCATCTCCGATTCGTTCGAGCCGCTCGCCGTCACCATGGCGTTCACCGACCAGCCGGCCTCGCACGGAGCGTCGCTCGCGCCGGTCAACGACCTCGACCTGGAAGTCGAAGGCCCGGACGGCCTGTTCCTCGGCAACGTGTTCAACGTGGTCGTCGGAGAGTCCGTGACCGGGGGGACGGCGGACGCCCTCAACAGCGCCGAGCGCGTGCTGGTGAAGGTGCCGTCGTCGGGCACCTGGATCGTGCGGGTGCGGGGCGCGGACGTGCCGCTCGGCCCGCAGGGATACGCGGTCGTGGTGAACGGCGGGCTCGGTTCCGGCGAGCATCTGACCGCCCCGGCACCCGAGCCGCCGGCGGAAGCTCCGGCGGACCGCAGCGAGCGGCTCGCCCCGGAGAGCTGGCGCCTCGAACCGCTCCGGCCGAGCCCCTTCCTCGACCGCACCGACATCGAGTTCGCCGTGCCGGAGCAAGCCGCGGTCGAGATCTCCGTCCATGACGTCACCGGGCGAAAGGTCCGCACCCTTCTCGCCCGCACGGTCTCCTCCGGCGAGTATCGCGTCTCCTGGGACGGGCGGGACGACTCCGGCCGGCCCGCCGCGGCCGGCGTGTACTTCGCCCGGCTCACGGCTCCCGGCGTTCGCCGCGTGGAGCGGGGAGTGCTGCTCCGGTAGCTCGCTGAAGCAGCTCAGCGCTCGTCCAGTGGCGAAAGCGGCCGGCCGCCACGCTCGCTGCTCGCGCGCTCGTAGGTGCGGGCCGTCTCGAGCAGCAGGTCCGCGGCACGTGTGGCGGCCAGGCGTGAGGATCCGCCGCGGACGTAGAGGGCGAAGGCCCAGCGCACGTCCGAGCGGCGAGTGAGCGTGCCGGTGACCCAGGTGCCATCGTCCGAGGATCCGGCGATCGCGATCACGCGGTGCGCCCGGTGGTAGGCGCCGCCAAGGCCGAGCCGCTTCGCCGTCTCCGCCGCCGCTCCGCGCCCGACGGCGTCCCAGGCTCGCGGCACCCAGGAGTCGCAGGACCAGGCGATCGCCTCGGCGAGATCCGGCTCGCCATGCGCGCCCTGGGCCCAACAGGTCGAGTCGCAGGTCACGCGCGCATCCGGATCGAGCCGCGCGCGCTCGATCCCGGTCAGGGCGAGCAGCAGCCGGGCGGTCTCGCCGAGGGGCAAGGCCGCGGCGAGCGCAGAGTCCGGTCCGTCGGTCCGGATGACCTCACCGGAGGTCAGGTCGGTGATCCGCAGCACGTGCGTGGGGGCGGTCTCGTCCCGGAAGTGCTCGCGAGCCGGCGGAGGCGGCGCGGCGAGCGAGGCCAGGAGCAGCACGGCGGCGAGCATGCCGGCACTTTACACGCCCCCACGGCGCGAGGAGAATCCATGCCCTTGCCCGACCCGGGAGAATCCATGGCCTTCCCCCCGCGCATCCACGAGCCGTTCGAGTCGCTCCGCTTCGGTCGGGTGCTGCTCGCGGAGGTCTCGCCCGGGCCGGCCGCAGGCAAGTGCCGCTACTGCCGAGTGCTGGCGCCCGGCGTCCCCCACTCCCACCGCGCCCATTTCTCCGCGCCCGAGGCGGCGGTGCGCTCGGTTCTGTCGGCGATCGAGCGGGGCGCCTCGGTGGAAGCCGTCGTGCTCGGCGGGTCTGGCGACCCGCTCCTGCACGAGAGCATCGGGCAGATCCTGCGGCGGATCCGCAAGTCGGCGCACCTCGCCACGATCGTGCTGACCGGGGGGGACCCACTCGGCGACCGCGACGTCCGCCGGGAAGCGGGCGAGGCCGACACCGTGGTCGCGTGGCTCCCGGCGCTCGTCGACAAGCGGGCCGAAGGCACGCCGTACGCGCGGGCCGACGCGTGGGAGCGGCACGTGGAAGGCATCGCTTCCCTTCGCCGCGAAACTCCGGCCAGGCTCCTGCTGGAGATCCCGATCCACCCCGGCCAGAACGACGGCCCGGAGTCCCGCGCGGCATGGGTCCGCGCGGTCGAACGGCTTCGCCCCGAGCGAGTCTTCGTCGTTCCCGACCCGAACGGGGGCGAACCGGTGCCGGACGTGCTCGAGCGCTTTCGCCGCGAGATCCACCCCGGCGCCGGGGCGTTCCTCCCCGACGGCTCGCTGGTGGACGTGCGCTGCTTCTGCGCGCCGGCAGCCTAGCCCCGCCGCTCCCGCCGCTGGAAGGGCAGCGGTTCGATGCGCCGCGGAGGCACGGGCTTCGGCTCCTCGATCTCGCGCTCCGAGCGCGGTGCGGGCGGCGGAGCTTCCTCGGTTGCCGGTGCCGGATACAGCTCGGCCGGCCGCGGCGAAGGCAGGCGTGGCGCGGCCGGCTGCGGCGAAGCGACGGGCGGCGCCGGCGGCTGCGGCACGACGGA
>JBQTGV010000206.1:0-9061 GCA_052390515.1 Candidatus Eiseniibacteriota bacterium | reverse complement strand
CTCGAGAACCAGGACCAGCCCTCGCAGGAAGCGATCTTCCGGAGAGTGAAGGGCTTCTACCCGCGGGGAACGCGCTTCGTCGTGCTCCCGATGGACATGGACTTCATGGGGGCGGGAAGGGCGCCGCTCGACTACCCGAAGCAGCTCGAGGGGCTCGCGGCGCTGCACGCGGCGTACCCCGACGTGGTGATTCCCTTCGTCGCGGCCGACCCGCGGCGTCCCGACGTCGAGACTCTGGTCAGGGAGTACGTCGAAAGGCACGGCTTCGGCGGCATCAAGCTCTACCCGCCGCTCGGCTACTGGCCGTTCGACGATCGCCTCCGGCCGATCTACGCCTACGCGCAGCAGCGCGGCCTCCCGGTGCTGACGCACTGCGCGCGCGGAGGCGCCTACTTCAAGGGCGCCGTCACCGAGGACATGCGCCGGCACCCGCGGACGGGCCGACGCCTGGGCGGCGACGACAACCAGACCTTCACCGACCACTACACGCATCCGACGAACTTCGTGCCGGTCCTGGAGGAGTTCCCGCGTCTCAAGCTCTGCTTCGCGCACTACGGCGGCGGGGAGGAGTGGCGCAGCCATCTGAGCGATCCCTGGCAGGACGGAGACGAGAAGTCCTGGCTCGCCGAGATCAACGACATCCTCCGGAATCCGGCATGGCCCGACGTGTTCGCCGACGTTTCGGCCACGGCGGCCAGCCCCCGCTCCCACGCGCTGCTCAAGATGCTGATCGAGGCCGAGGACACCGGCTCCCGCATTCTCTACGGGTCGGACTTCTACATGGTGCAGCGGGACGCGACCGAGCGGGAGTTCTCCATCAATCTGCGCGGCTACATCGGCGAGGCGAACTGGCGGAAGATCGCGGTGGACAACCCGCTGCGCTTCCTCGCGCCGATCTAGCCGGCCGCACGACGCGGCGCGCACGAGGATCCCGAGACATCATTTTACGCGCACCGCCCTCCTCGCCGGTCGGGCGCGACGTTACGCTCACCGCACGGTGCGCGGAACGAGAGACCGCGCCCGCGGAGGGATCATGCGCCCGAATCGCCGCGATGTCCTCACCGCAGGAGCCGCCGCCGGTGCTTCGACCGCGGTGGCCGCACTGTTCGGATCCGGCCTTCGCGCCGCGCCGACCGAGCCGACCGCCGTGTTCCACCCGGACTTCCCGAGTCACTCCCCGGCCGACGCACGTGCCGTCGTCGGCGCGTCGCACACCGACCTCGACAAAGTCACCGCGCTCGTGACCGCGCGTCCGGCCCTCGCCAAGGCCTCTTGGGACTGGGGCTTCGGCGACTGGGAGACCGCGCTCGGCGCCGCCTCGCACATGGGCCGGGCCGACATCGCCCGCGTCCTGCTCCAGCACGGCGCACACCCGACGATCTTTTCCGCGGCCATGCTCGGCCAACTGGACGTCGTGCGCGCGATGGTGGCGGCCTCGCCCGGAGTCCAGCGCACGCTCGGCCCCCACGGAATCACCTTGCTGCGGCACGCCGAAGCCGGCGGGGAGGAGGCGAAGCCCGTGCTCGAGTTCCTCGAGTCCCTGGGCGATGCCGACCAGCGCCCCGCCACCGTCGAGTTGGAGCCGGCGGAGCAGGAGACCTACGTGGGGATCTACGCCTTCGGAACCGACCCGGGCGACCGCTTCGAGGTCAAGGTCGACTCCGCCGGAAATCTGCGGATCGCCCGCGTGGATCGGGCGGCGCGTTTCCTGTTCGCCCTCGGGGACCATGCCTTCTTCCCGGGCGGCGCGGAGGCGGTCCGTATCCGCTTCGCCGTGAACGGAGCGAAGGCCGCCAGCGTCTCCATCCACGATCCCGATCTCGTCGTCACCGCGGTCCGTGTCTAGCATCCGCCTCGCAGGGAGAGAACCCATGAACGTTCGCAACCACACCCCGGCCATGAGCGCCGGGTTCGCCATGATCACCCTCCTGGCGGCGGCGCCGGTCGTCCACGCCGGCGCGGCCAGCATCGCGCCGTGGGGCGTCGACCTCTCCGGCCGCGACCTCGATGTCCGCCCCCAGGACGACTTCTTCCGCCACTCGAACGGGGGCTGGCTCGAAGGCTTCGACATTCCGGCGGACCTCGGATCGTACGGATCGTTCACGCAGCTCTTCCTCGACGCCGAGGAGCAGGTGCGCGCCATCCTGGAAGAGGCGGCCGCTTCCGGCGCCGCCACCGGCACGGACGCCCGGAAGGTGGGTGACCTCTACGCCGATTACCTCGATGAAGCGGCCATCGAGAAGGCCGGGCTCGCGCCGATCGAGGAGGAACTGGCGAGGGCCCGCGCGCTGCGAACGCACGCCGACGTCGCTTTCCTGCTGGCGAGCTTCGCACGACGCGGCGGCACGTCGCCGTTCGTCTTCTACGTGGACCAGGACGAGAAGCAGCCGTCACGGTACATCGCCCACTTCGTGCAGAGCGGTCTCGGGCTTCCCAACCGGGACTACTACCTCGAGGAGGACAACGAGCTCTTTGCCCGCGCGCGCGAGGTGTACGCGAAGTACGTGGAGAAGCTGCTCACCTTCGCCGGGGAGAGCGATCCCGGCATGCGCGCCGCGAGGATCATCGCCCTGGAGAAACGGCTGGCGGAGGCGCACTGGCCGTCCGAGGACACCCGCGACATCGACAAGACGTACAACTTGATGAGCGACGAGCAGCTGGCGTCGTCGGCTCCGGGGCTGCCCTGGAAGATCTATCTGGACGAGTTCGGACTCGGTGAGCAGCACGAGTTCATCGTCACGACGCCGAGCGCCTACACCGGCATGGCGAAGGTCTTCGCCGAAACCGACGTGGAAGTGTGGCGCGACTGGTTCGTGTACCGCACGCTGCGCAATCGCGCGGACCTGCTGCCCAAGGCGGTCGACGACGCGCACTTCGAGTTCCAGTCCCAGGCCCTGACCGGGGCGCAGCAGCAGCGCGACCGGTGGAAGCGGGCCGTCCAGTTCGTCAACGGCACCATGGGCGAAGCCGTCGGACGGATCTACGTGGAACGGCACTTCCCGCCGGAGTCCAAGCGCCGCATGGACGAGCTGGTCGACAATCTGATCGTGGCCATGGGCGAGCGGATCGACGGACTCACCTGGATGAGCGCGGAGACGAAGACACGCGCGCGGGAGAAGCTGGCGAAGTTCAACGTCAAGATCGGCTATCCGGACGAGTGGCGGAACTACACGCGGCTGGAAGTCCGCCGCGGGGATCTGGTGGGCAACGCGCGGCGAGCCATCGCGTTCGAGTACGAGCGTCAGTTGAAGAAGCTCTCGCGGCCGCTCGATCGCAACGAGTGGCTGATGAACGCGCAAGAGGTGAACGCGTACTACAACGCGGGCCTGAATGAGATCGTGTTCCCGGCTGCCATCCTGCAGCCTCCGTTCTTCGATCCGGCCGCGGACGACGCGGTGAACTACGGCGGGATCGGGGCGGTGATCGGGCACGAGATCGGGCACGGCTTCGACGACCAGGGCCGCAAGGCGGACGGCGACGGAGTGCTCCGCGATTGGTGGACGGAGGACGACGGCGCGCGCTTCCGCGAGAAGGCGGACATGCTGGTGCGGCAGTACGACGGCTTCATCCCGCTGGACGGCATGAGCGTCAACGGGGAGCTGACGCTCGGCGAGAACATCGGCGACGTGGGCGGCCTGGAGATCGCGTACCACGCGTATCGGCTGAGCCTGGGCGGCAAGGAGCCCGCAAAGGTCGACGGCCTGACCGGTGACCAAAGGTTCTTCCTGGGCTTCTCGCAGATCTGGCGAGGAAAGATCCGGGACGAGCTGATGGCGCAGCTGCTGGCGTCGGATCCGCACAGCCCGGTGGAGTTCCGGGTGAACGGCGCCCTGCGGAACGTGGATGCGTGGTACGCGGCGTTCGACGTGAAGCCCGGGGACGCGATGTACCTGCCGCCGGAGGAGCGCGTGCGGATCGGGTAGGTAGGACGAACGGCGGCGCGCCGGGGGGGCCATGGACGGGTCCGAAGAAAAAGAGGCCGACGGCGCGCCCCGACGTGCCCCACGAGCTTGTCGTCGAAGACGCGACCGCCGGCCCTTTTCTCCTCGCCCAGCTCGGGGATCGCGTCCTTCCCTCGCAGGAGGCGGGCCAGTGGAAGCACTTGCGGCTGGTGTGATCCACAACAGACTTCACGTCAATGTGTTAGATGGATCATCTCGGTGAACGGATGAGGCGGCCGGGCGCTCGCCTCCCGTAGGTCGTATGAACCAGCGAGCCCGCCACGGCCGCTGGCCCCGCGATTCCGGGCCGCGCGGCACTCCTGGTGGGGGCCAGTACGCGCCGAAGGGACTATCATAGTTCCTATGAGCGCCTCTCCTCCGCCCGCCGCTTCGCCTTCCTCGGCCTCCCGGCTGCCTCTCAAGGCGACGACCGTCGTCCTGGCCGTGCTGATTCTGGCGATCAACGGGCTCGCCCTGGGCGAGATCGTCCGCGCGCGCCGCACGGCGGAGGCGGCGGCGACCGCCGAGCTGCACTCCCAAGTTGCGGCGGACGCGCACGAAGTCTCGGCGACGCTCGCCCGCCTACGCGGTGATCTGCTTTTTCTGGCGCACTCCCTCGCCGCTTCCCAGGCCGTCGAAGGCATGGCCTCGGAGGATCCGTTCCGCAGCCGCTGGTCGCGGCTCGACGGGGAGGGCCGCATCCTGCTCTTCCTGCAGTCCCATCCCGCCATCGAGCGCATCAGCCTGGTGCACGACGAGCGCGGTCCGCTCATCACCGCCGGGAGACGCGGCGGCGCGCCGCTCACCCTGCCGGCCACGTCGAGGGCTCCGCAACCGGCCGAGTCATCGCCGGGGTTCTCGCGCTGGCCGCTCGGCGAAGGGGCCCGCGCACGGCTCGAGGTGGTGCTGACGCCGCGCGCCCTGCTCGAGACGGTGGACGGGGACGACGCCGACGAGGTGCAGCTCGTGGTCGGGGACGCGGCGGGCAGGCCGGCTCCGCGCGACGGTTGGCTCGTCGCCGAGGCGGCCGTGGAGGACCCCTCGTGGGATCCCGCGGTGCGCTGGACGGTGCAGCGCGGGCGCGCAGCGAGCCGGCTGATGGAGTCGGTCGAGGAAGTCACCGACCGCTACCGCGCGACCGTCGTGACGAGCGGGATCCTCTTCCTGCTCGCGTCGGGCGTCGGTCTGCTCGCGCTGCACGAGGCGCGGCGCGCCGCACGGGCCGAGGCGGAGGCCCGCACCCAAGCGCGGCTCCGCGAGCTGGAAGCCGGGCTGCAGCACAGCGAGCGTCTGGCGAGTCTCGGCCGAGTCGCCGCCGGCATCGCGCACGAGATCAACAACCCGCTCGAAGGCATGGCCAACTGGCTCCGCCTGCTGGAGCAGGACGTGGCCGAAGGCTCCGCCGCGGAAGGGCGCGTGCACGCGCGCCGGCTGCGCGACGGGCTGGACCGCATCGCCGCGATCGTGGGGAGGACGCTGCGCATCGCAGCACCAGGACACGGGCACGTGGAGGCGCTGGACCTGCGCACCGTCGTGGCGCGGTCGGTCGAGTTCGCCCGGGCGACGCCGGCCGCCCGAGGCATCGAGATCCGCTTCGAGGAGTCCGGAGAGCCCGTCCCCGTCTGCGGCGATCCGACCACGCTCGAGCAGCTGGCCATGAACGTGCTGCTGAACGCCTGCGAGGCGGGCTCGCAGGGCGGCCCGATCGACGTGGAGGTGCAGGCGATGCGCGGCTATGCGGAGCTGCGTGTGGCCGACCGCGGACCCGGGCTGCCGGCGGGCGGTGAGGAGCGCATCTTCGAGCCGTTCTACTCGACCAAGGGATCCACCGGGCTCGGGCTCGCGGTCTCGCTCGGCATCGCCACGCAGCACGGCGGGATCCTGCGCGCGGAGAGCCGGTCGGGTGGCGGGGCCGTCTTCCACTTCCGCCTGCCCCTGGCCGGCGAGCGCGGCGGAACCTTCGCCCGGGAGGAGAGACCGTCATGAGGTCGCTGGGCTCGGTGCTCGTCGTCGACGACGAGGAGTACGTGCGGGAGTCGGTCGCGGAGATCCTGCGCCGCGCCGGCTTCTCGGTGCGCACGGCGGCCGGCGTGGACGAGGCAGTCGCCGCGCCCGGGCTCGATGGAATGGACGCGGTGCTCACCGATCTGCGCATGCCCGGGCGGGACGGGCTCGAGCTCCTGCGCGAAGTCCTGCGGGTCGAACCGTCCCTGCCGGTGATCATGCTCACGGCGCACGGCACCATCACCTCGGCGATCGATTGCATGAAGGCGGGGGCCTTCCACTACCTGCAGAAGCCGGTCGATCCGGAGGAGCTGATCCTGACCGTCCGCCGCGCGCTGCGGGAGTCCGGCGTGCGCCGCGAGCTGGAGTACCTACGCGAGGGGCCGGACGGCTCCGCCCACGACGACGCGCCGCTCGGTGTCAGCCGCGCGTGGCGGCAGGTGCTGGAGCTCGCCGAGGTGGCGGCGCCGTCGGACACGTCGGTTCTCCTGCTCGGGGAATCCGGCACCGGCAAGGAGGAGATCGCCAAGTACATCCACCGGCGCAGCCGCAGGTCGGACGCCGCGTTCGTGTGCGTGAACTGTGCGGCGATCCCGCTGGAGCTTTTCGAGAGCGAGTTCTTCGGGCACCGGCGCGGATCGTTCACCGGTGCGGTGGAGGACCGCGTCGGGCGCGTCAAGGTGGCACATCAGGGCACTCTGTTCCTGGACGAGATCAACTCCCTGCCGCTCACGGCGCAGGCCAAGGTGTTGCGCTTCCTGGAGGACGGCGTGTTCCAGCGCGTGGGCGACAGCCAGCCGGCCGAGGCCGACACGCGCATCGTGTCCGCCAGCAACAGCGATCTCCGCGGAGACGCCGATGTGGGTCGCTTCCGCCGCGACCTCTTCTATCGAATCAACGTCATGACCATCGCCCTGCCGCCGCTCCGCGAGCGTCCCGAGGACGTTCCGGTGCTGGCGCGCGCGTTCCTGCGGGAGATCGGGGCGAGGCTCGGCAAGGAGCTGGAGGAGGTGTCGCCGCAGGCGCTGGACGCCCTGATGCGCTACGCCTGGCCCGGCAACGTGCGCGAGCTGCGCAACGTGATCGAGCGGGGAGTCCTGCTGGAGCGCACCGACCGGCTGGAGCTGGTGAGCCTGCCGCAGGAGATCGGGGGCGGGGCCTCCGGCTCGGCGGCGCCGTCGGACCTGCGCTCCGCGCTTCGCACCGAGGAGCGCCGGCTCATCGAGGCGGCACTCGAAGCGTCCGGCGGCGTTCGCCGAGAGGCGGCGAGGATCCTGGGGATCGACGAGCGGAACCTGAGCTATTACCTGCGCAAGCACGACCTCGGGGGCGCCCGCCCCTGACCGGCCGCCTCGACCCAGGCCCGCCGGACGGGCGCGGGGGGATCGTCGCGCGCGGGCCGCCCGCATAGATTGCGGGCAGGAACGCGGTCCCTTCGACGAAGCCCCGGACCGCCTCTGGAGGCGCCATGAACGCCCTTCCCCCGTTCAAGATCAAGATGGTCGAGCCGGTCCGGGTGCGCAGCCGGGAGGAGCGGCTGGAGCAGGCCCGGCGCGCCGGCTACAACCTGTTCCACGTCCCCGCCCGCTACGTGTACATCGACTTGCTCACCGACAGCGGCACGTCGGCCATGAGCGACCGGCAGTGGGGTGGAGTCCTCTGCGGCGACGAGGCCTACGCGGGCAGCGAGAGCTTCTACAAGCTGGAGCACGTCGTTCGGGAGATCTTCGGTTTCCGCCACGTGATCCCGACGCACCAGGGGCGTGCCGCCGAGCACCTGCTGTTCTCCGTGATGGTGAAGCCCGGCGACGTCGTGCCCTCGAACACGCACTTCGACACGACGCGCGCCAACGTCGAGGCGGCCGGGGGCAGGCCCGTAGATCTCGTCCGCGGCGAAGCATCGGATCCCTACGCCGAGCTGCCGTTCAAGGGCGACATCGACATCGAGCGCGTGGCTCGGCTGATCGACGAGGTGGGCCGCGACCGGATCCCGCTCGGGATGATCACCCTGACCAACAACTCCGGGGGCGGGCAGCCGGTCTCGCTCGAGAATCTGAAGGCGTATCACCGGCTCCTCGATCGCCACGGGATCCCGCTGTTCATCGACGCCTGCCGCTTCGCCGAGAACGCGTGGTTCGTGCGCGAGCGGGAGGGCGCGAACGCCGGGCGGTCGGTGCGGGACATCACCGCGGACACGTTCGGGCTGGCCGAAGGCTGCACCATGAGCGCGAAGAAGGACGGCTTCGCCAACATCGGAGGGTTCCTGGCGCTGCGCGACGACGACATCGCGCGGCGCATCAAGGAGCGGCTGGTGCTGTACGAAGGGTTCGAGACGTACGGCGGCCTCGCCGGACGGGATCTCGAGGCGATGGCCGAGGGGCTCCAGGAAGTGATGGAGGAGACCTGGCTGGCGTATCGCATCGCGCAGGTGGCATACCTCGGCGAAGGACTTCGCCGGGCCGGCGTTCCGGTGCTCGTTCCCTTCGGCGGCCACGCCATCTACGTCGACGCCGCCGCGTTCCTGCCGCGGATCCCGCGGGAGCAGTTCCCTGGGCAGGCGCTCTCCGTGGCGCTGTACGTCGAGTCCGGGATCCGCACCGTCGAGATCGGCGGCGTGATGTTCGGCACGGTGAACCCGGCCACGGGGGAGAAGGTCTTCCCCAAGCTCGAGCTCGTGCGCTTCGCGCTCCCGCGGCGCGTCTACATGCGCGAGCACCTGGACTTCGTGGTGGAGAGCACGGCCCGATTGCTGGGGCGCCGCGACGAGATCTCCGGGTTCGAGCTGGAATACGAGGCCGACGTGCTGCGCCACTTCACCGCGCGGTTCCGTCCGGCGCAAGGGAGCGTGCTCGCGGCGGGCGTGTGAGAGCGAAGGCCACGACGCTCGGCCATCGCGAGACGTTTTCTCGAGACGCGTCACGCCCCGGACGCCGCAGCCGCCTCCGCCTCGCGGAGGGTGAGCCGCGAGCCCGCCGCCACCCCACGCGCCGTGCTCGTCTTGCCGGAGGGCCACCGCACCTCGATCTCGTCCGCCTGGGCGGCGCCGCCGAGGCCGAAGGTGATCACCTCTTCGGACTGCGAGCAGTACGACCGGCCTGCGGTGTGCCACGCGGTCT
>JBQTGV010000205.1:0-11499 GCA_052390515.1 Candidatus Eiseniibacteriota bacterium | reverse complement strand
GTTCGTGGTCAAGAAGCGCCGGCACTCGGCCAGCCCCCGCTTCGCCTCGTCCCGGCCGGCGTTCCGCTCCGTCGCGCCGTAGCAGAGCAGAGCGCGCACGCCGGCGGCCTGGCACGCGTCGGCGATAACATCGAGAGAGCCCTCGATGAAGCCCGGCGACTCGTGGTGGTCGATCAGCGTCGTCGTCCCGAAGCGAAGCGACTCCGCGGCGTAGAGCCGTGCCGACGCGCGCAGGCTCGCCTCGTCGAGCGCCCGGTCCAGCCGCCACCAAACCCGCTCGAGGATCTCGAGAAAGTTGGCAGGTGAGCGTGTCGGCAAGGGCATGCCGAGCGGCGCGAGCGCGCTGTAGATGTGGGTGTGCGCGTTGATGGCCATCGGCGACCCGATGATACCCGAGGACGGGACCTGCACGCGATCGCCGAGCCAAGGGCCGCCCCTCGACGACGCGGCTCCCGTGGGCGCACCGCTCGATGACTCGCGGCGGGGGATGTGTTACAAGCGCCCGGGCGCCATGCGTCCGATCTCGGCCACTCCCGCCGCCCTCATGACGATCCTGGTTCCGTTCGGGATCTACCTCGCCCATGCATCCCGGCTGGGTTCGTGGATCGTGGACGACGCGGCGATCTCGTTCGCGTACGCGCGCAATCTCGCCGATGGGCACGGGCTCGTGTCGCAGCCGGGTGCGGTCCCGGTCGAGGGCTTCACCAACCTCCTGTGGGTGCTGATCGCCTCGGCGACGATGAAGCTCGGCACGTTCGATCTGGTGGTGACGCCGAAGCTGCTCGGGGCACTCGCGGTGGCGGGATCGTTCTTCCTGACGGCGAGGGCTTTTTCGGCGACCGGCGGCCGCCCCCGGTGGCTCGGCGGCGCGGCCCTCGGCATCACCGCGGCCTCACCGGGATTCGCCATCTGGAGCGCGTCGGGGATGGAGAACGCCCTGTACGCGCTCACCATCGCGCTGCTGGGGTGGTGTCTCGTCGACATCGCGGACGCGGGCGGCGAGCGCGAGCCGACGGTGGCCGTCCGGGGGACGCCGGTCCGGCAGGCCGCTCTCGCCGGCCTCGTGATGTTCCTGATCTTCTGCACTCGGCCCGACGGAGCGCTCTACTTCTGGCTGCCACCGTTCTTCCTGGGTCTCGCCGCGCGGAGCGGGCCGTCGACGCGCGCGGTGACGGCCTACGTCGTCGTCTTCGCCGGGTTGTGGAGTCTCCTCACGCTGCTCCGGCTCGTGTTCTTCGAGGACGTCCTTCCCAACACGTTCTACGCCAAGGCCGGCGAGGGCTCGGCCGTTTTCGCCTGGATGCTGGCGCGGTGGCCTCTCCCTGTCACGGGGGGCGTGGTTCTCGTGGCCGGCGGCGCCGCGATGGCCGGGATCGCGCTCGGGTGCCACGCGGTGGGTCGGGTCGCCGGCCTTCACGCCACGCCGGCCGCCGCGGCGCGCCACGTCGCCGTTCCGCTCTTCGCGACGTCCGTCCTGGCGTTCCTGGCGCTGCGCGGGGACTGGATGCCGGAGTACCGCTTCGCCACTCCGGCCTTCCTGTTCGGACCCGTGGCGGCTCTCGGCGTCCTCTGGGACGCTGCGCGAAGATGGCACGCCGGGTGGATCGCCGTCGCCGTCATCGCCGCCGGCGGCCTGGCGGCAGCCGGTCTCCACGGCTGGCGGCGCACCACGGAGCTGACGCCGAGCCCCGCTCTCTCCGTGCAGGCGGTGCAAGGAACAGTCGAGCGCATCACGCAGGCGGCCGGCCACCTCGGCGGCGACATCGCCGTGCTCACTCCGGACGTCGGCGGTGCGCTCTGGGAGAACAGGTTCCGCGTGGTCGACCTGATGGGGCTCATCGACCGTCCGCTGGGGCGCACCGTGGGGCGCAGCGCGAAGGCGAGACACGACTACCTGCTGCACGACCTGCGGCCGGAGGGGATCCACGTCCATTCCCACTGGAGAGACCGAGCAGGGCTCGATCTCGACGGCACCTTCGAGGAAATGTATGCGCCCGTCTGGGAAGAGCGGCCGGCCGCCGGCTCACCGACGGCGGGCTTCTACCTGCGCCGCGATCTAACGGAGCGTCGCCGCCGGCGGCGTCACCTGCGCCGAATTCGCCCCACGCTCATCGCCCTGGCGGCCGCCGAGTCCTTCATGGGCAGCTCGAAGCGCCGCACGCCGTCGAAGGCGAAGAGCGCGCCGGCCACCGCACCCGCCGTCGGCACGAGCCCGATCTCGCCGACGCCCTTTGCGCCGAAGGGTCCTTCCGGCTCCGGATCCTCGACCAGGACCACCTCGACCTCGGGCATGTCCGCCGCGCGCAGCGCACCGATCTCGCGCAGCTTGAACGTCACCGGCCATCCGTTCTCGCAGGGCAGGTCCTCGGTGAGCGCGTAGCCGAGCCCCATGTGCACGGAGCCCTCGATCTGTCCCTCGCAGAGCGCCGGGTTCACCGCGCGGCCTACGTCGTGCGCGGCGATGAAGCGCTCCACGCGGCCTTCCCCGTCCAGGATGCACACCTGCGTGGCGTAGCCGAACGCCGTGTGCGTCTTGATCTTCCCGTCCTTCGTCTTGCCGGGTGCCGTCGTGTCGTCCACGAGCACGTCCGCGGCGAAGACTTCGCCAGCCATGTCGGCGAGCGTCCGCCCCAGGTCGAGCTCGGCCCGCAGCTTCGCCGCCGCGCTGGCCACGGCGCGCCCACCGAAGAGCGTAGCGCGGGAGCCCGTGGTCTGCCCGCAGGCAAGCTGGTACGTCGAGTCCACCTTCGGGCTGAAGACGCGCGCCGGCAGCCCGGTCACCTCTACCGCGAACTGCACGAGCACCGTCAGCAGCCCCTGACCCATCTCGGTATAGCCGTTGTAGAGCGAGACGGTGCCGTCGTCCTCGACGACCAGCCGCGCCTTGCCCCATTCCTGCGCGCCGTTCCCGATGCCGCTGTTCTTGATGCCGCAGCCGATGCCCACCGCCTTGCCCTTCCGCTTCGCTTCGTAGTACGCGTGCCGCACCGCGTCGAGCGTCTTGCCGATGCCGACGGACTTCGTGAGGATCTGTCCGGTCGTGAACGGATCGCCCACTTCCAGCACGTTGCGCCGGCGCATCTCCCAGCCGTCGAGCCCGGCCTTCTCCGCGAGCAGATCGATCACGCCTTCCATGGCGAACTGCGCCTGGTTCGCGCCGAATCCGCGCATCGCGCCGCACGGCGGGTTGTTCGTGTACGCCGCGACCGACTCCACGTCCACGTTCGGCACGCGGTACGGCCCGCAGGCGTGGCCCGCGGCGCGCTCCAGCACCTTCATGCCGACGGAGGCGTACGCGCCGCTGTCGCCGATCATCCGCGCCTTCACCGCGGTGAGGCGGCCGGCGTCGTCGCAGCCCGCGGTGTACTCCATAGTGATGGGGTGCCGTTTGGGATGGATGCGGATCGACTCCTCGCGGGTGAGCGTGAGCTTGACCGGCCGACCGGTGAGCTTCGCCAGGAGCGCGGTCTGCGCCTGCACCGACATGTCTTCCTTGCCGCCGAAGGCGCCGCCGTTGGGGACGAGCTCCACGAAGATGTCGTCCTCGGCCAGCCCGAGGAAAGCCGCCACCTGGCGGCGGTCGTCGAACACGCCCTGACCCTGCGTCCAGAGGTGCAGGCGCCCGTCGGTGCGAGGCGCTGCCACGCAGCTCTCCGGCTCGAGGTAGAGGTGTTCGATGCGCTGCGTCTTCCACGTACCGTGCACCACGTGCGCCGACCCGGCGAGCGCCGTCTCCGCGTCCCCACGCTTCACGGCGGTCCGCGAGAGCACGTTGTCATGCTTCGGATTCACGCGCGGCGCGCCCGGGGCGATGGCGGCACCAGCTTCCGTCACCGGCTCCAGCACTTCGTAGTCGACCTCGACGAGTTTCGCGGCCTCGCGCGCGGTGTGCTCGTCGGACGCCGCCACGGCGGCGAGCACGTCGCCGACGCAGCGCACCTCTTCGCCCTCGGCGACGAAGCCCGGCCAGTCCTGGTAGATGAGGCCGTACCAGCGCTCGCCGGGGACGTCGGCCGCAGTCACCACGCGCACGACCCCCGCGTGCGCGGCCGCCTTCGCCCCATCGATGCGCAGCACCTTCGCGCGCGCGTGCGGCGAGAGCACGAGCGCCGCGTGCAGCATGCCGGGCAGCACGAGATCATCGACGTAAGGGCGAAGACCGAGCACGTCGGCGGCACCCCCGTACCGCGCGAGCCGGTCGCCGACGCGCCCGCGCTCCTCGGGGCGGGGGTCGGCCTCCCCTCGCTTCGCCCTGGCGTAGAGATCCAGCGCTTCGACGATCTTGACGTAGCCGGTGCACCGGCAGAGGTGGCCGTGCAGCGCCTTCTTGATGTCGGCGCGGGATGGCCGCGGGTTCTCGTCGACGAGCGCCTTGGCCCGCAGCGCGATTCCGGGGATGCAGAAGCCGCACTGCAGACCCGTAGCCGCCACGAACGACCGTGCCAGCAGATCCCGCTCCGCCGCGGGGACGCCCTCCAGCGTCACGATCTCCTTGCCGTCCGCCTTCTCCGCAGGAACCGCGCACGCCACCTTGGGCACGCCGTTCACCAGCGCGAGGCAGCAGCCGCAGTGACCCTGCGGCTGGCAGCCGTCCTTCGTCGAGGTGATGCCGCACCGCACCCGGAGCACTTCGAGCAGGGACTCGCCCGGGTACGGCTCCACCGTTCGCGAAGCACCGTTCAGCGCGAATCGGATCGCCACGAGCATCCTCCGGAGGGCGCCTGATCCAGCCTAGGCGATCCGGTGCCGCGGCGGCAACCGCGGGGGCGCGTCCCGCGCAGCGAATTCGCCTTGCCGGCTTCTTGTGCGAGGGCACTTCCAACGACTACTCTCGATTCACCCCCACTCCGGAGGAGTTCCGTCCATGATCCGCCGTCCCGCCCTGATCGTCGCCCCGGTGGTCGCCACATGAGGAGAGTGACGGGAATCGGCGGCGTCTTCTTCAAGGCGAAGGACCCCGACGCGTTGCGCGAGTGGTATCGCCGGCATCTCGGTATCGACGTGCAGCCCTGGGGCGGGACGGCGTTCCCATGGAACGAGCCGGACCCCCAGCCGCACGGGGCCACCGTCTGGAGCATCTTCCCGGATTCGTCGACGTACTTCGCGCCGAGCACCGCCGCGTTCATGATCAACTACCGTGTCGAGAACCTCGCCGCGGTGCTGGCCGAGCTCCGCGCCGAGGGCTGCGACGTGGACTCGCGCACCGAGGAGACGGAGTACGGGAAGTTCGGCTGGGTGATGGATCCGGAAGGAAACCGTATCGAGCTGTGGGAGCCGCCGCCAGGCCGCTTCCCGGGGTGACTGGATCAACGCGCGGCCGCTGATCCGGTCGAACCGGTCGGACCGCGCGAACCGGTTGGGCCTGACGAACCGGTCGGGCCGCGCGAACCGGCTGGGCCGAGCAGCTCGTCGGCCAGCTCGAGGACCTTCTCCGGCGCGATGCGCCCGATCTCGCCGGACGCGGGGGACCGCAGCAGCCGCCCGTGCCGTCCCGCGAAGAACCAGTGGTCCGAGTTGATCGCGCTGTCGAAGAGGCTGATCCTCGGAACGTCGTGGATGTGGGCGAAGTGCGCCGGCCCGCAGTCGTTCGCGACGACGAGAGACGCCCGGCGCACGCGGCGCTCCACCTCGGCGAACGGCGGCGCGAAGTCCACGGCGAACGCACCCCCTCCGCCCCGCTCGATCGCTTCCTTGTGCTCGCGCTCGCCCGGGCCGAGCAGGAACCGCACGGGCATGCGCTCGCGGAGCCGACGCGCAACCTGCAGGTAGCGCGCCAGCGGGTATCGCTTCCTCTCCGTTCGCCCGAGCGGCACGACGAGCGCGTATCCCTCCGCCGTCGAGGGAAACGCCTCGGCGAAGTCCCGAAGGGTGCGGCCGAGCAGGTCCAGGTAGCTCGACGCGATGTAGCGCCGCCGGTCGAACCGCACCGTTCGCCTCTGATAGAGGGAGCTTCCGTGACCCGCGAACCCCGCGATGAGGCCGGACGTCGAGAGACGGCAGAGCAGCGCCGTGCGCAGCGACCTTCGCCGGAACTGGAACGCGGATCGGACGCCCGCGGCGCGCAGCTCCCGCGCGATGCGCAGCAGGCTCCACGCACCGGCGCCCG
This sequence comes from Candidatus Eiseniibacteriota bacterium, assembly GCA_052390515.1. GTDB lineage: Bacteria > ARS69 > ARS69 > ARS69 > ARS69 > JBQTGV01. The sequence continues at coordinate 5,393 of JBQTGV010000205.1, read as the reverse complement.
GAGGAACCGTGCGCAGCTCATCCGCAACTCCGAGCGCGTCCAGGAGCGCCGAGGACTCCGCCGGCGCTACCGCCAGGATGCGTGCCTCCGGCTGCTCCGCGCGCAGCAGACGGAAGAACGGAATCTGCACGATCTGCTCGCCGACCGAAGACGGACAGTACGGCGTACACACGAGCACGAGCGGGGCGGCGTTCACGCGCTCGAGTCCAGGTGGGCGAACCCGTCGATCCCGCACATGGCCGGGGAGCTTACCGCAACTCGGAATGTGCTACGCTTCCCGAATGCCGGAGGCCTTCTCGCGTCTCGACGAGGACATGCGCGCCGTGATCCGGGCGGCGCACCTGTGCTTCGCCGCCACCGTGACCGCCGATGGACGCCCCAACCTCTCTCCCAAGGGAACGATCCGCGTCTGGGACGACCGGCACCTCTACTTCCTGGACATCGCCTCGCCGCAGACGCGCGCGAACCTCGAGCGGAACGCGTGGATCGAGCTGAACGTGGTGGAGCAGCTCTCGCGGCGGGGCTACCGCTTCCTCGGTCGCGGCACGGCGCTCCGCGGCGGCCCGGAGTTCGACGAGGCGAAGCGCCGCATCTTCGCCGAAGAAGGCTCGACGTATCCCGTGGAAGCGGTCCTCCTGGTCGAGATCCACGAGGCGCGGGAGCTGGTCTCCCCGGGGTACCTGCACGTGCCCGACGAGGCGACGATGCGCCGCCTCTGGCGCGAGCGGCGGGCGGCGCTGGACGCCGAGTTCGACTCCTGGGTGGCCACCGCGGGGTTCCGGCCGAGGTGAATCCGCCCCCCCGGCTCTGCTAGAATCGAGACGAAGCCCCCGGCTCCAGGAGCTTGCCGTGTCGGTCCTCTCCCGATTCGCGTGGCTCGGCGTCTCGCTGGCCGTCCCCGCGCTCTCCCTCGCCGCGGATCTGCAGATCCCGGTGGCGGACCCCGACGACATCGTCATCGACGTGTACTCCGACACGCAGTGCCCGATCCAGTGCTGGATCGTCACACCCTGGGACAGCATCCCGCGCTGCCCCGTGCCGCCCTGCGATTCCATTCCTTGCTGCGACACGTTCCAGGCCATCGTCTCGAACCAGCAGGTGCGCCAGCCGCAGCCCGATTTCACCTACCTGAACGGCGACGCCGGCATCGACTCCCATTCCTGGATCGATCCCGACGTGTACGACCGCTTCTTCTCCATCTGGAACCAGGTGCCGGGACCGAAGGCCTACGGAATGGGCAACCACGAAGCCGACGTGGGCACGGACTCGAGCCAGGTCGTGTTCATCTGGGCGGACTCGCTGAACCACTACGCTCCGGCGAACTGGTGGGAGCCGGCCTTCGGCTGCGACTCCGCCAGCGCCGTCGCCGATTGCCGGCGCTGGTTCTCGGCGTACTTCGGCCAGCCCGCGCGCGCCGCCATGCTCGTCGTGAACAACAACAGCGACACGAACTGGGACGACACGTTCTATCCGTACTGCCTGACGCCGTTCGATTCCCTGAACACCGCCGGTTCTTCGCAGCGGGTGTGGTTCAACGCAGAGATCGACAGCCTCCCCTCGACGGTCGAGGTCGTGTTCGTCTCCTGCCACCGCACGTTCTACGGCGTGGAGAACCTCTACAACCGTCCCAACATCCTGTACTCGCACGCGGAGTTCCCGGACGCGCCGGCGGAGACGCTGCGCACCGGATCGGTCTCGTTCCTCCGCGACGTCGAGTCCATCTACGACCGCAAGCCGAACGTGAAGTGGGTCTTCATGATCAACGGCGATCAGCACTGCTTCGCCGAGACCGTCCCGATCAAGAAGGACAAGCGCAACGACAAGAAGGGCGTGGTGTACATCACGCTGGGGATCTCCGGCGCGCGGATCAACCGCGCGACGCCTTATCCGCAGCTCTCCAAGATCCCTCCGAACGCGCTGGTGTTCGCCTTCGACGACAAGTGGGGAACGACGCGCTTCGACGTGCTCACCGACCGCGTGACGATGAAGGTCCACGAGGCGTACACCGACAGCCTTCTCTACTCGACTTTCTGGCCCTTCGACAAGGACGCGGTGGGCGCGCCGGCCGCCGGCGTCGCTTCGGGGCCGTTGTCGATCCGCACCTGGCCGAACCCTGCGGAGACGCACGTGCAGGTCGCGGTGCGCGTCCCGGAAGCCATGCAGGACGAGGCCATCGAGGAGATCGCCGTGTACGACGTGACCGGCCGAAAGGTGCGCGCGCTCAACAGCGGGCGATACGTCGCCGGGGAGATCCTGCGTACCTGGGACCTCACCAACGAGACGCGAGGGCCGGTGGCGTCCGGCGTGTACTTCGTCCGCGCCCGGATCGGCGCCGAGACCTGGGGGGCGAAGGTCGAGGTGCGGCGGTAACGGGCCGTCGCGGTCGTGGCTGCGCTCTACCGCGGCCGCACCCGCAGTTTCTGCCCTGGGACGATCCGGTCGGTGACCAGGGCGTTCACGCCGCGCAGGTCCTCGATGTCCATCGCGTAGGCCGTGGCGATGTTGGAGAGCGTCTCCCCCGTGTCCACGGTGTGGATCTTCCAGCCCAGGCGCGGCACTTCCACGTCCTCGCAGTAGTCCACGATCGCGTCGGCCATCTCCTTCGCGTAGCGAGCGCGGTTCGTCTCGGAGAGGAAGAAGCGCAGGTCGTCCCGGTTGGTGAGGAACCCGGCCTCCACGAGCACCGCCGGAATGAACAGGGACTTCAGCACGGCGAAGCCGGCCTGCTTGACCCGGCGCGTCTGAACACCCCGGATCCGGTCCACGTGGTCGGTGATTTCCGTGGCCAAGCGCTGGCTGCGCTCGACGCTGTCGTTCTGGCGAAGGTCGACGAGCATGCGCGTCAGGCTGCTCTGCGTCGCGGCGTCGGCCGGAGGGACCCCTCCGACCAGGTCCGCGGAGTTCTCCGCCTCCTCGAGCTCCCGCGTGGCGCGGCTGTCCGCGCCCGACAGCGACACGAAGAACACCTCCGTCCCGCGCGCCGCGGACGAGGGCGCGGCGTTGAAGTGCACGCTGACGAAGAGGTGCGCCCCCCTCTGCTCGGCGATCTCGCGGCGCCGGCCCAGGCTCACGAAGTAGTCGCCCTTGCGGGTCAGCTCCGCCCGGTAGCCGGCGCGAGCGTTGATCTCCGCCGCGACCGCCTTGGACAGCTCCAGCGCGAGCCTTTTCTCCGTGGTCCCGTCGGGGTTGCGCCGCCCGGCGTCTTCGCCCCCGTGCCCGGGGTCGATCATGATGAGGAAATCGCCGAACTCGCTCGGCCCGACGACGCGTCCGTCCCGGGGCGCCGCCGGTCGCCGCGACAGGGACTCGGGCGCCGCCGCCGCCGGCGGCCGCTTCACGTCGATGACGATGCGGTGCGGCTTCGCCTCGATCTTCTCCAGGGCGAAGACGTCGTAGCGCGTGCTGCTCTCCAGATCCACGACGACCTGGGCCTTGCCGCTCTGCGCGAGCAGGTTGAACCGGACCTGACGGACGAGGCCGTCGCCGACCGCCACCTGCGTGCTCGGCAGTCGGAAGCGCCCCCCCTCCACCTCGACCGCGATGCGCGGCGGATCCTCCAGGGCGAAGTGCAGGAAGGAAGCCCTGGCGGAGAGATCGATGACGATCCGGGTGTGGTCCGGTGCCGACCAGTGCCGCACTGCGAGCAGGTCCACTGCGCCCGCCGGGACGGCGGCGGCCAGCCAAGCGGCCATCACCGAGGCGGCGGCCATCCCCGGGGAAGCCAGGCGCGCGGGAAGGAGCTTCGAGGTCGACGCGGGCATCACGGCTCGGGCTGCAGGGTTGCGGGTTCCGGGGGGCCAGCCTAGGAAGCCGCTCGCGCGGGTGTCAAGCCGCGGGGCCGCTCGGGCCGATTCCGAACCGCCGGCCGGCGGCTCGCGCTTCCCCGGAACGGGATGACGCGGTAAACCGACACCCGGCCCGAACGGTTCCCGGAGGAGGCGCCGAATGCCCATCGCCCGAAACGGTCGTCTCACCCTGGTGGCCTTCCTCGCCGGATGCGCCGCCCCGCCGGCTGACGACGGTTTCGCCGGGGGGGACTCCTGTGCGGAGTGCCACCCCCGGGAGAGCGCGGCCTGGGCCGGATCGGACCACGACCGGGCGATGGAGCCGGCCACGGCCGCGAACGTGCTCGGCGATTTCGGGGGTGCCACGCTCGAGCACTTCGGCGAGACCGCGACGTTCCTGCTGCGCGCCGGGAAGCCCGTCGTGCGGATCGAAGAGGCCGGCGGTGGCTCGGCCGTCGAGCACGAGATCGCGTACACGTTCGGCGCCGATCCGCTGCAGCAGTATCTCGTGGCGCGGCCCGACGGCCGCATGCAGGTGCTTCCCTGGTGCTGGGACTCGCGGGAGGCGGCGGCCGGCGGACAGCGCTGGTTCCACATCTACCCCGACGAGGCCGTCCCCCCGGGCGATCCTCTGCACTGGGAGGGCCCGAACCAGAACTGGAACCACGTCTGTGCGGAGTGTCACTCGACGAATCTGGAGAAAGGATACCGCGAGAAGGGCGACCGCTTCGAGACGACGTGGTCGGAGGTCGACGTCTCCTGCGAGGCCTGTCACGGACCGGCCGCCACGCACGTGGAGTGGGCGCGCGCCGCGGCGGCCGGCGGTGACGGAGGCGAACGGGGCGAAGATCCGCTCTCCGCGCGCCCCATCTCCGAGCGCGAGGTGGACACCTGCGGGCGCTGCCACTCGCGGCGCTCGACGATCACCGAGGAGCCGGCGGGCGGCCCGCTGCTCGACACGCATCGCCCGGCGTTGCTCGACGAGGGGCTGTACCACGCGGACGGACAGATGCGGGACGAGGTGTACGAGTGGGGGTCGTTCCTACAGAGCGAGATGTACTTCCAGGACGTGAAGTGCTCGGACTGCCACGACCCCCACAGCGCGCGGCTGCGCGTCCCGGGCAACGCGCTCTGCGGTCAGTGCCACTCCATGGAAGACTACGACGCTCCGTCGCACCATTTCCACGAGCCCGGAACGCGCGGCGCCCAGTGCGTGGAGTGCCACATGCCGGCCGTCACGTACATGGTCGTCGACCCTCGCCGCGATCACTCGTTCCGCATCCCGCGGCCGGATCTCTCCGCGAAGCTCGGCACGCCCGACGCGTGCACCACGTGCCACACGGACCGGACCGCGGCGTGGGCGGCGGACGCGGTGGCCGGCTGGTACGGCGCGGACAGGCGGGCCGGGCCGCACTGGGGCGAAGCGATCCATGCCGGGCGGACCGCGGCAGCCGGCGCGCGCGAGGCGCTGCTCGGCGTCGTCGCCGACGGTGCCGTGCCGCCGATCGCCCGCGCCACGGCCATCTCGCTGCTGCCGCGGTACGAACCGCGGGAGCTGGCGTCGGTGCTGAGAGCGGCAGCGGTCGATGACGACGCGATCGTTCGACT
>JBQTGV010000204.1:0-8401 GCA_052390515.1 Candidatus Eiseniibacteriota bacterium | reverse complement strand
CGAGCGCCCCGGCGACCTCGCGGGGATGCTCACCAACCTCGAGGAGCGGGACGTCCTGTTCATCGACGAGATCCACCGGTTGAGCCGCGTGGTCGAGGAGTACCTCTATCCCGCCATGGAGGACTTCCGTCTCGACATCGTGCTGGACAAGGGGCCGGGCGCGCGCTCGATCCGGCTGCACCTCTCGCGCTTCACGTTGATCGGGGCCACGACACGCGCGGGGATGCTGACGAGCCCCCTGCGCTCGCGGTTCGGGTTCGTGGCGCGCGTGGACTTCTATCCCGTCGAGGACCTGTGCCGGATCCTGCGCCGTTCCGCGGGTATCCTGGAGGCGAAGCTCGGTGAGGACGGCGCGGAGGAGATCGCCTGCCGCTCCCGCGGGACTCCACGGATCGCGAACCGGCTGCTGCGCCGCGTGCGCGACTTCGCCGAAGTCCGGGCGAACGGATCGATCGACCGCGCGGTCGCGTCGGACGCTCTCGATCTGCTCGCCGTCGACGCGCTCGGGCTGGACGAGATGGACCAGCGCATCCTCGGCGCGCTGGTGCGCAAGTTCTCCGGCGGGCCGGTGGGGCTGAGCACGCTCGCGGCCGCGGTGGGCGAGGAGGGCGAGACGATCGAGGAAGTATACGAACCCTACCTGGTGAAGGAGGGCTACCTGGAGCGAACGCCCCGCGGGCGCATGGCCACGAACCGTGCGTGGACCCACCTCGGCGAGAAGCGGCCGCGCGGCGATGCGACGCAGCGCGCCCTCTTCGGGCACGAGGCCTGAGGCGTTCCGTGGCCGGCATCGGCAGACTGCTGATCCTGATCGGCGGCGTGGTTCTCGCGCTCGGCCTCCTGCTCACGATCGCGCCGCGCATTCCCTTCCTCTCTCAGCTCGGCCGCCTTCCCGGCGACATCCGCGTGGAGCGTCCGGGGTTCAGCTTCCACGTCCCGCTGACCAGCGCGATTCTCGTCTCGATCGTGCTGACCGTGTTGCTGCGGTTGCTGCTTCGCCGGTGAACGCGTCCGAGCTGGACTACGAGCTTCCGGAACGGCTCATCGCCCAGGAGCCGCTGGCGTCGCGCTCGGCCGCGCGGCTCCTGCATCTGCCGCGGTCCGGTCCGCCGCAGCATCGCCGGTTCGCGGAGCTCCCCGAGCTTCTTCGCCCCGGCGATCTCGTCGTGCTGAACGAGACGCGGGTGATCCCGGCGCGCGTTCACTTGCGCCGCGCGACGGGCGGCGCGGTCGAGGCGCTGCTGATACGCCCCGAGGCCGGCGCGTGGGCGGCGCTGCTGAAGCCGGCGAACCGCCTGCACGCCGGCGAGCGGCTCGCGGCGGCGAACGGTGCGTCGGCACGCCTCGTCGAGATGCGGCGCGGGGGCGAAGGCGTACTGGAGTTCGAAGGAGTCGAGCCCGACGAGGTCCCGGAACGGCTCGGAGTCGTGCCGCTGCCGCCGTACGTGCGCCGGCCGCCGCGCGCGGAGGACCGCGAACGCTACCAGACGGTTTTCGCCCGCGTTCCCGGTGCCGTGGCGGCGCCGACGGCGGGGCTGCACTTCGACGAGGCGATGCTCGCCGCGCTGGCGACCGCCGGCGTCGGGGTCGCGCGGCTGGTGCTGCACGTCGGCCCCGGGACGTTCCGGCCGCTCCCGGACGGACCGATCGACGATCACCGACTGGATCCGGAGCGCTTCGACGTGCCGGAGCACACGCGGGAGCTCGTCGGCTCCACCCGGGCGCGGGGCGGCCGCGTCGTCGCGGTGGGGACCACGGTCGTGCGTGCCCTGGAGTCCGCCGAGCGAGGGCGGGAGCGGGAGACGGACCTGTTCATTCGCCCATCCTTCGAGTTCCGCGTGGTCGATTGCCTGGTGACGAACTTCCACCTGCCGCGATCCTCGTTGCTCTGCCTGGTCGCGGCCCTCTCCGGCGCGGAGCGGATCCTCGCGGCGTACCGCGAGGCGGTCCGGCTCGAATACCGCTTCTATTCGTACGGAGATGCGACGTTCCTGGAGCGCGCTTGATGTTCGAGCTCGACGTCCTGGCACGGCACGCCGACGGAGCCCGCGCGGGGATCTTCCGGACGCCCCACGGCGATGTTCCCACGCCGGCGTTCATGCCCGTGGGCACGCGGGGAACCGTGAAGGCGCTCTCGGTGCAGGATCTTCGTACCGCCGGCGCGGCGATGGTGTTGGCCAACACGTATCACCTCTACCTTCGCCCGGGAACGGAGACGCTGCGGGCCGCGGGTGGCATCGCGCGCTTCGCCGGGTGGAACGGTCCGACGCTGACGGACTCCGGCGGGTTCCAGGTGGTGAGCCTCGCCGAGCTGCGCGCCATCGATGAGAACGGCGTGACGTTTCGCTCGCACCTCGACGGATCCAGCCACCGGCTGACGCCAGAGAGCGTGATCGCCATCCAGCGTTCGATCGGCGCGGACGTGATCATGCCGCTCGACTCGCCGGCCGTGCCGGGATCCTCGGCCGAGGAGATCTCCCGGGCGAACCTCTGGACCGTGGAGTGGGCGCGGCGCTCGCTCGCCGAGTTCGACCGGACGCGGTCCGACTCGTCTTCCGGACGGGAGCAGGCGCTGTTCGGAATCGCCCAGGGCGGGTTCGACGCCGGCGCGAGGCGGGAGTCGGCTGCCGCTCTTGTCGACCTCGACCTCCCCGGCTATGCTGCGGGCGGTTTGTCTCTCGGAGAGGACAAGTCTCTCACGAGAGAGATGCTCCAGGTGACGCTGGACGCCCTTCCCGTGGGACGGCCGCGTTATCTGATGGGAATGGGAACGCCGGAGGACCTCGTGCACGGGATCTCTCGCGGCGTGGACTTGTTCGACTGCGTCCTGCCGACCCGGAACGCCAGGAACGGCCAGGCGCTGACTTCACGGGGGCCGGTCAACCTCCGTCTCGAGCGGTGGGCCCGGGAGTTCGAACCGCTCGATCCCGCCTGTCGCTGCGAGACATGCCGGGGGTACACGCGCGCCTACCTTCGCCACCTCCTGAAGACGGGAGAGATTCTGGGAGCCCGACTGGTGAGTCTTCACAACGTCCACTTCTACCTCGATCTGGTCCGGACGCTCAGGACCGCGCTGATCGAGGGACGCTTCGACCAGGTCCGGTCGGTAGTCCTGGCCGGGCTCCGCGAGGAGAAAGAGCGATGACGAGCGCTTTCCTGCTGATGGGTCAGCCGCCGGAGGGCGCTCCGCAGAGCCCCTTCGTCGTGTTCTTCCCGTACCTGCTCATCCTGTTCATCTTCTACTTCCTGCTCATTCGACCGCAGCAGAAGCGCGCGACCGAGCACCGCAAGTTCGTCGAGGCGCTCAAGAACGGCGACAAGGTCATCACCGACTCGGGGATCTTCGGCAGCGTCGTGGGCGTGGACGAGGACTCGATCGTCCTCAAGGTCGACGACAACGTGAGGGTCCGCCTGCTCAAGGCGAAGATCGCAGGGCTGCAGCCGAACCCGGACGCGAAGAAGAAGCCGGCTTCGGCGAAGAAGAAGTAGAGATGGCGGTTCGCCCGATCCGCATCTACGGCGACCCGGTGCTGCGCGAGAAGGCCCGGCCGGTCGAGCGAGTGGACGCGGAAGTGCGCCGCCTCGCCGAGGACCTGCTGGAGACGCTCGCGGACGCGGAGGGGGTCGGCCTCGCCGCACCCCAGGTCGGAGCCTCGCAGCGCATCATCGTCGTGCATCCCGCCGGGGAGGACGGCCAGCCGCGCGAGCCGCCGCGGGTGCTGGTGAATCCCGACGTCGTGGACCGGGGCGGTGCGCAGGTTGGAGCCGAGGAAGGATGCCTGTCCATCCCCGGCATCTACGACACGGTGAAACGGCCGGATCGCGTCCGCGTGCGGGCGCTGGATCTCGACGGCCACGAAGTGGAGATCGACGCGGACGGAATGCTCGCGCGCATCCTGCAACACGAGATCGATCACCTGGACGGCGTGCTCTTCATCGACCGCGTGGGTCCGATGCGGCGCGCTCTCCTCGGCCGCCGCCTCCGCGAGCTGCAGGGTTGAGCGGCGATGCGCCTCGTGTTCTGCGGCACGCCGGAGTCCGCCGTGCCGGCGCTCGCGGCGCTGGCGAGTGTCGCGGGGTGGCGGATCGGCGCGGTGCTGACCCAGCCGGACCGACCGCGGGGGAGGGGGCGCCGCGAGGAGCCTTCGCCCGTGCGGCGCGCGGCCGAGGAGCTTGGCCTGCCGGTGCTCGCGCCGGAGAAGCCCAAGGACGTTCGCGCCGAGCTCGAGGCGCTGCGCCCGGACGTCGTCGTGGTGGTCGCGTACGGGTACATCCTGCGCCCCTGGTTCCTGGACCTGCCGCGCCTCGGTTGCGTGAACCTGCACTTCTCGATCCTGCCGCGGCACCGGGGAGTGGCGCCGGTGGCGTGGGCGATCCTCTCCGGCGACCGCGAGACGGGCGTCAGCACGATGCGCCTCGACGCGGGCGTCGACACTGGACCGGTGTATCTCACGCAGCGCGCCGCGATCGGCGACGACGACACCACCGGAACGTTGACCGAGCGGCTGGCGGCCGTCGGCGCGCCGCTCCTGGTGCGCACGCTCGAAGGCATCGCCGCGGGGACGCTCGCGCCTTCCGCGCAGGACGACACGGCCGCCACGTATGCGCGGAAACTCACCAAGGAAGACGGGCGGATCGACTGGTTGCAGCCCGCGGAGGAGCTGGCGCGGACGGTGCGGGGCCTCTCGCCCTGGCCGGGCGCGTTCACCGGCTGGCGGGGCGGCGTGCTCAAGATCCACCGCACGCGAGCGGCGGCGGGCGAGATGGAGCCGGGCGCCCTGCAGCTCGTCCACGGGCGGGTGACGGCGGGCACGGGCCGCGGCGTTCTCGAGCTCGTCGAGCTGCAACCGGAGGGGAAGGCGCGCATGGAGGCCGAGGCGTGGTGGCGGGGCGCCCGACCCGCGACCGGCGAGACGCTGGGAACGTCCGAGTGAGCTCGGCGCGCCGCGCCGCGCTGGAGGTCTTCTTCGCCTGGGACTCCTCGCGACGCTCCGCGGACGACCTGCTCGACGAGTGGCTCGGCGAGCTCTCCGGCCGCGACCGGGACCTCGCGGCGGAGCTGGTGCGCGGCGTTTTCCGCTGGCGGGGCCGGCTCGACTGGCAGCTCGCCTCGCTGGTGCGAAGACCGCTCGAGTCGCTGCATCCGTCGGTGCTGTGGATCCTCCGCCTCGGGCTGTACCAGCTCGAGCATCTCGACCGGGTCCCGCGTCACGCCGCCTGCGACACCTCCGTGGAGCTGGCCAAGCGGTGCGCGCCGCGCGGCGCGGAGGCGCTGGTGAACGCCGTGCTGCGCAAGGCTCCCGACGCGCTCGCCGATCTGGTCGAGCCGGACGCCAGCGAGGATCCCGCCGGCCATCTCGCCGCGCGGACGAGCCATCCGCGCTGGCTCCTGGAGCGATGGCTCTCGCGCTTCGGCTTCCGCCGGACGCTCGCCCTGGCGGCGCGGAACACGGAACGTCCGCCGCTGACCCTACGCGTCGCGTCCGACCGCGTGGATCCCGTGGATCTGCTCGCCGACTTGCGCGCGCTCGGAATCGACGCGGAACCCGGCACCTTCCTTCCCGACTTCGTTCGCCTTCCCGGGGGCTGGCATCCCGCGGTCCGCGAGTTCCTGGAGTCCGGGCTCGCCGTCGTGCAGGACGAGGCCGCGGGACTCGTGGCCCACACCGCGCGCGCCTGGCCCGGAGCGAGCTTGCTGGACGTCTGCGCTGCGCCCGGTGGGAAGGCCGTGCACTTCGCGCAGCTCGCCGGCGATCCCGTGACCGTGGCGGCGGACATCTCGCCGCGCCGGCTGACGCGGATCCGTGAGACGGCAGGCCGCGTCGGCCTCCGCCACCTGTACGCGGTCGCGTCGGATGGGCTTCGCCCCGCGCTCGCCGGCACGTTCTCCCGCGTGCTGGTCGACGCCCCCTGCACGAACACCGGCGTGCTGGCGAAGAGGCCCGACGCCCGCTGGCGCCGGGGCCCGGAGGACGTCGTGCGCCTGGCCGGCCTGCAGGGGGAGCTCCTGGACGCTTCGAGAGCGTTCGTCGGGCCGGGCGGACTGCTCGTATACTCCACCTGCTCGATCGAGCCGGAGGAGAACGAGGACGTGATCCGCGACTATCTCGCGCGACATCCCGCCGACACGGTCGTGCCCGCGGACGAGGTGCTGCCCGAGGAACTCGTGCACGAGGGATTCCTGCGCACCGATCCGTGCTCGATGCCGCTCGACGGCGCGTTCGCCGCGGTGATCCGTCCGGGCGGCGCGGCGCTGAGGGCGCTGTCGTGAAGCGCGCCGGCATTCTCGCCGCCGCGGCGGCGGCCGCGTTCCTCACCGGCCTGCTGCTCGTGCACCTCGGCATGCTCGCGTTCGTGCGTTCCGGCTCGCAGAGCAAGATACCGCAGCTCATCGGGCTCCCGCTCGATGCGGCTCGCGCGAACCTCGAGGAGCTGGGCTTCTCGGGCGTGGTGGAACGCGAAGAGCACTCGCCCGACTTCGCCGGGGGGCTCGTCATCGAGCAGCGCCCGCGCGGCGGCGACGTGCTGCGCAAGGGGCGCAAGGTGTGGCTGACCGTGTCGCTCGGCGTTCGCGAGGCGACCGTGCCGAACCTGGTGGAGCTGTCCTATCGCCAGGCGGACATCGTCCTCGGCCGGGAAGGCTTCGCGAAAGGCTCCACGACGCGCGTCCACCATCCCTCGGTGCCCCGCGGGTCGGTCATCGCGCAGGATCCGCCGCCGGGCGCATCCGGCGCCGAGGGGTCGCGGGTGGACCTGATGGTCAGCCTCGGGCCCGCTCCGGAGGCCTTCGTGCTGCCCGACCTCACCGGGAGGGCCGCCGGGGAGGTGGAGACCCTCCTGGCCAGCCGGGGGATCAAGGTGGGATCCCGTACGGTCCTCATCGACCGCTCGGTGCTCCCCTCCACCGTCCTGGAGCAGGACCCCCCCGCGGGAAGCCGCATCGAGGCCGGGGGGGAGGTCGATCTGGTCATCTCCTCCCGCCGGTAGCGATTCGCCTCAAGCCGGCGTGCCAAAAGAGCCGATCTTCCGACCAACGGAGGAGTCGGAACGATGCCGTCCGGTTTCGAGGTCGTCGCCCGGTACGCGAACGGCGAGATCCAGCGCGGGGAGACCTGGGACTTCCGCCCGGAGCGGGCCTGGTTCCAGATGCGAATCGCCGGCGCCGAGGAGCCGGTGCGCGTGCTGATCGACGAGCTCAAGGCGGTCTTCTTCGTGAAGAGCCTCGATGGCAACCCGCTTCGCGACGAGGCGAAGGAGTTCGCCGGCGAGGAGCGCGCCGGGCGCAAGACTTGGGTGGAGTTCTCCGACGGCGAGGCGATCGCCGGATGGGTGGAGAGCCTCACCGAGCACTCCAACGGTTTCTTCCTCCTCCCGGCCGATCCGCAGTCCAACAACGAGAAGGTGTTCGTGGCTCGGCGCGCGGTGGTCGGTCTTCTGCACGACGCCGACGCCGAGCGGGCCGCGCGCGATCACGACCAGCGCACCGCGAGCGAGGGCGTGCGCCACTCCAACGAGCTGTGGAAGGCGTTCCTGGGAGAGGGGCCGCGCCCGAAGCCGCAGCCGCCGAGAAAGCGGCCACCTTCGCGAGCCGGCTCGGGACTCTTCCTCCAGGACTTCTGAGACCCGCGGCGCTCGCCGCACTCGCCGCACATCAGAGCCTCAGGTGACCGACCGGCCGCGGCGTGCTACCTTGCGCGCCACGCGGGAGGTTCCATGGCTCACGCCGTCCGGGTCGCGCCGTCCCTGCTTTCCGCGGATTTCGCGGCACTCGGCGAGGAGATCCGCTCCGTCGAGCGCGGCGGCTGCGACCTCCTGCACCTCGACGTCATGGACGGCCGCTTCGTCCCGAACATCAGCTTCGGGCCGCTGGTCGTCGCCGCGGCGCGGCGGATCAGCTCCCTTCCGCTCGACGTGCACCTCATGATCGAGGAGCCGGTGCGCTACGTGTCGGCCTTCGCCGACGCCGGCGCGGACGGGATCACGGTCCACGTGGAAGCGTGCCGGGACGTGGCCGAGACCCTCCGGGCGGTTCGCGAGCGCGGATGCCGTCCCGGGATCACCCTTCGCCCGGGGACGCCCTTCGCGGAGATCGAGCCCTTCCTGCCCGCCGTGGATCTCGTCCTGGTGATGACCGTCGAGCCGGGCTTCGGCGGCCAGTCCTACCGGAAGGAGCAGGAGGCGAAGCTCCGGCGAGCCCGGGAGATCCGCGACCAGGAGGGCCTGCAGTACGACATCGAGGTCGACGGCGGAATCGGGCCCGAGACGGCCCCGTCCGCGGTCGAAGCCGGTGCCGAGATACTGGTCACCGGATCCTCCCTCTTCGGAACACGGGACCCGGCGGATCGCGCTGCGATGATCCGCTCCCTCCAGGCTCTTCGGGTCGTCCGGGCCGCGGGTTAGC
>JBQTGV010000203.1:0-3034 GCA_052390515.1 Candidatus Eiseniibacteriota bacterium | reverse complement strand
GATGCCCCAGATGTCGCGGGCGAGCCGGTAGGGATCCTCGCGAACGACGGAGAGAGCGGCGTCGCCGTAGCGCTCGTGAATCCTCGCCGCGTAGCGGAAGCCCAGCCCGGTCTGCTCGAGGACGAGGGTCAGCTCACGCAGACGGGCGTTCTGCCGCACCGCCTCGGCCAGGGCCGCAGCCTTCGTGGCCGAGATCCCCGGCACGTCGGTGAGCGCGTGCGGACGCTCGTCGATGACCTCCAGCGCCGAGGCGCCGAAGCGTTCGACGATCCGTTCGGCGAGCTTCGGGCCGATTCCCGGCGCCAGGCCGGACCCGAGGTACCGGACGATGGCCTCCTCCGTTCGAGGAGCCATGCGCTCGAGCCCGATCACCTCGAGCTGCCGTCCGAAACGCGGGTGGTCCACCCACCGCCCGCGGACGCGGACGCGTTCGCCGACGGCCAGCAGCGGCATGCGCCCCACGACGGCGAGCGTGCGCTCGTCCCCTTCGGGGGAGACGCGCAGCACGGTGTACCCGGTCTCCTCGGCGTGGAAGGTGACCCGGGACACCGTCCCGACGAGCTCGGTTTCGCCCTCCGGAGTGCGGTCGCGGAAGAGATCGGTCGGTTCGTGAGAGCTCGGCACGTGGAGTCCTCCCGGGAGGCGGCGCTTCGTGGGTACCACGCCGGGGTCGCCGGGACAACTCGCGAAGAAGAAGCCCCCCGCACCGACGTCGTGCGGGGGGCGTTCGGCGAGCCGTTCAGCCGGGGATCAGGCGGTCTCCGGGCCCTCCGACGTTCGCGCGACGCGGCGCAGCTTGAGCAGACACCGCTTCTCGATCTGCCTCACCCGCTCGCGGGTCACGCCGATCTTGCGGCCGGTCTCCTCGAGGGAGAGCGGCTCCTGACCGTCGAGACCGAACCGGTAGTTGAGGATGCGGCGTTCGCGCTCGTCGAGCGACTCCAGCATCTGCTCGACACGGCGACGATCCAAGGTTGCCGACGCGCGATCCATCGGCGACGCTGCCCGGCCGTCGGCCACGAGATCGTAGAGCGTCGTCTGCGCGTCGTCGCCGAGCGGCGTGTCCATGGAGAGCGTGCTCCAGGTCAGGCGTGCGAGATCGGTCACCTTCTCCACGGGAAGCCCCAGCTCCCGGGACAGGTCGTCGATGGAGTGCCGCCCGCCGCGCTCCTGCGCGAGCCGGCGTTCCGCGTGCAGATACCGCCTCAGGTTGGCGATGACGTTGGCCGGGATGCGAACTGTGCGGCTGTGGTTCGCGAGGGAACGCGTGATCGATTGGCGAATCCACTTGGACGCGTACGTCGAGAAGCGGAAGCCCAGGTCGACGTCGAAGTACTCCGCCGCCTTGATCAATCCCAGGTTGCCCTCGCCGATCAGATCCGTGAACGACAGGCCCATACCTTGGTAGCGTCGCGCGATGGAGACCACGAGGCGGAGGTTCGCCGCCACCAGTCTCTCCCGCGCCCTTTCGCTGCCCTGCTTCGCCGCCGTCCCCAGCTCCACTTCCTGCTCCCTGGTGAGGAGCCGGATCCGGCTGATCGCTGCCAAGTATGCGCCGAGACAGTCCCGGGAGCGGGACGGTGTTCCTGCGGAGACCCGAGGCGAGCGTTCGGCCGGCTCGGCCTCGGAGGCTTCCAGGAAGCTCTCCCGTGAGTCCAGCATGTCGAGATCCCCTCCGAGAATCGATGGGCTGAGTTCTCCGAGGTCTTCCGAAACCCAGAGGTGCATGGCGGACCCCCTTCCACCGGCTCGCGACCGCGTGAGAAGGAACGAGATTCGGGCCGACACGAATCGGACAACCCCCGGCGGGGTCATCCCCCGCCGTCGAAGGCGGGTCTTTGCAGACGTTGTGCCACTTTGATCGGGTTTGTGCGCGGTGGTACCGCTCAGGCGATAACGCTCATGGAATCAATGGGATGGGTCCAGACCACTTCCCGCCAGTCGGCGAGCACCGCCGCCGAGGCAGCGGGCGCGCTTCAGTTCCGGCGAGAATGAACTTCACATCGACGCAGGCCCCCGCAACCAAGTGGTTGGTTTTACATGGGGTGGGGATGTCACGTAGGTTCACACTCATCCAACGCAGGATGAGCACATGCTTCACATCCGATGGGTCTGTCCGAAGGCAGGCGCGTCGCGTAGGGGAAACACGGAGTATGCACCGGCGAGCGGACTTGCGCCGGCCGGGGTCAGAGGTCGATTGCGTACCGGGAGATCTTGTTGAGCAGGCCGCGCCGGCTGATGCCGAGCAGTCTCGCGGCGTGCGAGCGGTTCCCCTCGGTCTTCTGCAGCGCCCGGGTGACGAGATCCCGCTCGATCTCCTCGACGAACTCCTGCAGCGACTGGTTCGGCCGCAGGCCCGCCTTCACCGCGGACGGCTCACCCTGCAGCTCGGGCGAAAGAGCCGCGACGTCGATCAACCGACCCTCGTCCGCCATCGCGACCGCTCTCTCCACCTCGTGGCGAAGGTCGCGGACGTTACCCGGCCAAGAGTGCGCGACGAGACGGTTCATCGCTTCGTGGGAGAACCCTGCGGGGTCCTTCCCTCCCGCCTCCGACAGGTGCTCGAGGAAGTGATCGACGAGGAGGGGAACGTCCTCCTTCCTCTCGCGGAGCGGCGGGATGTCGATGCTGATCACGCGAAGGCGGTAGAACAGGTCCTTCAGGAAGGAACCCTGCTCGACCAGCTCCTTGAGCGGCCGGTTCGTCGCGCACAGGATGCGAACGTCGACGCGACGGACGGCGCTCGAGCCCACCGGCTTGATCTCGCCCTGGTCCACCACGCGGAGCAGCCGCTCCTGGAACGCGTGGCTCGTCTTGTCGATCTCGTCGAGGAAGATCGTTCCGCCGTCAGCCTGCTCGAAAAGCCCGATCTTGTCGGTCTTCGCGTCGGTGAACGCCCCGCGCACGTGTCCGAAGAGCTCGCTCTCCAGGACGTCGCGGGAGAGGGCCGCACAGTTCACGGTGACCAGCGGCGCGTCCTTCCGCGTCGAAACCGCGTGCGCGGCCCGCGCGAGGAGCTCCTTGCCGGTGCCGG
>JBQTGV010000202.1:0-17332 GCA_052390515.1 Candidatus Eiseniibacteriota bacterium | reverse complement strand
GCACTACGCCGACCCTCGTCTTGCGGGCGCCGGAGCCCGCGCGCGAGCCGCAGCCCCTGAACCGCTACGCGACAGGGGAGCACGATGACGATCGCCCGCCCACCGAGAGGGGGGCGGGCGTACTCGTGGGTGTGCGGCAAGAGGTGCGGTCGGCGGTCACCGGTAGAGGTGCTTCACCCGGCTCCAGCTCGTGGCCTCCACTTCCGGTGCCGAGGTGGGCAGATTGACGTTCACGACGCCGATCATCCCGAAGGCGAAGTGCGGGGAGCAGAAGTAGGGGAACGTGCCGGGCGTGTTGAAGACGACGCTGAACGTGGGCACGCCGGCGGATAGCGCACTATGGAACAGCACCCCGGCCTGCGGGTCGGTCGGGCCGGTGCCGCTCAGCACGTCGTGAATGCCCACGGACCAGTTCCACTTCACCGTGTCCCCCACTTCCACGGTGACGCTCGCCGGTGAGAACGACGTGCCCACCTGGGTCACGGTGTGGATGGTGCCCTTCGCGGGAGATACGGCGGCCAGCGCGACGAGCCCGGCGGCCGGGAGCGCGGAGAGCCTCATGGAAGTCACCTCGGGATGCGGGTCAGGAACGGCCGGAGCGGCCTTCGCCCCTCCCATTGTACGGAAACGGAGGGCGCCGAGTGCGGGAAAGTACAGATGCTGCGCCCCCCGGAATCGCCAAGGAACCGTGAAGAGACCGTATCAGCGCCTCCCTCGGGCCCGTCTCTTGGCGCGAATCGGGCCTTCCCGGCCCGCTCGACCTGGACGGAGAACCGCACATGGCGCGCCGCATCCTCCTGTACTCCCACGACACGATGGGGCTGGGACACATCCGCCGGGTCTCGGCGATCGGCCGGAAGCTGGCCACGGACTCTCCCGATGACACGGTCCTGATTCTCACCGGCTCGACGATCACCAGCTCTCTTCGGCTGCCGCCGAACGTCGACTGCGTGAAGCTGCCGGCGGTCCGCAAGATCGACAACGCACGGTACGCGTCCCGGCACCTGCTGGTCAACGGCGCCGACCTCATGAAGCTCCGCTCGGAGCTCATCCGCGAGACGTTCGAGCACTTCGCGCCGGACATCCTCCTGGTCGACAAGGCGCCCGTCGGCGTGCACGAGGAGCTGCGCCCGACGCTCGAGCTGGCGCGGACCAAGTACCCCGGTTGCCAGGTCGTGCTCAGCCTCCGCGACATCCTCGACGAACCGGCGGAAGTCATCACCAGCTGGGAGCGCGAGGGGATCCACGATGTCATCCGTCGCTACTACGACCTCGTGCTCGTCTGGGGCGAAGAGCGGGTGTTCGACATGGTGCGCGAGTACCGGTTGCCCGCCGACATCGCCGCGAAGGTGCACTACTGCGGGTACATCGGGGCCGATGCGCCCGCCCCCGAGGCTCCGCGGCCTCGCAAGCGCAAGAAGCTGGTGCTGGTGACGGTGGGCGGCGGTGAGGACGGGTTCCGCCTGCTCGACAGCTACCTGAACTGCCTCCCGCTCGTCGGCCGTCGCTTCGCGAGCGTCGTGCTGACGGGGCCGGACCTGCCGGCCGAGCACCGCGAAGCGATCCACGAGCGCATCGCGCTGCACGACAGCCCCGTCTTCGCGGTGGACTACTCCAGCCGCGTGGACCGTCTGATGCGCGCCGCCGATCTGGTCATCGCCATGGCCGGCTACAACACCATGTGCGAGATCGTCTCCCGCGGCCGGCCAGCCGTCGTGGTTCCCCGCGTCCAGCCGCGGCAGGAGCAGCTCCTGCGCGCGCGCCGCTGGGAAGCCCTGGGTCTCCTGCGCATGATCCATCCCTCGGATCTCACTCCCGCGGCGCTGGCCGGTGCGATCAATGAGGAGCTCTCCCGCGCGAAGGCGGGCGCGACCCCCGCGCTCGACTTCGGCGGTCTGGGCCGCGCCGCCGAGATCCTGCGTCCCGACTTCCAGGTAGGCTCGAGGCGCGACGCCTCCGGGGCCGCGTCGTGACCGACGTCCACGTCGGCTACGTGCTGAAGGTCTATCCGCGGCACTCGGAGACGTTCATCGTCAACGAGATCCTGCAGCTCGAGCAGCGCGGCGCGCGGGTGACGGTCTACTCGCTGAATCCGCCGCGGGAGGGGCGGTTCCACGAGAAGCTCGCCCGCGTGCAGGCCGAAGTGACCTACCTCCCCAACCTGACCACGCACGAGCTGCTGGAACTGCTGGCGGCGAACCCCGCCGCGCTGCGCGAGATTCGTGGCCGTCTGGCCGAGGCTGTCTGGCAGGTCATCGAGCGCGGCGACGTCGAGCGGATGAAGCTCGTGGCGAAGGCTGTAGCCTTGCACCTGGCGCTGCGTCGTACCGACGTGGCTCATCTGCACGCGCACTTCGCCACGAGCGCCACCGACGTAGCGTCGCTCGCGGCCGGCTTCTCGGATCTCCCCTTCAGCTTCACCGCCCATGCGAAGGACATCTACCTGTCGGCGAATGACGTCTCGTCCCTGGGCGAGCACATGCGCGCGGCGCGCTTCGTGGTGACCGTGTGCGACGCGAACCGACGCCATCTGGAGGCGATCGGTCCCGACGAAGCGCGCGTGCACCGGATCTACAACGGTCTCGACCTCGAGGAGTTTCTGCCGGGGCCCCGACTGGCGAACGCAGTTCCCGAGATCCTCGCCGTCGGTCGCCTCGTTCCGAAGAAGGGCTTCGACACCCTGCTCCGCTCCTGCGCCGTCCTCGCCGGACGCGGGATCCCGTTCCGATGCCGCATCGTCGGGGCGGGACCGGAGCGAGACGCGCTCGAGGCCCTGTCGGAGGATCTCCGGCTCGGCGGCCGGGTGGACTTCACCGGACCCCTCTCCAACGAGCGGGTCCGCCAACTCATGGCCTCTTCCGACGTCGTGGCGCTGCCGGCGCGAATCGCCGACGACGGGAACCGCGACGCGCTCCCCACCGTGCTGCTGGAGGCGCTGGCGCTCGGTACGCCGGTCGTCTCCACGCCGGTCACGGGAATCCCGGAGATCGTGGGCGACGGCGTGGCCGGCGAGCTCGTTCCCCCGGATTCGCCGGACCGGCTCGCCGACGCGCTGCACCGGCTCCTCCGCGATCCGGCGGCCTGCCGCGCGCGCGGCACCGCGGGCCGGGAGCGTGCGGAGCGCCTGTTCGATGGGCGGGCCAACGTGGGTCTCCTCCTCGATCTCTTCCGGGAGAGCGCTGCGCTTCGCGGGGACGCGGGCCGCGAGCTGGTCGGAGCGGTGCACCATGCGCCTCGTCTATCTTAACGGCGACCCCGGCGTGCCCTTGTGGGGCAGCAAGGGCGCGAGCGTCCACGTCCGGCAGACTCTGCGCACGCTCGCTCCGCGCGTCGAGGCGCTGACCGCCGTCTCGATGCGCCTCGGCGAGCCGGCCGCGGAGACCGCCGTGCTGCCCTCGAGCTGCCGCATCCTCGGCATCGGCGCGCGTCCCGCCGGCGGCACCTCCGCCCGGCGGGATGCCGGCGAGCTGGCCGCGCTCGGCGCGAACGACGACGTCGAGCGCCTCATCGACCGGATCGCGGAGAGCGAAGGCGTCGACGCCGTCTACGAACGCTACTCGCTGTGGAGCGTCGCGGGGGCGAACGCCGCCGCGCGTCACGGAGTGCCCTGGGTCGTCGAGGTGAACGCTCCCCTCGTCGACGAAGCGCTGCAGCACCGCGCGCTCGCGATGCCGTCGCTGGCCCGGTTCCTGGAGGCGCATCTGCTTCGCCGCGCGTCCCGCGTCGTCTGCGTCTCCCGTGCCGTCGCCGAGCATGTCGCCCTCTGCGGCGTCGAGCCGCGGCGAGTGCGCGTCGAGCCGAACGGATTCGACGAGCGGCTGTTTCGCCCGAGACCGGCGGCGGCGAAGGACCCTGCCCGGTTCACCGTCGCGTTCGTGGGCAGCCTCAAGCCCTGGCACGGGGTCGAGGTGCTCGTCGACGCGTTCGTGGCACTGCGCAGGGCCGATCCCGGCTGGCGGCTGCTGGTGGTCGGCGACGGGCCGATGCTCGAATCGATCCGCGCCCGACTGGCAGCCGGCGCGCCTGCGGACTCCTTCGAGCTGACCGGGGCGGTGCCTCACCAGGACGTCCCGGTGCTGCTCGCCTCCGCCGACGTGGCTGTCGCTCCGTACCCGGATCTGCCGCGCTTCTACTTCTCGCCGCTCAAGGTGATCGAGTACGCGGCGATGAGGCTCCCGGTGGTGGCCAGCCGTGTCGGCCAGATCGAGGAGCACTTCGCCGACGGTGAGAGCGCCCTGCTGGTCCCTCCCGGCAGCACCGGGGCGCTGGCGGAGGCGCTGCTCCGACTGCGGGAGGATCCGCACCTGCGCCGCCGGCTCGGCGAGGGCGCGTCCCGCGTGGCTGCGGGGCGCACCTGGGACGCGATCTCGTCGCGGATCGTCGACCTGATCGAGGAGGCGCGCGCCGAGGCGAGGCCGCGCGAGGTGATCGCGTCATGAAGCTGCCCTTCCGCTTCCGGCGTCCCGGCGGCGCGCTCCGAGTCGACTCCCTCGCCGCCACTTACGTCCGATTCTGGCCGATCCTGCGCAAGTCGCCCGGCATCCTGGCGGGAGCGTTCGGCTCGATGATGGCCTACGCCGTCCTCGAGATCCTTCGCCCCTGGCCGCTCAAGGTCGTGGTCGACTCCCTGCTCAGCCAAGGAGCCGGCGTCACGATCCCCTGGATCGGTACCGTCGGGCCGGAGCGCGCGGTGCTCCTCGCGTCGGGCGCCATCCTGATCATCGCCGCTCTCGCCGGGGTCGCCGCGTACGGGGAGTCCTATCTCGGCGCCAAGGCCGGGCAGTTGCTGGCCTTCCGGCTCCGCCGCGACCTGTTTCGGCACGTGCATCGCCTGTCGCTCTCCTTCCACGACCGCGCTCGAACCGGGGACCTCGTGCTGCGCCTCACCGGCGACATGAACCTCGTCAACAACCTGCTCGTCGCCTCGACGCTGAAGCTCCTCTCCCAGGGGCTCGTCGTCGTCGGGGTGGTGGGCCTGCTCTTCTGGCTGGACCGCACCATCGCGCTGGTCGCGCTCTCCATCTTCCCGCTCCTGCTGCTCACCGCCTCGCGCTTCTCGCGCCGCATCAAGACCGCGGTGCGCAAGCAGCGGCGCCGCGAGAGTGAGATCGCCGCGCGATCGGCGGAGTCGCTCGGATCGGTCGCCGTGGTGAAGATCCACGGCGCGGAGGACGAGGAGCGCGAGCGTTTCCTGGCCAGCCACCGGCGAAGCCTGCGCCAGGGACTCCGCGCCACCAAGCTGCAGGCGGCGCTGGAGCGGCGCGTCGAGCTGCTGGTCGCACTGGGTACTTGCGCCGTGCTCTGGGTGGGTGCGCGGCGCGCGCTCCACGGCGACATCACCGCCGGCGATCTCGTGCTCGCGGTCGCGTACCTCGGGCTGGCCTACAAGCCGATGCGCTCGTTCTCCAAGCTCACCGGGCGACTGGCGAAGGGCGTGGTGGCCGCGGAGCGCATCGGTGACGTGCTCGCCCAGGCTCCGGAGGAGCTCCATGCCCCGGGAGCGCTGCGTCCTGAGCCGATCCTCGGACGGCTGGAGCTGAAGGATGTGCGCTTCGGATACCGGCAGGGCGAGGAAGTTCTCCGCGGGGTCACCCTCACGATCGACGCAGGCGAGCGCATCGCGCTCGTGGGGCGCTCCGGCGCGGGCAAGACGACGTTCGCCCGGCTCCTGCCGCGGCTCTACGAGCCGACCGGCGGCCAGGTCCTGCTCGACGGCATACCGCTCCGCGAGATCGAGCTCGCGCACCTTCGCGACCACGTCTCCTTCGTACTCCAGGAGACCGTCCTGCTCGGCATCAGCATCTGGGACAACATCACGTACGGCCTCGAGGACCTCGCCGTGGAAGACGTGGAGCGGGCCGCGCGTCACGCCGGCATCCACGAGCGCATCGGACGTCTTCCGGCCGGCTACGACACCATCCTCGACGAGCACGGCCGCGGTCTCTCCGGCGGCGAGCGGCAGCGCATCGCGCTGGCGCGGGCGTTCGTGCGCCAGACCCCCATCGTCGTGCTGGACGAGCCGGACACGTTCCTCGACGCCGCGGTCCGCGAGAACCTCTGGGAGGCGATCCACGAGCTGACCAAGGGACGGACCTCGATCTGCATCGTGCACGACGTGGGCAACGCGCGGTTCGCCGACCGCATCGTGGTGCTGGACGAGGGCCGGGTAGCCGGCCAAGGCGCGCACGAGGAGCTGCTGGCCTCCTGCGAGGTGTACCGCGATCTGTGGATCGCCAACGCCCGCCGAAGGAGGGAGCTCCGTGCGTCCTGACGACTTGAGGGCGCTCGCGGAGTCGCCGGCGCTGCGCGAGCGGCTCCAGGAAGCGCTTCGCGCGCGGGCGGTGGACGCCCCGGGTCGGTTCCGCATCGGATACGTGCGCCACAAGCCCGAGGTCGGCTGCCTCTTCGGGCTGCACGCCGAAGGCTCCGCCGACGACACCACTCCGCTCGGCTACCTCAAGGTGTTCCACACCGGCAGCGCACAGGCCTGTCACGAGAAGTACGTCGCGCGCGCGAAGCACGGCGGATGGATCCTTCCGCTTCCCGAGCTGGACGCGGTCTTCTTCGGGTTCCCGCTGGACCGCAACGTCCGCGCGCTGCCGTTCGTGACTTCCGCCGGGCGTCTCAAGCACGTGCTGCACGGCTGCGTCGCGGATCTCTCCCCCGAGGGCGAGCGCGTGCGCGCGAAGAAGAGTAGCGTGCGTCTGCTGAAGTACAAGCCGGAGCGTCGCTGCATCGTGCAGGCTGATCTCTCCACGAAGCACGTGGCCACCGGCGATCAGCGCGCACGCAGGGTCATCGTCCAGGCGAACGGCGACGATTCCGGAGTGCGGGTGCACCGCGTGCTCGAGCATCTCTCGGCCCGCGAGTGCCTCGACGCGGGGCTCCTCGTGCCGCGCCCCCTCGGCTACGACTCGACGCGGCGCATCCTCGTCCAGGAGTGGGTCCCGGGGCGGCCACTGGGCGAAATCCTCGAGGGACCGGGCGCCGCGGGTCAGTGCACGGCAGTCGCGCGGATGCTCCGCGTGCTGCACGAAGCACCGGTTCCGGGCGGGCTGCCGGCCGGCGGCGGGCGGGAGCTGTCTTTCCGCGCGTCGACGATCCTGCGGGATCTCGCGCGGGTCGGCGGGGATGAGATCGCCCCGCTCGCGCGCCGTCTCGACGCGGAGCTGGCTCGCGCTGGATCCCGGGCTCGCGCCGGTGCCGCCGTGCTCGTCCACGGCGACCTGCACTACCACCAGATCCTGATCGAGGGGGACGTCGGCCGGCTCATCGACTGGGACGAAAGCGCTACCGGCGAAGGGCTGGTCGACGTCGGCAACTTCGTCGCGCACCTGCACCTCCGCGAGATCGAGGGCGCGCTGGAGGCGCCGTGCGCGGCCATGCTCCGCGAGGAGTTCGTGCGCGCATACTTCGCTCCGCGGCAGGCACCGGCCGACCTCGAGCTCTTCGTCGCCCTGCAGCTCGTGCTGCTCTCCATGACGCCGTTCCGCCGCCTGAGCGAGAAGTGGGCGTCGGAGACTCGCGCGATCCTGCAGCGTAGCCGCGACCTGCTGCGCGTCGAGGCGGGGGTGGGCTCGTGAACGCGCTCCGGACCGCCGCGCCGATCCCGGACGTTCTCCCCTTCCTCGAGCCGGAGGACGCCGCGCGTCGCCTGTCCCGTGGGATTCCCTGCCTCGCCGACGGCGAGTGGCGCATCGAGGCCGCGTCTCCCGAACGGCTCGAGGTCCGCGGCGAGGGTCGGCTGGACGTGACCATGGCGCTCTCGCTGCGGCACGCGCGGAGCGGACGAGTCGAGCACCGTCCCGCGTTCGCCGAGCTCTCCGCGCCGACCGAGCGTCACCGACCAGCGCCGGAGACGAAGCTCGGGCCGTTCGGAGCGGTGAGCCGCCTCACCGGCCACGACGCGTCGACGGGAGCGCGCCTGTGGCTTTCGCCCGCTGATCCCCGGATGCCCCACGCCTTCGACGTCCTGGACGGAGAGGACGCGGGTGCCGGCGGCACTGGCGGCACCGACGGCTCGTGGAGCGTGCACATCCTCGCCCACCGATTCGGACGCAGGCTCTGCTGCCGCCTGACCCGCGGCGACGCGCGCGAGGCCGACCTCATCCTGAAGGTCCACGCCGGCAGGGTCGACCGCAGGCCCGCTGCCTTCCTGAGAGCCATCGCGTCCCGGGAGAGCGCATTCCGCGTACCGCGCGTCGTCCTGGAGGATCCGACCTCGCGCTTCGTCCTGCTCGAGCGGGTTCCGGGTGCTTCCGTGCACGAGCGCCTCCTGCGCGACGGGCCGGTACCGGCGCGCGACGTCGGCCGCGCGGTGCGCGCGCTGCAATCGATCCCGCCGGCCGGTCTCCCGCGGCATGGCCTGATCGAGGAGCGCGCCACCGTGCGGAAGCTCGCCGCGCGGGCGGCCGTGGTCGATCCGGCGCTGGCGGCAGGGATCGTCCGGCAGCTCGACGAGGTTGCCGGCGGCATGCCCGACGACGCGACGCTCGTCACCTCGCACCGCGATCTGCACGACAAGCAGGTTCTGTGCGAGGACGGGGATCTGTCGATCATCGACTGGGACCTCGTGGCGGCGGCACCCGCGCCGCTCGACCCCGCGAACTTCCTCGCACACTTGCGGCTCCGCGCGCTGCAAGGGCGAATCTCCGGAGCGCGGGCACGCGCGGTGCGCGAGGCCTTCGTCTCCGGATACGGAACGCTGCCCCCTGCCTGGGAACGGATCGCGCTGCTGCGGCTCGCGGCCGTCTACGCACTTCGCCCGGCCTGGCCGGGACTCGCCGAGCGGCTTCTCCGAGCCGCCGGTCACGGAAAGGAGACCGTCTAGATGCGCTCGCCGATCCTCGCCGCCGGTCTGGTGTTCCTCGCCGGGCCCGCGGCCGCCGCCTCCGTCGCGGACTTCCACGTGGGGCTCGTCGTGGAGGCGCAGGGTGACGTGAAGCCGACCCGTGGCTTCGTCGCCGACGAGATCGATGCTCGCCGGGGATTCTCCGGCAACGACGTCGAGATCGTCGCTCCGATCGAGACGATGGACGCCTCCCGCTCCCTCATCCGCGTGCTCGCCACCGACGTCCGCGTCGACGCGCAAACGGAGGGTTCGCCGTTCGAGTCCTTCGCCGCAGGTCACTGGGTCGAGATCGACGGAACCTGGGAGAACGGCGTCCTCCGCGCGCGGCGGATCCGGGCCGCTGATGGCGTCGACGACGTCGAGATCGACGGCGCGGTGACGTCGGTGGACGAGGACGGCAACCGCCTGATCATCGCCGGCATTCCCGTGGCGTTGAGCGGCGGCACCGTCGTCCGCGGCATCCAGCAGTCGCTGGTGCAGCGCGCCATCGACGACGACGACGAGGCGCCGGCGCTGGGCAGCGCGTTCGGCGGACGGCTGCGTTTCGGCGGCCGCCTGCAGGGAGCCGTCCAGCCGGAGGACAACTACGATCTCAACCCGGATCGGCAGGGCGACCTCACCGAGTCCGACTGGTTCGGCGAGCTGCTCGCCGACGCCCGACTCGGAGGCGGCGTCGAGACGTTCGCCAAGGCCGGCTGGACGGCGAGCCGGGTCATCACCGACCAGGAGGGGGACGAGGAGAACACCTTCGCCTGGCGGCTGCAGCAGGCCTATGCGGCATGGTCGCCGCCCGCGGTTCCCGACTTCGCCGTGCAGCTCGGGCGGCAGGACTTCGACGAGCCCCGCGAGTGGCTCTACGACGAGAACCTGGACGGGATCCGGCTGCACGCCCGCCGCGGGAGAGTCCGCGGCGAGGCCTCGCTCTCCACGCGCTGGAATACCGATTCAGGACGCCTCGAGGACTGGACCAACTGGATCGTCGCCACGAACGCCGCCGTGGCCGATCGGTGCGAGGCCGGAGCCTATCTCGTTCATCGGCGGCGAAGCGGGCTCGACGCCGACGACCGCCCTGTCTGGTTCGGGGTCCGCTCCCGCGGACGGCTCGCCGGTGGGCTCCACCACTGGACCGAGCTGGCGCTGCTTCGCGGCGAACTCGACGGCGTTTCGCGCGAGGCCTGGGCCACCGACGTCGGCGTCCGGCTTCGCCTGGAACGCCGCACGCGCCTCTCCGTGACCGCCGGCTGGGCCGCCGGCTCCGGCGGCGACGACGAGGCAGGGCGCTTCCGCCAGACCGGACTGCACGACAACAACGACAAGTTCGGAGGAGCCTCGAGCTTCCGGTACTACGGAGAGCTGCTGGACCCCGAACTCTCCAATCTCGAGGTGCTGACCGCCGGCGTCGGGGTGCGGCCGCTGCCCTCCTCTTCGATCGACATCGTGTTCCACCGCTACACGCAGCGCCGGCCGGTGGCGCGGCTCGAGGACTCCAACCTCGATTCGCGCCCGGACGGCCTGAGCACCGACATCGGCGAGGAGTGGGATCTCGTCGCGGCGTTCGAGGAGATCCCGTGGATGGACGTGGAGTACGTGTTCGCGGTCTTCGCACCCGGCGAAGCGTTCGAGGCAAGGGCGACCTCCGCCCGCGCGCACAAGCTGCAGCTTCAAGTCAAGTTCTAGGGAGAGACACCATGCACCGGACGGTCACGCTTCGTTTCCTGTTTCTCGCCGCTCTTCTCGTACCGGTCTCGACCCCGGCCTTCACGGTGTCGGGTCACGTCCGCAACGAGTCGGGCCAGGGGATCTTCGACGTCGATATGGACTTCTTCGACCAGAACCTCAACCAGATCATCTTCACGCCGAACGACAACACCGACCCGACCGGCTTCTACAGCGTGTCCGTACCGGCGAGCGACTACGACGTCACGTTCCGCGCTCCAGTCAGCGGTCCGTACATGACCGTCGAGATCCGCGACGTCACGATCACCGGGAACACGACGTTGAACCAGGTGCTTCCGGTGGGACAGCTCGTCTCCGGCACGGTG
Organism: Candidatus Eiseniibacteriota bacterium; assembly: GCA_052390515.1. Lineage (GTDB taxonomy): Bacteria > ARS69 > ARS69 > ARS69 > ARS69 > JBQTGV01. The sequence goes on along the minus strand of JBQTGV010000202.1, from coordinate 6,439 downwards.
ACGAGCACCAGCGCGGCGCCGCTGCTCAACGTCGACCTCGACTTCTTCGACGTGGCGCTCGGCGACGTCATCGACACCAACACCAATAACAACGACAACACCGACGCGGCGGGCAACTTCGGCGTGCTGGTGCCGGCTGCCACCTACGACGTCCGCTTCATCCCGCCGCTCGGCCAGCCCTACGCGGGCAAGGAGATCGTGGGCGTGACGGTCACCGCGCCCATGTCGCTCGGCGGGATCCAGCTGGAACCCGGACTGTTCGTCTCCGGAACGGTGTTCGGTCCCGGAGCGGTCCCGGTGTCAGGCGCGGACCTGGACTTCGAGGACGCGGCCACCGGGGCCACCATCTTCACGCCTCGGGACAACACGGACGGCAGCGGTGTGTTCGACGTGGCCGTGCCGGCGGGGAACTACCACGTCACGGTCGCGCCGGCGGCGGGCAGCGGAATCGCCTGGAAGACCATCTACGACGTCGCCGTGGGCACCGACGTGTCTCTCGGCACGGTGCAGTTGCTCGCGGGGTTCAATCTCACCGGGACGGTGCGAGACGCGGCCTCCACCCCGCTCGTCGGCGCCGATCTGGACATGATCCAGCTCTCCACCGGCGAAGAGGTGCCGACTGCGAACGACAACACCGGCGTCGGCGGCGCGTTCACGCTGCTCGGCCCGGCGACCCTGATCGACGTGTACGCGTATCCGCCGGTCGGCGCGGTGCTCGCCGCCGGCGTCGTGCGCAACGTGAACGTCACGGGAAACACGAACCTCGGGACGATCACGCTGCCGGCCGGCTTCTCCGTCTCGGGGACGGTGTCGTCATCCGGCCTCGGCGTCGGCGCCGCTGACATCGATGCGTTCGAGCTCGCCACCGGGAAGCTCTACCCGACCGCGAGCGACAACTCCGGCCCGACCGGCGCGTACGGCATCCGGCTGCCCGGCGGCAGCTACCGCCTCGTCGCCAATCCGCCGCCCGGCAGCGGACTCCAGCCGGACAGCGTCCTCGTATTCCCTCTGAATTCTGATCGCGTCGTGAACTTCGATCTGGGTGGCACGGTCGGCGCCGATGTCGTCGTCGCGCAGACCGGTCTCGCGCTCCATCCCGCGGCGCCGAACCCGATGCACAGCTCGACACGCATCGCCTTCGACCTCCCCGCGGGTGTGGCCACCGCGCGCGTCACCATCTTCGACACCGCCGGTCGGCTCGTCCGCGAGCTCGCGCCCGGCACGAGAGAGGGACGCGGCGCTGTGTCATGGGACGGCCGGGACAGCAGCGGCCGGCGCTCCGCGGCGGGCGTCTACCACTACCGGCTCGAAGCGGACGGACGTTCGCTCGGGCGCAAGCTCGTCGTCCTTCGCTGAACGGAGTCGTCACCGTGTCGGTTTCTCGCATCGTCGCGCTCGCCATGCTCCTCGCCCCGGTTCCGGCCCTGGCCCAGGTCACTTTGCAGGGCCGGGTGACCGACGCCGGCGGGGCACCGATCTCCGGCGCGGACATCGACCTGTTCGAGGCACAGACCGGCACGAAGCTCGATCTCGGCGGCCAGAACGACAACACCGACGGGAACGGGAGCTACGCGCTGACGGTCTCGCCGGACGTGTACCACGTGGAAGTCGAGCCGCCGGCGGGCCGGAGCGAGCTCGCCGCGATGATCGAGAGGGATTTCGTGCTCGCCTCGTCGGCCACGCTGGACGTCGTCCTCCCGTTGGGCTCCCGCCTCACCGGTCGGGTCACGGGGCCGGACGGGGCGCCGGTGGCCGCGGTCGATCTCGACTTCGTCGATCCCTCGAGCGGGCGTCAGGCCGCGACCGGCCCGGACGACACCGGCGCCGACGGGCGCTTCGCCGTCACCGTCCTGCGCGGAACGTGGCATGTCGCCTTCGGCCCCGTTCCGGCGAGCGGAGTCGGGCCGGTGCGCGTGGACGCCGTGGACCTCTCCGGGAATGCGACCCTCGACGTCCAGCTTCCGCGCGGTTTCCGGGTCATCGGACGGGTGCAGACCGATACGGGCACGGACGTCTTCCGCGCGGATCTCGATGCACGGGATCGTGACGCCCGCCGACCCGTACCTCTCTCGACGGACGAGACCGACTTCGCCGGCGCGTTCGCGCTGGATCTGCCGGAGGGCGTGCTGGACCTCTTCGTGCTGCCCCCGGTCGGAGCCGCGCTCGCACCCGCCGCGCGCTACTCCGTGGCGGTGAGCTCGGACCTGGACCTCGGGACGCTCGTGCTCCGAGCAGGTGTCTCCCTGTCCGGCACGACGCTCGATCCGGACGGGATGGCGCTGGCCGGAGCCGATCTCGACCTACTGCAGGCCGGGAGCTGCGACCCGTATCCCGTTCCAGGCGGAACGACGGCGGGCGATGGCGCCTACGCGGTTCGCGTCGAGCCGGGAGTCTACGACGTGCTCGTACGCCCTGTCGCGGGAAGCGGGCTCGCCCCGTACCGCATCGACGGGGTGGCCGTGACCGCGGACGCGGTGGTCGAGCTGCGCGCTCCGTCGTGGACTCCGGCGACGCTGGACGTGGGCGGCCTGGTGACCGACGTGGCCGGATCGGGCATCTCCGGCGCCGTGCTCACCGGCGCTCCGCTGGACCCGACCGGCGCCGCCTGGACCACCACCAGCGACGCCACCGGCGCGTTCGTGGTCGCCGCGATTCCGGGGAGCTACCGCGTCCTCGTCAGCTCCCCGGCCGGATCGCCGAGCATGTTGCGGACCTTCGAGATGGTCGAGCTGCCATGCGGACTCCCCTCCGTCATCGCGCTGGGCGTCACCCTCGACGTGGCTGCGGCGGGACCGCTCTTCGGCCGGCCGAACCCGTGGCGGGACACCACCGACATCGCGCTGGCGCTCGCCCAGGCGGAGCCGGACGCGCTGCTGGAGATCTTCGACGTCGCCGGACGGCGTGTGCGCACGCTCGTCTCCGGCCCGCTCCCGGGAGGCGAGAGTCTCGTTCCCTGGGATGGCACCACCGACGGCGGCAGCCCCGTCGTCTCCGGAATCTACTTCGTTCGCCTCCGCGCGTCGGAGACGACGTCATCCACCAAGATCACGAGGATCGCTCCGTGACTCGAACGAACCGCTGCGCGTCTCCTCACGTAGTCGTGGTCTGCGTCGATGCGCTCCGCGCGGATTGCCTCGCGAACGACCTTCGCCCGGCTTCGATCTGGGAGGAGACCGGGCCGCCGGAGACGCCGGCGATGTCCGCATTCGCGGCGTCGGCCTGGACCGCCCCGGTCGCGGTGGCGGCGTCGTCCTGGACGAAGCCTTCCGTCCCGTCGATCTTCCTCTCACGCCACCCGTCGGAGCACGGCGTCCTGGAAGTGGCGAAAGGCGATGCGAAGGCCTCGACGGTCCTGCTGCCGTCCGGGATGCCGACCATGGCCGAGCTGTTCCGCGACGCGGGCTACCGGACCATCGGCCTCGCACACAACGCCCAGATGGATCCTTCGCTGGGCTTCGGGCGCGGGTTCGACGTGTTCGACGCGGACGCGGGAGGCGGCACGCGCATTCTCGCCGCGCTGGAGAGTCTCGATCCGCTGCGCGGCGAGAAGCCCGCCTTCCTCTACCTGCACCTCATCGAGCCGCACTGGCCGTTCGGCGCCACGGTGGCGGAGCGGGCCGAGCGGTTCGCCACTGGCCGGTTCGCGTTCCACCGCTGGGACGCGCGGGGCTGGAAGGCGTTCAAGAAACAGCTCCGGAAGGGGAACGTCTCCCCCACGGAGGACGAGACGCGCTTCCTGAGGGCCACCTACCGCCTCGCCGTGGAGGAGGCGGATGAGCGCGTCGGCGCGATCCTCGAGTGGCTGGACGGCTCCGGCGCCGGCGACCGGAGCACCGTGCTGCTGACCGCCGACCACGGCGAGGAACTGCTCGACCACGGGCTCGTCGGCCACGGTCAATCGCTGCACGAGGAGCTGGTCCGCGTCCCGTTCGCGCTGCGCATCGGCGCGGCCGTGCGCGTGCCGCCTCTCCCGGAGCCGACCGCCGCCCGGCCCGTTTCGCACGTGGACATCCTGCCCACCCTGCTCGAATGCGCCGGTCTCCCCGTGGCCCCGGGCGTCTCCGGGAAAGGCCTTTTCGCCGACGACGGTCCGCGCGAAGCCTTCAGCGAGGTGAAGCACAAGCGGCGCTACCACCAGGCCGTTCGGTCCGGCCGGTGGAAGCTCATCCGGAGCTTCGTGTTCCGTCGCGCCGAGGACGGCGCGGCCGCGGACTACAACAACCTCGGAGCGCTGTTCGCCGAGCGCGCCTACCACACCGAGCGGCGACTGTACGACGTGGAGGTGGACCCCGGCGAGCGACGCAACCTGCTGGCCACTTTCCCGGAGACGGTCGCTCGGCTGGAGTTGATCCTGGACCGCTGGTGGGGCGAGCTGCGCCTGCGGGAAGACGACGAGTCGCGGGATCTGGACGCGGAGCTGATCCGCCGGCTCGAAGCGCTGGGGTACCTTTGAGTCGTCGCCGCTGCCTTGCCGGTTCTCACGGCCCCCCCCAGGTGCTAGATTGCCCCCCGTCCCGCGTGCATCCGGGGCGTGGAGGCCCCCGGCGTCCGGACCATTCCCCCGTCGTTTCTCCTCGCCGGCGCGAGCGATGTGCCCGCGTCCGGGCCTTGATGAAGTGTGTCCCGCACGGAGTCCATGCTCGAAGGAGAAGACATGAAGCGCTGTTTCGCCGCACTCGCCGGCCTCGCCTTCTCGGCGGTGTTCGCCGGCCCCCTGAACGCCTCCCCCGCCTACCACGTGACCTATCTGGCACCCGACGGAAGCTCCGTCGAAGGGGAGCGCTGTGCCACGCATGTCCCGACGACGGAGGAGCTGGAGCGGATCCAGGCCCAGATCGATCGCTGGCTCGCGGACCATCCGCAGGATTCCTTCCGGGCCATCACCACCATCCCGGTCGCCGTCCACGTGGTGCGCAGCAGCAGTGGCGCCTGGGACGTGACCGACACGCAGATCAACAACCAGATCGCCGTGCTGAACGGCGCGTACGCCAGCACGAACTTCCAGTTCTCGCTCGCCAGCATCGACCGCACGAACAACACCGGCTGGTCGCAGCACACTCCCGGCTCGGCCAACGAGTCGGCGATGAAGAACGCGTTGGCCATCAGCCCGGCCACGACCCTCAACTTCTACTCCTGCAACATCGGCGGCGGACTCCTGGGCTACGCCACGTTCCCGTGGTCCTATCCCGAGAACAGCAACATGCACGGGGTCGTGTGTCTCTATTCGTCGCTGCCCGGCGGTAGCGCCTTCCCGTACAACGAGGGCGATACCGGCACGCACGAGGTCGGGCACTTCGTCGGGCTGTACCACACCTTCCAGGGCGGCTGCACCGGCAGCGGCGATTTCGTCTCCGACACGCCGGCCGAGGCCAGTCCCGCGTTCGGTTGCCCCGTGGGGCGGAACACCTGCACGAGCCCGGGCAACGATCCCATCACGAACTTCATGGACTACACCGACGACTCCTGCATGAACAACTTCACCGCCGGCCAGTCGGCGCGCATGGACGCGCAGATGGCGCTCTACCGCCCGACGATGCTCGGTGGGGGCGGCGGGCCGGCCACCATCACGTTCGACGACTTCGAGAGCGGCATGGGCTCGTACACGGACGGCGGGGCGGACATGTCGCGCTACACCGGCGGGACGCACGCTTGGCAGGGCGTCGCCGCGGGTGACATCCAGGACAACAGCGGCACGGCGTCGTCCTTCTACCACACGCTCGGCTACAACGTGACGTCGTACGCGTCGCTCGAGGTGGAGTTCTACTTCAAAGCCGTCAGCATGGAGACGAACGAGGACTTCCGGGTGCAGTACTTCGACGGATCCGTGTGGCAGACCGTCGTGTCGTACGCGGCCGGCGTCCACTTCAACAACAACACGTTCTACGTGGCCACCGTCCCGATCAGCGGGTTCGCGCTGCCGACGAACGCGAAACTGCGCTTCATGTGTGACGCCAGCGACAACAACGACGACGTCTACATCGATTCCATCACCTGGCGCGGCCTCACTTCCGCGGCGCCGCCGGCCAAGCTCGTGGCCGTGGCCGAGGCACCCGACGGATTCGACGCCGCCAGGGCGGCGGGGACCTTCTCCCTGGCGCAGAACCGGCCGAACCCGTATCGCGCCGGCACCACCATCTCCTTCAACCTGCCGGACGCGCGTCACGTCACCCTGGACGTGTACGACGTGACGGGCAAGCGCGTGCTCAACCTGCTCGACGAGACCCGCGCGGCCGGTCCGCACTCCGTCGGGCTGGAGAACCGCTCGCTGACCGCCGGCGTGTACTTCTACCGGCTGGTCGCCGGCGGCGACGTCGCGCAGCGCAAGATGGTAATCCTGGAGTAGCGTGGCCTTCTGGGGGCCGACCCCGGAAACGGTTCGCACAGCCGCCCCGGCCCTTCGCCGGGGCGGCGTCGTTTCACGGGCGTCGCCGCCGCAGCC
>JBQTGV010000201.1:0-25517 GCA_052390515.1 Candidatus Eiseniibacteriota bacterium | reverse complement strand
GTTCCGGTGGGGATGATCCCGGACTCGTAGGGATCCCCGGTGTAGAGCTCGTTGTGTCGCTGGCCCAGGATCCACGAAACCCCGAGCATCGCGCCGATGAGCGCGACCACGGCCCCGAAGTGCAGCGCGAGAGGAACGAGATCCATCGAGCGGGAGCCCTCCGCAGGCAGCCGTGGAAGAAACCACAACCCGGCATCTCCGTCAACGGCCGCTCCGGCGGAGAGTCCCGCCGGAAGCCTCGAGGCCTCGCGGGTCGGCGACGCGCGCGCTTTCCCGCTCCTGGAATCGCGCGAGGGCGGGTATTCTCCCGCTCCGCGCGGGAGGGAGTTCGTGGCGACGGTTTCCTGGCATTCGCTGGACGCGGCCTCGGCGCTGCGGGAGCTCGGGACGGATCCCGCGTCGGGGCTCTCGGACGAGGAGGTGGCGCGCCGGCTCGAGCAGTACGGGGCGAACGAGCTGCGGCAGGAGGGCGGCGTGTCGCCGCTGTCGCTGCTCCTCCGCCAGTTCAAGAACACCCTGCTGATCATCCTCCTCGTGGCCACGGTGCTCTCCGCGCTGGTGGGCGAGCTGTTCGACGCCGGGTTGATCCTCGCCATCGTCGTGTTCAGCGCGGTGCTCGGTTTCGCCCAGGAATACCGCGCGGAGAAGAGTCTCGACGCCCTCAAGCGCATGCTCGCGCCGACGATCACGGTGCGCCGCGCCGGCGCCGTGAAGGAGCTGCCCTCCAAGGAGCTGGTCCCGGGCGACGTCATGCTGCTGGAGGCGGGGGATCGGGTCCCCGCCGACGGGCGGGTCATCGAGGCGCACTCGGTGCGCTGCGACGAGGCGTCGCTCACCGGCGAGTCGACCACCGTGTCCAAGGATCCCTCGGCGCTGGGCGCGGCCACCGCGCTGGGCGACCGGCGCAACATGGTCTTCGCCGGCACGAACATCGCCTACGGAAGGTGCGTGGCCGTCGTCACCGCCACGGCGATGACGACCGAGTTCGGCCTTATCGCCGAGCAGGCCGCCGCCATCGTGCAGGACAAGACGCCGCTGGAGCTGCGCACCGAGGAGATCGGCAAGTGGGTGGCGATCATCTCGCTCTCCATCTGCGGGCTGGTGGTGGGCGTGAGCCTGGTCCGCGAGCTGCTGTTCGGCGAGGTCACGCTCGAGTTCACCGTGACGATCCTCATCTTCGCCGTGGCCCTGGCCGTGGCAGCGGTTTCCGAGGCCCTGGCCGCGATCGTCACCGGCGCGCTGGCCATCGGCATGCACGAGATGGCCAAGCGCCACGCCGTGGTGCGGAGGATGCAGGCCGTCGAGACGCTCGGCTGCACGACGGTGATCTGCTCGGACAAGACCGGCACGCTGACCAAGGGGGAGATGACGGTCCGGCGGCTGTTCGTGGGCGGCGAGAACGTGGACGTGAGCGGGGTCGGCTACGCGCCGGAGGGAACGTTGAGCCGGGCCGTGGACGGGCGTGCGCTGCAGTTGCTGCTCGAGGGCGGGTTGCTGTGCAACGACGCCTCGCTGGCGCGCACCGACGGCCGCTGGTCGATCGTGGGGGATCCCACCGAGGGGGCGCTGGTCGTCCTCGCCGCGAAGGCCGGCATGGACACCGAGCGGGCGCGGGCCGCCGCCCCACGGGTGAAGGAGCATCCGTTCAGCTCCGAGCGGAAGCGGATGACCACGATTCACGCGGGCACGAACGGGACGCGCACCGCCTTCGTGAAGGGAGCCCCCGAAGTGCTGCTCTTGCGCTGCTCGTTCCTGCAGCAGGGCGACGGCCGGGTTCCGCTCGACGACTCGGGGCGGGAGGCGCTCCTCGCCGCGAACCGGGACATGGCCGCCGCCGCTCTCCGCGTCGTGGGCGTGGCCTACAAGGAACTCGCCCTCGGCGAGAGCGACGACGAGGAGGCGGCGGAGAGCGACCTCGTCTTCCTGGGGCTCGTCGCCATGATGGACCCGCCGCGGGAGGAGGCCGTGGCCGCGGTGCGCACCTGCCGCGAGGTCCACGTGAAGCCGGTGATGATCACCGGCGATCACCAGCTCACCGCCGTGGCCGTGGCGCGAGAGATCGGCATCCACCGCGAGGGGGACCTGGTCCTCACCGGCGAGGATCTGGCCCGGCTGGACGACGACGGGCTCGCCGAGGTCGTGGAACGCGTGTCGGTGTACGCGCGCGTCTCGCCCATGGACAAGCTGAAGATCATCAAGGCCTGGAAGCGCAAGGGCCAGGTCGTGGCCATGACCGGTGACGGGGTCAACGACGCGCCGGCGCTGAAGCACGCCGATATCGGCGTGGCCATGGGCATCACCGGCACCGAGGTGGCGAAGGAAGCGTCCGACATCGTGCTGACGGACGACAACTTCGCCAGCATCGTCCGCGCCATCGAGCTGGGGCGATGGATCTACGACAACATCAAGAAGTACCTCGCATACCTGCTGCGCGCGAACATCACCGAGGTGATCGTGCTGGGTGGCGTGACCATCGTGCTGGGTCCGGAGTTCCTGCCGCTCCTGCCGGCGGCGATCCTGTACCTCAACCTGGCCACCGACGGGCTCCCGGCACTCGCGCTGGGGCTCTCGCCGCCCGATCCGGACGTGATGAAGAGGCCCCCCCGCGATCCGAAGGAGAGCGTCTTCTCCCACGAGGTGCGGACGCTGATCGCGTTGGGTGTGCTGATCGAGACGCCGATCTTCCTGTGGATCTTCTTCCGGGACCTGCCCGACCTCACCATGGCCCGTACCCAGGTGTTCCTGCTTTTCGTGATCGTGGAGCTGGTCATCGCCCTGAACTTCCGGTCGCTGCGCTACGGAATCACGGTCGCGCGGCCGCACAAGTGGCTGCTCATCGCCATCGCCTGGGAGCTCGTGCTCCTCGCCGTGCTCCTGCAGATCCCCGCCGTTCGCGAGGCGTTCGGCATCGGCATGCCGCGGCTGTCCGACCTCTGGCTCGTGGGCGCGGTCTCGATCGGCGTGTTCGTGTCCGTGGAGGCTACGAAGCTCGTGCTCGCCCGGAGGAGCGCGGCCTCGGCGCGGACGTGAGAGAGGTCAGCGCGCGCGCGCGGTGAGCGAGGCGCGCAGGTGCCCGGCCACGTCGTTCAGGAAGCGGTGCACCGCGGCCTCGGCGATCCGGTGAAGAAGGGCGGCGTTGAGCGCGCCGCCCAGAGGGCCGAGCGGCGGATCGTACCGGCCGGAGAGCTCGAGCTGCGTCTCCGTGCCGGTGAGCGGGTAGGCCAGGAGCTCCGCGCGCATGAACGGGAACAGCCGCGGCGCCGCCGCCGCCTCCCAGTCGAGCTCGAGGCGAAGGAGCGGCGGAGCGGTGACCTCGGGAGCCAGCTCCTCCACCGTGTCGACCGAGATGGAGATCTCCTTGCCCATGTCGAAGCCTCCGACCTGGACGCGGAGTTCCGCGGCAAGTGAGCCCGCGCGGGACGTGGCCGCGCGCGTGGCGGCACGGAACACCTCGCCGGCGTCCGCGGTGAGCGCGTCGCGGACGGCCTCGTAGGGATGGTTCACGTAATCGAAGCAGCGGATCCGTACGCCTTCGCCCATTCCGCCCCCTCCCGTAACGGACTGCCGGCCCGGCGCCCGCGAACGACCTGCTCTCCATGATGCCCGAGACCGGGGCGGCCGGCCAGGGGACGCGGCAGGGCTGGCGTCCCTTGACAGACGCCATTGGCTCGGGCGAGCGTGTCGGGAGGGATCGCCGAGCGCGATCGGGAGGACTTCATGCTCCATGTCAGGCTCTTCGCCTTCTGTCTGGCCGTCGGGGGTGGGACCGCCGCGGCGGACGACGCGGCGAAGCCCCTCGAGGCTCTCTCCTGGCTCGCCGGGCACTGGGCCAGCGAAAGCGCGGCCGGGCGCTCGGAGGAGCTGTGGACCGACGCCGACGGCGGGATGCTGGTCGGCGTCCACCGCGACGTCTACGCTTCGGGGAACACGGCCTTCGAGTTCCTGCGAATCACCGTGCAGGACGGCCGCGTCGTCTACCTGGGTTCCCCCGGCGGGCGCCCGGCGACGCCGTTCTTCCTGGCGGAGTCCGGCGAGCGCTCGGCCACCTTCGAGAACTCCGAGCACGACTTTCCGCAGCGCATCATCTACCGGCTGGACACGGACGGGACCCTCAGCGCGAGGGTGGAAGGTCTGGTGAACGGCGAAATGCGGTCGTCGGAGTGGCGCTGGAAGCGTCGCGGAGATTGACGCGCGACGAGGCGGGGGGCTCTGGTAGAGTTCGGGGCCGCGCCTTCCCATCGCACCGAAAGGAAGAGGGACCCTGGACCGACTGTCCCGCCTCCGTGGAGACGTCGATCGCCTGAACCGCGAGATCCTCGATCTGGTCCAGGAACGGGCCGAGATCGTCCGCCTCATCGCGCGGTACAAGGAGGAGCACGGCGTCGCGGCGTACGATCCGACCCGCGAGGAGGCGATGCTCCGCGACGTGCTTCGGGAATCCCGCGGTCCCTTCCACGTCGCCGAGATCCGTGCGGTCTTCTCCGCGATCTTCCGCGCCTCGCTCCAGCTGCAGCAGCGGGAGCGGAGCGGGCGCGGGGTCATCCGGGACGCCGCGGTCACGCCGGTCCGCGTCGGGCCGGTGACGGTGGGTGGCGCCGAGCAGGTGCTCTTCTTCGGGCCGTGTGCGGTGGAGAGCGCCGAGCAGATCGAGGCCGTGGCCGCGCTGGCGCCGGAGCTCGGTGTCCCCGCGATCCTGCGGGGCGGGGCGTACAAGCCGCGCACCGATCCGGATTCGTTCCAGGGGCTCCGTGAGGAAGGCGTCCGCCTGCTCTGCGCTGCGGGAAGGAAGTTCGGCCTGCCGGTCGTCACCGAGGTGCTGGACGTGACCACGCTCGAAGCCGTGGCGGCGCAGGTGGACATGGTCCAGGTCGGTGCGCGCAGCATGTACAACACGGAGCTGCTCAAGGCGCTCGGGCGCATGCGTATTCCCGTGCTGCTCAAGCGTGCGTTCATGGCCAGCCTGGACGAGATGGCTTCCGCGGTGGGCTACCTTCGTGCGGGCGGCAACGAGTCCGTCGTGCTCTGCGAGCGGGGAATCCGCACGTTCGACTATCGGACGCGGAACACGCTGGATGTCGCCGCGGTGCCGCTTCTGCGCGCGGAGCTGGAGCTGCCGGTGATCGTGGACGTGAGCCACGCCGTCGGGCGAACCGACATCCTCCTGCCGTGCGCGCGCGCGGCGCTCGCCGCCGGAGCGGACGGCCTGATGTTCGAGGTGCATCCCGATCCCGCGCGTGCCCTCTCCGATGCGATCCAGCAGATCGACGCGGGCGAGTTCCTGGATCTCGTCCGCGCGCTGCCGCTCCCGGCGGCGCGGGAGCAGGCGACGAGCGCCCCGGCGTGACCGGCGCCTCGAGGCCGGTCCCCATGCTTCCGGGCGCCCTCGTCGGTCTGGGGAACTGGCTCTTCCGCTGGCGAGACCTGCTGTTTCCGGCGGCTTTCGCGGCGACGCTGCTGGCCGACCACCCGCGGCTTCCCTTCGGCAGCCTCGCCGCGGACCGCGCCATGGACGTCCTCGGCGTCGCTCTCGTGATCTGCGGGCAGCTCCTGCGTGCCGCGGTCATCGGCATCGCCTACGTGCCCCGGGCCGGTTGCAAGGGGCGCGTTCACGCCGACGAGCTCGTCGAGCACGGTCTGTTCGCGCACTGCCGCAACCCGCTCTACGTCGGCAATTTCCTCGTTTTCCTGGGCCTCTTCACCGTGCTCAATTCGCCGGTGGGGTGGCTGGTCGGTGTGCCGGCGGTCGGCCTGACCTACCTGGCGATCGTTGCCGCGGAGGAGCGCTTCCTGGCCGAGAAGTTCGGTGTCCGCTACGACGATTACTGCCGTCGAGTCGATCGGTTCCGGATCTCTCTTCGAGGACTGGGCGAAACGCTGCGCGGGGCCCGGTTCGACTGGTGGCGGGTGCTCGCCAAGGAGTACGGCCAGATCTTCACCTGGTCTCTCGCGCTGGTCCTGCTCCTCGCCCTCGAGCACCCGGCGCACCGGGGCGGCGATTCGATCCGGGAGAACCCGTCGGGCTGGATCGTGGCCCTGGGGGCCGTGTTCGCGTTCTACTTCGTGGCTCGCTTCCTCAAGAAGACCGGCCGGCTCCGCAGCCGCTGACGCGCGCCGACCGCCACTGCTGAAACGCGGCAGCCCCGCGCGCTAGAATCGTCCCATGAGATTCCGGTCCCTGCTCGGTCTGGCCGGCAGCTTCGCTCTGCCGGTTCCGGCCGCCCTCTCCCAGGACGGCGCGGTCCAGCTCACGATCAACCAGGCTTTCGAGACGATGCCGGCTTGGTCGCCGGACGGCGCCACGATCGCGTTCAGCTCGGATCAGTGGGGGAGCTTCGACCTGTACCTGATCCCGGCCTCCGGGGGGGTGCCGCCGACGCGGATCACCTTCGATGCGGCCAGCGAGACGCATCCGACCTGGTCGCCGGACGGAAGCACGCTCGCGTTCGACTCCGACCGGACGGGGAACTTCGACATCTACACCATGCCGGCCTCGGCCGGCGCGGCCGCGACGCAGCTCACCTTCCACCCGGCGGCCGACCGGCGAGCCAGCTGGTCCCCGGACGGCACGACGCTGATCTTCGACTCGGCGCGTGGCACCTTCGACATCTACACGGTGCCCGCGGGCGGTGGCGCGGAGACGCAGCTGACCTTCGACCCCGCGACGGACTCCGATCCGCACTATTCGCCGGATGCGTCCACGGTCGTGTTCGACTCCAACCGCACCGGCTTGAATCAGGTCTGGGTGATGCCGGCCACGGGCGGCGCGGCCACGCAGGTGACGACGGCGACCGGTTTCGATCCGGCGTACTCACCGGACGGAGCGTTGATCGGCTACTCCTCCGGCGCCGGGGGGAATCTGAACCTGTGGACCGTTCCCGCCGCCGGGGGGACTCCGGTGCAGATCACGTTCCACACCGCGACCGACGCGATCTTCTGGTGGTCGCCGGACGGGACGCGCATGGCTTTCGCCTCGGCACGCTCGGGCAGCATGGACATCTGGATCATCGACGCGGCGCCGGCGCTGGCGGCGTCCGTAGGACTCCGGCCGGCGAGCTGGGGGATGGTCAAGGCGGTTTACCGGTAGGCGCGACGCATCTCGGGCACGGGGCGGCGTTCAATGGAAGCTCCGCGTCGAGCTGCCCTCCACCACGAAAGACAGCTCCGGATCCCAGAGCTCCTCGGCGACGAGATGCACGACGCCGTGCTCCTTCTGGATCTTGCCGGTGATGCCGAGGACGGTGGCGGTGCGCGCCACGACGGAGTGCTTCTCGAAAATCGGCCGCCAGACGACGGCGTTCACGAAGCCGGTCTCGTCCTCCAGCGTGTAGAACGTGACCCCGGTCGAGGTTCCCGGCTGCTGGCGGCAGATGACGAGTCCCACGTAGCGCGCGCGGGATCCGTTCCGGCGCGCGTTCACCGTGACCGCGTCAGGGATTTTCCGCCGCGCGAGCTCCTCGCGGACGGCGATCATGGGGTGTCCGCGGGCGGAGTGGCGCGAGGAGCCGTAGTCCCAGAGCACCTGCTCGGCCACGGCGAGCGGCCGGAAGAACGGTGTATCCGTGTCCGCGGCGGGAAGCGCGAGCGAATCGGCGGCGCGGGCTGCCGCCTCCCGGACCGCCCAGAGGGCGTCCCGCCGGGAGAGGCCGAAGCACTCGAACGCGCCGGCCTCGGCCAGCCGCTGGAGCGGCTTCGCGGAGAGCTGCGTACCACGGACGAACCGGTCGAGATCGGTCCACGGGCGGGGCGCCGCCTCGAGCGAACGTCGCTCGCGCGCGCCGAGTCCCTGCACGTAGCGGAAACCCATGCGCACGGCCAGCCGGCCCTGGGACCGCTCGAGCGTGCAGTCCCAGGAGCTCGCGCAGGCGTCCACCGGCAGGACCCGGACGCCGTGTCGCTTGGCGTCCTCGACGATCGTGGAAGGCGCGTAGAAGCCCATCGGCTGGGCGTTGAGCAGGCTGCAGGCGAACGCCGCGGGATGGTGGCACTTGAGCCACGAGGTCACGTAGGCGATCAGCGCGAAGCTCGCCGCGTGGCTTTCGGGGAAGCCGTATTCGCCGAAGCCGCGGATCTGGGAGAAGATCCGCTCGGCGAACTCCGCGTCGATGCCGTTGTCCCTCATCCGTCCGATCAGCTTGTCCTTGTGACGATCGATGCGCCCCGAGCTCTTCCACGCGGCCATGTCGCGGCGGAGCTGGTCGGCTTCGCCCCCGGTGTACCCGCCCACCAGGACGGCGATCTTCATCACCTGTTCCTGGAAGATGGGCACGCCGAGCGTCTTCTTGAGCGCGCGCTCGAGGAGCGGGTGCGGATACGTCTCCGGCTCCTCTCCCGAGCGTCTCCGCAGGTACGGATGCACCATGTCTCCCTGGATCGGACCCGGCCGGACGATCGCCACCTCCACGACGAGGTCGTAGAACGTCCGGGGGCGGAGCCGCGGCAGCATGGACATCTGCGCGCGGGACTCGATCTGGAACACCCCCACGGTGTCCCCGCGGGAGACCATCTCGTAGGTAGCGGGGTCTTCCGGCGGGACCCGGGAGAGATCGAGGTCCACGCCCTCGTGCTCGCGGAGCAGGTCGAAGGCGAGATGGGCCTGCCGGAGCGCTCCCAACCCCAGGAGGTCCACCTTGAAGAGCCCGAGATCCTCGACCGAGTACTTGTCCCACTGGATCACGGTGCGTCCCTCCATCGTGGCCGGCTCGATCGGCACGAGCGTGTCCACCGGCTCGTGTCCGAGCAGGAAACCGCCGGGATGGATGGAGAGATGGCGGGGAAACTCGCGGATCTCCCGCACCAGCTCGAGGAGACGCGTCGAAACGGGCGTGTCCGGATCCAGTCCGGAGTGCACGAGCGCGTCCTTCTGGAGGTCCGCGAAGCGGCTGCCGAGCAGCTTCGCCAGTCGGTCCAGCGCGGTGTCGGCGATTCCGAGCGCCTTGCCCACGTCCCGCACCGCGGAGCGCGTGCGGTAGCGGATCACGTTCGCGATCATCGCCGCGTGGCGGCGCCCGTAGCGTTCGTACACCCATTGGATCACTTCCTCCCGACGGTCGTGCTCGATGTCCAGGTCGATGTCGGGAGGCTCGTTCCGTTCCCGGGAGAGGAACCGCTCGAAGAGCAGGTCCATGCGCACCGGATCGACCGCGGTGATCCCCAGACAATAGCACACCGCGCTGTTCGCGGCGCTTCCCCGTCCCTGGCAGAGGATGTCGGCCCGCCTGCAGAACTGCACGATCTCGTACATGGTGAGGAAGTAGCCCCCGTAGTCGAGCTCCTCGATGAGCACGAGCTCCTTCTCGATCTGCCGCAGCACGCCGCCCGGGATGCTCCCGCCGTAATGCTCGGCGGCTCCTTCGAGCGTGAGCGCGCGCAGCCAGTCCCTCTCGCTCGTGCCTTCCGGCCGCCTCTCCGCGGGATAGCGGTAACGGATCTCGGAGAGCGAGAACCGGCAACGCTGCGCGATCTCGCGGCTGCGCGAGAGAAGGCGCGGATCATCGGCGAAGAGCTCGCGCATGACGTGCGGCGTGAGCAGGTGGTGCTCGGCGTTCGCGCGGAGCCGGGTGCCGGCCGCATCCAGCGTGACGCCGTGGCCGATGCAGGTGAGCACGTCGAGCAGGGGTCTCCGGGACGCGACGTGGTAGAGCACTTCCGTCGTGCCGACGAGAGGGATTCCCATCCGCCGCGCGACCGCGCGCATCCGTGCCTCCGCCGGCTTCTCGTCGAAGCGGAGATGGCGGACGACGGCTCCAGCGATCCGCCCCCGGTACGCGTCGGCGAGCGGACCCAGGAGGCGAACGTCCGGACAGACGGCGAAGAGCCCCGGCGCCGCTTCCGCCGTCTCCTCCACGCCGACGATCGAGGATCCCTTCGCGCACCGCGCGCGGCCGCGGGAGATCAGCCGGCAGAGGTTCGCCCAGCCCGTCCGATCCTCGGCGAGCAGCACGACGCGCTTCGCGTCGGCGGGCAGGATCCCGTCGGGCGGGCGCGCGGGGTCCCCCACGGTGATCTCGGCGCCGGCGAGCAGCCGGATCCCCAGCTCCTTCGCGGTCACGTGCGCCTGCACGATCCCGTGGACGCCGTCACGGTCGGTCAGCGCCACCGCGGGCAGTCCGATCTCGTGGGCGCGCTCGACGAGCTCCGCGGGGTGGCTCGCCGCCGTCAGGAAGCTGAAGTTCGACTTCACCCAGAGCGGAACGTGGGGCTCCATCAGTCCACGAATCCGTGCAGGTACCAGGCGCGTTCCGCTCGCTCGAGAAAGAGCCACAGGATCTCGCCCGTCCTCGTCTCGGCGAAGAAGTAGTCGCGGTCGTGCGCCTGATTCCACCATCCGCCGCTCACCCGGTCGGGTCCGTGCAGCGTCTCGACCGCACCGTGACGCCCGAGCCAGCTCTCCCGTTCGTGCCGCGGAACGTCGGGGAGCGCGCGGGGGACCGGGAGCAGCGTGCGCATCAGGGGCAGGAGACCGGGAAGCTCCGGCGGGACCGGCTCCGGAACCTCGGTGAGTGTTTCCCACCGCACGCGGGATTCGGGGAGGTACGCGTCGACGAGCCGCGCTCTCACCACCGACGTGCCTCCGAACGCGGCCCTCACCCGGGACAGGGCCTCCGCGGCGCGGGCGCGGTCGCGGGGGGGAGGTGTCTCCAGAAGGGAGAGCTGCCCCGCGGAAACTTCCCTCGCGCGGACCTCCACGCTCACCTGCTCGACGGGCGCGGCCAGCTCGATCCCCCCGAGCCGGAGCCGCACGAGGTCGACGAGGCGAACCACGTCGAGCGTGGGAGCCGCCGTCTCGATCCGCTCGTGATGCTCGCCCGCGTGGTCGAGCGCGAGCGAGAGCTCGACCGCGACCACCCCCTTCGACTCGGCGCGAAGCAACCGGGTGAGCTCGTGCAGCGCCCCCTTGACCGCGAACAGGAGACGGTTGCGGTCGTCGTCGGGCGGATCGACGGGAACGTCCACGCGGAACGAGCGCTCGGGGAACGCGGGCCGGAGCGGCGTCCAGGTCCTTCCGCACAGGAAATTCTGAAGCGCTCCGGCTTCCGCCCCGAACCTCGCAACGAGGCCGGAGGCAGGAAGCCGCCGGAGCTCACCGAGCGTGGCGAGGCCCAGCCGGTGGAGGCCCCGGCGAAGCTCCGGCGGAAGATCGACGGTGGAGAGACCGACGCGGTCCGCTTCCCGCGTCTCTTCCGCCGGGTCCTGGAACACGCGCACGCCGCGCACCGAGAGCGACACGGCGAGGACGTTCGCCCGGTTCCATCCCACGACGACCGAGGCCACGAGGTTGCGCTCGGCGACCGCGCGTTCGATCCGCGAGGCCCACGAGGCGTGGCTGTCGTAGAGCCGCCCGAGGCCGCGTGGATCCATCCAGAAGACGCCGGAGGGATCCTCGGCGGGCTCGACGCGGGGGGAGAAGGAGAGGAGCCGCGCGAAGATCTCGCCGGTCACCGCGGGCGAGTCGACGGCGGACGTGGGCACGGCGCGCAACTTGGCCACGAGGGACCTGGCCTGGGAGAACTTCTGTCCGGGGACGATCCGGTGCCGCCGCGCGGAACGGTTCGCCCAGAGAATGCGCGCGAGCGGGCGATCGTCCTCGACGATCACGAGGGCGTCGTCCCTCCATTCCGGATGCGCGCGCAGGACGACCTGCAAGGGAAACGCGGGAACGGCGACGCACGCGATGTCCGGCTCGAAGAGGTCGTTCACGGATCACTCCAGTCCCCGGGGGCCGCGGCGGTGCTCTACCGGCTCGTCGAGGCAGAGGCCCTGCTTGTTCTTCAAGACGCGAGTCTCCAGCACGAACGTGCCGGGTCCCACCCGGATCCGCCGCGGCTCGAGCCGGAGCCCCACGAGGGACCCCAGCGATTCGGACGCGGCGGGGTTCGAAGTCAGGAAGAGCACGCGGCTGCGATGCTCACGCGCCGCGGAGAGCAACCGCCCCTGCACGGAGGCGGGGATTCGGGGCCGGGTGTCGCGGATGTCCAGGATCACGAGGCCGAACGCTCCCGAACCGAGCAGGATCTCCGCGGCGCGGAACATCCCGTCCGCGAAGGAGAGCGGGATGCGCACCACGACGAGAGCGCCGAGGTCTACGCCCGCTTCCTCGAGATCCGGAGGGAACAGGACCCCGTCCTCTCGCTGGATCCAGGCGGTGGTCTCTCCCTCGATCTGCGCCCGTCGAACGAGCGAGGCGGCGAACGTGAGCCGGGCCGATCCCGGTCCCCCGGACACCTCGACGAGCCGCCCCGGGAGCAGGTCGGACAGCGGCCGGGCGAGAAAGGGAACGGAAAGACCGCGAGCAGCCTGGACGAGACGGGCCATACCCGACGATAGCTAGACGTATGTCTAGTGTCAAGGCGACGGTTTCCGATCAAGAGAGTCCCCGGGGAGGGCCGAAAAGACACCGAAGGCCCCGACCACGGGGCTCGATTCCCCTGCCAGGACTTGCCCGACTTGACCTCGAAAGAGAAACCCCGCGTGCTCGTTGCCGAGGACGAGGCCACCCTGCGCACCGTGCTGGTCGACGTGCTGGAAGAGGACGGCTATCCCGTGACCGCCGTGGCCAGCGCCGAAGAGGCGCTCGAAGCCTTTCGCCGGAAGCCGTTCCCGATCGTCGTCACCGACATCGTCATGCGTGGAATGTCCGGCCTCGCGCTGCTCGAGGAAGTGAAGGCCATCGACACCGACACCGTGGTGCTGATCATGACGAGCCACGCCTCGCTCGAGTCGGCGACGCGGGCCCTTCGAGCGGGGGCCTACGACTTCATGATCAAGCCGTTCGTCGAGATCGAGGTCATCACCTCGGTGGTGGGTCGCGCGGCGGAGAAGGCCGCGCAGGTCCGCCGGAGCCGCCGCTTCACCGAGGAGCTCAAGGTCCAGACGGCGGACCTCAACCGCGCGAACACCGCGTTGCTCAAGCTGGCCGACAACCTGAAGGAGCACGCCAGCAAGGACGGGCTCACCGGGCTCTTCAATCATCGCCTCTTCCGCGAGGCGCTGATCCGCGAGCTGAACGAGGCGCGCCGAAACGACACCGAGGTCTCGGTGATCTTCATGGACGTGGATCACTTCAAGCGCTTCAACGACACGAACGGACACCTGGCCGGAGACGACGTGCTCAAGACGCTGGCCGAGCTCACGCGGCGGGAAGTGCCTCAGCCCGGAATCGTGGCGCGCTACGGCGGCGAAGAGCTCGTCGCCCTGGTTCCGCAAGCTTCCAAAGACGAGGCGAGGGAGCTGGCCGAGCACATCCGCCGGATCGTCGAGAGCCATTCGTTCCACGGCCGGGAGAACCAGCCGCTCGGCAACGTCACGCTCTCGCTGGGGGTGGCCAGCTTCCCCCGCGATGGGACCGACCCCGACTCGATCATCCGGCATGCCGACGAGGCGGTGTACCAGGCGAAAGACTCGGGACGGAACCGCGTCTGCGGGTGACGCGCTGGCGTCTCAGCGGTCCGTGGGTGATGACGACCGGGCGGGATCGGCGGGCGCTCCCGGACGGATCAACAGCACGTTCTTCCAGGAGCCGAGTGCGAAACCGAATCCGAATCCAGTCACAGCACCGGCACCGCCGATGACTGGGAAAAAGAATGCAGGCCCGGGGTCCACGAAGCTGTCGTCCTGTGACGGGGAGGCGATCGCTGCGATGAGGACGCCCGCGGCGGCGCCGATCCAAAGTCCGCGCGACGCTCCCTGCATCCGGCTGCGATGGGACAGTTCCGTGACGTGGAGAGTCGGGAAGGATCTTCGCTCGACCGATCCGGGCATGGTCCCGCGGATCGAGTCGGCGGCGACGGTGACGGCGTGCAACTCGGTTCTCTCCCCGGACTGCAGCGTGACGCGGTTCCTTCCCTCGAGCTTCGGCGCGATCCGGGCCACGTCGGCGGGGCTCGCGGGATCCACCGGTGAGTAGGGCGCGCTGCAGGCAGCGACGTGGAGCGCCATCAGGAAAGCCGTGAGAGAGCGAAGCGACAAGGTCGCCCTCGGGGTCGGGACGCGCTCGACCGCTGCGGCACGAGGCGCTGGCGCGTCGCACGCAGAGTGGCGCTCCCTTGGTCTCCGTGTCAATCCGGAAGCGCTGCTCGAAGGAAGTGCTCGGCCAGCCGCCGCGCGACCTCCGCGGCGCCGGCCTCGTTGAAGTGGCAGTCGTCGTAGAACCAGCGCGGGTCGCCCGACAGATCGGAGAGATCGACGATCTCCGCGCCGCGCTTCGCCGCGACGCCGCGCGCCAGCTCGTTGTACCGGTCGATGATCCGGCGCAGGCTCGCGGCGGAGACGTACGCGCCCCCTTTGCGTCGCCCGAGCCACAGGAGAGCCTCCTCCTCGGGCGGCATGCCCTCGCGCCAGAGCACCGGGTGCGTGACGAGGATCGCCCTCTGCCCGCGCTCCCGGCACGACACGACGAGGTGATCGAGGCGGGCCGCGTATGCGACGTACGACTCGAGCGGCGGCTCGAGCTCCTCGAACGGGGCGGCGTCGGCCCGCTCCCGGCGCCGCTCGACATAGTTCTCCCCGGCCTCGTCCTCCACGACCCCGGGACCCTGGGGGCGCTCGAGGCGCTGCGCGGCGGCGGCCACGAGTCGGCCGACTCCGGTCGAGAGCGCGAAGGGCCGCCGCACGGGCTCGGGGTCGGGCGGCACGGAGGCGAAGCTCCGCTCTCCGAGCCACCACAGGAGGTCGTTCACTGCGACCAGGAAGACGAAGCAGTCCATTCCCGCGGCGACCGAGGACGCGCGCACGAAGCGGATGTGGTACGGCGTCGCGTAGCCGGAGATGCCGGCGTTGCCGACCCAGACGTCCCGTCCGGCGGTGCGGAGCGAAGCCTGCAACCGCGTGGGCCAGGCCTCGTCCTGGTCGAGGTAGAGGCACTCCGTGCTGCTCCCGCCGACGCACAGGACGCGGTAGGTGCCGGCGCCGGGAGGCAGATCGTCGCCCCGGACGCCGAGGGAGTTGATCTCGTATCTCGAGTCGCCGCGAACGCCGGGCATCACGGCCGGATCGGGGTGGTACACCTGCTCGAGGCCGGGAGGGCGAAGGTGGGTGAGCTCGTCGACCACGATCGGGCGGAAGGGGCGCACGACGAGCTCGCCGAGCGCCAGGGCGAGGAGCAGGCCGGCGCCGGCCAGTGCGATCGCGCCGAGCCGCCGCGCCAGCCAACTCCGCGTCCTCGGCAGGGCGAGGAGCGCCGCGCCCCCGGCGAGGAGGCCGAGGCAGACCGGAACGAGAGCGCGCCCGGCCCCGCGCGGCGACCACCCCGCGGCGAGCGCCAGGCCGCCGTCCACGGCGAGCGCGATCGGCAGCCACAGCAGCACGCCGAGCGCGGCGGCGGACCTCACCGCAATGCGCGCGCGATCCAGATCGTGCGCCAGATCGCGGTGCCGGTGGAGCCGACCGCGACGAGCGCCAGCGCGGCAAGCAGCACGGAACCCGGCTCGCGCCGCACGGCCGAGGAGATCGTGGGATCGAGCAGCGAAGCGAAGCCGAGGAGCAGCATCCTCTCCGCGCGCTGCATCACGCCCTTCTTGCACTCGACGCCGAGGCCCTCGCCGCGGGCGCGCGTGTAGCTCACCAGGAGGGAACCGGAGAGCGCGACGACCACGATGGTCACCGCGACCGGCGTACGGTAGAACCAGGCGAGACCGACGAAGACCGCCGTCTCCGCGAAGCGGTCCAGCGTGGAGTCGAGGAAGGCGCCGTAGCGGGACACCACCTGGCGCGCGCGCGCGGCCACTCCGTCGAGCACGTCGGCCAGGCCGCTCGCCAGCATCAGCCAACCACCGAGCGGGAGCAGGCCCGTGGCGTAAGCCACGAGCGAACCGAGCGCGAGGAGCACGCCGAGCGCGTTGAACGTCTCCGGAGCGATGCGCAGCGCGATGATCAGCCGCTCGACCGGGCCCAGCGTCCAGTAGAACCACTCCCGTACGGCCGTGCCGAGAGCGAAGCTCCCGCGCTGCGCGGTGTGACGGGACGTTGCGTCCTCGCCGCGGCGCGCCGCCGACCACGCGACCATGGAGAGGACCGCGCAGCCCAGCAGCACGACCAGCAAGGTGATCTCGCTCCTCATCGGCCTCTCGCGCGGAGGACACGGAACAGCTTCGGCCACAGGAAGAGGAACGGGTGGCGGCGCTCGCGCTCGGTGAGCACGACGCGAAGGCCCACGCGGCGCTCCACTTTCGCGGCGATGTAGTCCTGCCAGCCGTCGAAGGTCATCACGTACTTGGGCCAGCGCACCGTCGAGCGCAGCTTGGACCGATGCAGGCGCCACCGCGCCGCGAGGCGCTCGCCGAGGCCGGCCGGCCGTGCGTAGCGGAACGAGGAACCCTCGCGTACGAGCTCGCCGCGCTCCGCGGCAGCCTCGAGGATGGCGCCGTATTCGGAGAGCAGGTAGTCGCTCTGCGCGAGGAAGACCTCGACGGCGCGTCCGGCGGGCTCGGGCCGGATCTCGCTCCGGTAGGAGACGGCCAACAGCTCCCGGCAGAAGCGGCCCGCGTCGAACGGACCGCGCAGGAAAGGCCGAAGCCAGGAGACCATCGTGCGGCGTGTTCCGGCGAGCAGCGTCTCCATGCGGGCGCGCGCGACGGACGAGTCGGCGTGGACCTCGACCCGTTGCATGAGGCGAGCCCGGCAGAAGTGATCCGCGTGGGCCGGCCGCAGGGCCCGCTCGAGATGGTGCTCCGAGATCACGAAGAGCTTCGCGCCCGGGCCGCCGGGCTCGGCGAGATGGAGCACGTTCGGCGGGAGGATGCGGTTCCAGCGGGAGAGGCCGCGGGCGGAGCGGCGCCAGGCGGCATCGTCGCGGCATCGCCCGTAGAACGCCGCGTAGTCGCGGACGACGGCGAAGAGATCCCACGCGCTGCGCGCGTCCGGTCCGGCACCGGTCACGCGCGAGCCGAACGCGAGCAGAGCGACGAGCTCCTGGCCGGCGCTCCGCTGGAGTGCTCGCGCCGCGGCCGGCGGCTCAGCGAGGACGGTCACGGATCTCGGCCAGCCGGTTTCGCATCCGGGTCCTCATCTCGTCGAGGAACGCATCGGGGTCGTTCTCCGGCCCGTGAAACTCGACCGGACCGATCCACTCGGCACGCGCCCGCACCGAGCTGATCGTCCGCACGAACTCGGAGATCCTCGCGCAGCGCCACAGTCCGTCCACCACGAGGAGGTAGACCGACCAGCGGCGGGCGGTGAGGATAGCGCCGACCCCGGCCTTCTTGAAGGGGCGGATCTCCCCGTCGCGGGTGCGATGCCCCTCGGGAAAGACGACGATCGGGGCGGGGCTCTCCCTCGCCGCCCTGCCGAGGTGCTGGAGGTCCTCCCGGGTCGTCCGGCCCGGATCCACCAGGGGATGCTCGTAGAGGCGGAGCATGTGGGACACCAGGGGGATGCCTCGGGCGTAGCGGCGCCTCGTCACCAGGAGGGGGGTGTCGCCTTCCAGGCACTTGAACGCTACGGGAATGTCCATTAAGGATTGGTGGTTCATCAGGACGAGGACGCCGGAGCGGGCGGGGATCCGCGCGGGGAGATCGAAGCGGGCCCCGCCGAGCCGCCGGAGGATCCCCAGCGTTCCGCCGGCGACGAACCCCGCCCAGCGGTGGAGCACCTTCCACCGCGACGCGGGACGGAGCCTGACGAAGGGAGCCACGAGGAACCGCTCGATCACGTCGGCGCCGAGGAACCAGAGGCCGGCGACGAGGAGCGTCGCGGCACCCCTCAGCATCCGATCCACTTCACGCGAGGCGGAGGCCCATGCCACTCACGCATTACCGATTCCGGCACGCGGTGAGCGCGTTCTTCGAGATGCCCACGGGCACGGCGCGCGCGCTTCTCCCTGCCCACTTGCAACCACTGGAGGTCCATCACGGCTCCGGCGTCCTGGCGGTGACCGCGTTCGACTTCACCGACAGCATGGTCGGAGCGTACCAGGAGATCGTTCTCGCGGTCATCGTTCCCCCGCTGGCGAAGCGGGGGGAGGCCTTCCCGCGGTCCGCCTTCTTTCCCTTCGTGCTGGGCACGAGCACCCGGGAGTCGCGCGAGCATGCCATCGAGAGGTGGCATCTGCCGCACCACATGGCGGACGTGCAGATCGACTTCGAGCAGGCGCCGGACGGGATCGAGTGCCGGGTGCGGGAGGGGCGGAGCCGCGTGCTGGACCTCGCCGTCCGGGAGCATCGCTGGAGCGAGGTCGATCACCTCTACCAGTCCTTCATGGTGGACGGCGACGCCGGCCTCAAAGTCGACATCCACATGCGCGGCCGATTCAGCGAGCACGAGGAGGAGCAGGGTTCCCTGGTCCTCCACGACCACCCCATGGGGAGCGGTCTCGACGCCGACGAGATCGCGGATCGTCCGTTCCGGGAGCTGTGGATGAGGGACGGCGTGCAGGTGTTCGAGGAACTCGAGACGCTGGCCACGGCGTGACGCGGCGGTGCGCGGGGCGTCAGGAGTGACACCGCCCAGGTCCGTGTTCGTTCTGGTCAATCCCGCCGCCGGGCGTGGGCGGCGGGCGGACCGCATCCCGCACTTCCGGGAGCTGCTCCGGCGGGAGTTCCCGGCCTATCGTGAGGCGGTGACCAGCCGCCCCGGTGAGGAGGACGCGCTGATCGACGGCGCGCTCCGCGACGGGCACGACGCGATCGTCGCGGTGGGCGGCGACGGCACGTGGAGCCGGGCGGCGGACCGGATTCTCCGGGGCCCCAGGCGGGACGTGGCGCTCGGTCTGCTCGCGTCCGGGACCGGCAACGACTTCGGCAAGAGCCTGGGCGTCACCTTCGAGCGGTCGGCGGAAGTCGTGCGGGCGATCGCGGCCGGCCGAACGCGTCGGATCGACGCCGGCTTGGTCGCGGACCGGTACTTCCTGAACATCGTCGGCTTCGGCTTCGACATCGCCGTGATCGACGACGCCGCCCGCACGCCGCTCCTGCGCGGCGACCTCCTCTACCGTTTCTGCGCGCTTCGGCAGCTGTTCCGCTTCCCCGGGACCATGCTGGAGATCGCCGAGGGCTCCGGGCCGGCGCGCCGAGCCGCACACCTGATGCTGGTCGTCGCCAACGGCGGGATCTTCGGCGGGTCCTTCCGGATCGCTCCGCGCGCGGAGCTCGCCGACGGGCGGCTCGATCTCGTCTCCATCGCCGACGCCGGACCGCTGCGGCGCGCGCGGCTCTTCGATCTCGTGGCGCGGGGCCGGCACGAAGGGCAGCGCGAGGTGGAGATCCTGACGGGGGACGCGTTCCGCGTGGGCTTCGACGCGCCGATCCGCTACGAGGTGGACGGCGAGGTGTGCACGGCCGGAGAGAGCCCGCTCGTCATCCGCTCCGTGCCCGCGGCGATCGAGGTGTTCGTTCCGGGGTGACCCCGAGACCACCGGCCAGTGTTTCGTCTCGAAAGAAGTCAGATCGCTTCGCTACGCTCGCTCGGCATCCGTGCCTCACTCGCTTCGTGGGAGCCTTTATACGATCCGGACCTTCCGCTGGCGAAGGCGTGTTTCCTCCGCCGTCCGTGGCTCCGGCACGGCGGCTACGACGCTCGGCCATCTGAGCATTTCTTCCGAGACGGAACCCTAGCGCGTGGCGCTGCCGAACGCGCGCCGGCTCCCCACGAGCTTTGCCGAATCGCAGGAGAGAGCCTTCTCGTCGATCTCGCGCACGCCGGCGGACCGCGCCGGCTGGATCTCAGGCTCGCGGACCACGAAGCGGCGCCGCGCGGAGACGGACTGCTCGGACGCTTCTACGCTCAGCGAGTAGGAGAGATCCTCGTTGCTGGCCCGGCCTCCGGGCGGGGCCTGCGCGACCCGGAAGGTCTCCGGCAGATCGAGACGCACGGTCTCGTCGTGGCTCGTCGGGAAGGGGAGCTCGATCGGGAAGGCGCGCGTCCCTTCGGCGAGGATAGGTTCCTGGCGCGCCAGCACGAACGGCACGCGGCACTCGATCCGGTCCATTCCGCTGCTCGCCCAGTCGACGGCCTGGAACGCGGCGTGAAGAACGAGCGGTGCTCCCTCAGCGTCCAGCCCCTCGACCTGCACGGAGTCGACCCCGGCCTCGCCGAGGTTCCGCCGCAGGAGCCGTGTTACGTAGTCGGCGGCGCTCCCGCCGAGGATCTCACGGCGCGCTTCCAGCGCTTCGTACCCGGCAAAGGTCCACTGCGTCGACCCGGAGAGCGTGCCCGAGGAGTCGAGCCGCGCCACGGTCTTCGCCTCGACCGAGGACGGCGGCGCGGCCATGCCGAGGTCGACGAGGGAGCCGCCGCTGGCGGCGACGAGCAGGCCCGAGGTGACGAGCAGATCCGGTGGCAACATACCGAAGGGGCACCGGCTGCTGCGCGCGTCGGCGTACACGATGCGTCCGCCGAGATCCACGCGGGCCACGACGTACTCCAGCTGATCGAGGATGCGCCACTTCGCGTGCAGCTCTCCCCGCGAGCGCGGCCGCACCAGCACCGGATCGGCGGCGAGGCCGGCTCCACGCAGCACGTGCACGAGCAGGAGGTTCTTCGCCGAGGGTGACGCCTTCCGCGACTCCACCACCGACCGGAGCGGCGGCAGGGCGAAGGGCGAGGACGCCGGCGAGTCGGCGATCTCGTCGCGGACCTTGCGGAAGAGCGACTCGGCGCGCTCGGCGGGCGTCGCGCCTCCGGCCGTCTGCGCCCACTTCGCGACGCCGCCGTCGTCGGCGAGCGCCGCGGCCCAGCCGGCCGCTACGGAAGCGGACAGGGAGCCCCACGACGGCGCGATCTCGACGCGCTTCCCGCCCTGGTCGCTGGCCACGAGCTGCAGGTGCAGCGTGGTGCGGTAGTCCACGGTATTGGAGAGCCACGGCTCGGGCCGGAACGGCTGGATCTGGGTGAACGTCCACCGGCTCTGCTCGAGCTCGCGGTCGGGGTGGTCTGCATCGATGACCGTCTTGCGCTCCGGCGCGGGCGTCGGCCCCGCCAGCCAGCCGAACTCCGACTCGTACTCCATGCCGCGGGGAATCTGCAGATCGAGCGTGCTCACCCGCGTGAAGTCGTCGTTCTGGAACTCCCAGGGCTCGATCCGCGCGAGCTGCTTCGTCCAGTGGGTGTACGAGTACTCGAGGATCGTTCCCGGCGCGACCTCGGGGAAGGAGACGATCAGCACGCGACCGCCGTCCGGATGCGCTTCCTCGCGGGAGTGCTTCTTCTCGAGCTTCACGAAGCGCGCGGGCGGCACCACGGTGTGACCCTCGAGGTCCAGGATCTTGTCGTCGTCCCCGAAGCGGATGCGCACTTCGCCCCGGCTGGCTCCGGCGGGCGTGAAGATCTTCGTCCGGCGGTGCCGTCCGATGCGGAGGTGGAGCTTGGGGTCCACCTTCACTTCGCACGCGTCGAACAGGATCACCGCGTCGGCGCCCGTCGCCTCGGGGAAGTGCGTGGAGAAGAGCTCCTCACGGGAGAACTCCTTCCACGTGGGATGTTCGAGCGCCGCAACCGGCGCCGCGGCCAGGACGATCGAGAACACCGCCGGAATCGTGAATCGCTGCATCGGCCCCCCGGATCCAGTCGCCGGAAGAAGAGCTTTCAACGGCTGAGACGCGGCAGGCGCCGCCGTTGTTTCGTCCGAGTGGTAAAAACCCGCTTGCCGGTGCCCGGCTGCCATGGTTCCTTCGCCCCCGGAGCGCGCCGTTCGTGGGGGAGGGGGGTCGATGAGCCTCGGGAAGCTTCCGTCCACCGCGCTCCTCGCCCCCTTCGCCGTCCCCGTCCTCGTGCTTCTCGGAGGATGCAGCACGTCGCGCCTCACCGTCGACCTCATGGTGCCGGTACTCGAGAACACGACCGAAGCCGCGCTCCGCTCCGAGGACCCCCGGCTCGTCGGGGACGCCCTGCCGACCAGCATCCTGCTGCTCGAAGGCATGCTCGAGACTCACCCCCGCCAGCGCGACGTCGCCGTGCTGGCCTCCATGATGTACTTCGCGTACGCGTTCGGGTACGTCGAGGACGAAGACCCGGGACGTGCGCTGGCGCTGTACGACCGGGGGCGGGAGGTCGCGTGGCGTGCGTTCGGCCGGCCGGAAGCCGAGCGCGCCATCCGCGAGGGGACCTTCGACGAGCTCGCCGTGGTGCTGCGGGAGGTCCGTCCGAAGGACGCCGAGTCCCTGCTGTGGGTCGCGGCGAACTGGGGCATGTGGATCCAGCTGAGCCTCGGCGATCCGGGGGCGGTGGCCGACGTCGCCCGGCTGATGCCGCTCGCCGAGCGCGTCGCGGAGCTCGACGAGCGCTTGTTCTGGGGCATGCCCCGGATCCTGATCGGCACGATGCACGCCAGCCGGCCCATCATGCTAGGAGGGAACCCGGATCGCTCCCGCGAGGAGTTCGAGCGAGCCTTCGCCGTGTCCGGAAGGAACCTGCTGCTCGGTCTCGTGTTCTTCGCAAAATCGTGGTGCGTTCAGACGTTCGACGCCGCCGCGTTCGAGTCATCCCTCCGTGAAGTGCTCGCGGCGAAGCCGGGCGCCCTGCCCGAGGCCGAGCTGCTGAACCGCATCGCCCGCGTGAAGGCCGAGACCTTGCTCGCGCGGAGCGAGGAACTCTTCGAGTGAGGCCCGCCGTGAATCGACTTCTCGTGTTCGCCGGTTTGCTGTTCGCGCTGAGTCCGTGCGTCGCTCACGCGGCCCCCGCGGCCGCGCGCGTGCAGATCAAGATCGCCACGCTCGCTCCGGAGGGTTCCACCTGGATGACCCTCATGCACGAGCTCGACACCCGCGTGCGCGAGGCCACCGCCGGGGAGGCGGGCTTCAAGTTCTACCCGGGTGGCGTGCAGGGCGACGAGCGGCTCGTCCTCAAGAAGATGCGCAGCGGCCAGCTGCACGGCGGCGGGTTCACCGGCAACGGGCTCGGCGTCGTGGCGCCGCCGCTGCGCGTGCTGGAGGTGCCGTTCGCGTTCCAGAGCGAGGCCGAGATCGACGCGGTCTACGCCGAGCTCGGCACGGAGCTGGAGGCCGCGCTGCGCGAGAGCGGGCACGTCCTCCTGGGGTGGGCGGAAGTCGGGTTCGTGCATCTGTTCACGCGCGCGCCGGTGAGGAACCTCGGCGACCTGCGGTCCAGGAAGATGTGGCTGTGGGAGGGGGATCCCCTCGCCGAAGCGTTCTTCGCCGAGGCCGGCGTGGCTCCGGTTCCGCTGGCCATCACCGACGTGTACACGAGCCTGCAGACCGGGCTCGTCGACGGCGTGTACAGCTCGCCGTACGCCGCCGTCGTCCTGCAGTGGCACACCCAGGTGAAGTCGATGAGCGAGCTGCCCATCACCCACGCGATCGGCGCCGTGATCGTCACCGAGAAGGCGTGGAGCGGGATCACTCCCGCCTCTCAGGCGAAGATCCGGGAGATCGCGAAGGACGTTTTCGCCCGGCTGAAGCAGTCGTCGCGGGAGGAGAACCGCCGCGCGCTGGACGACATACGTGCCGCCGGGATCCAGATCGTGCCGATCGCAGGGCCGGAGCTGGTGCTCTTCCGCGAGATCGGCGAGAAGGCCGCGAACCGGAACGTGGGCAAGCTCTACTCCGCGGAACTGCTCTCGCGGATGAAGCACGTGGTGGCGGCCCGCCGCGCAGAGCCTGCCGGGGAGGCGGGGAGCCGATAGTGACAGGCCTGGCCGAGACGCTGGCGCGCTTCTTGGCAGGGCTCCCGCCGCTCGGACCGTTCGCGGCCGTCTGCGGCGCGGTCTGCCTCATGGTGGCGGGTGCCCTCTTCGCCGTGCGCCGCTCGGCCCCGGTCATTCTCCTCCGTGACCGGCTCGAGATGCTCATCGACGCTCTGCTCGCCGCGAACCTCCTCGCCATGGTGTTCCTGTCCGGCCTGCAGATCCTGCTCCGCAATCTGCTCGACTCCGGCCTGCTGTGGATCGATCCCGTGCTCCGGCACCTCGTGCTGCTCCTGGCGCTGACCGGCGCGATCGCCGCCACCGGGCGCAAGCGACACGTCCAGATCAACGTGCTCGGCCGCCTGCTGCGAGGCACGGCGCAGCGGATCGCCGGCGCGGCCGTCGCCGCGTTCGCCGGGATCGTGGCCCTCATGCTCGCGCACGCCTCCCTGCTCCTGCTCGCGGACGAGGTCGCCTTTCCCGAGGTGGCGTTCCTCTCCGTGCCGGCGTGGGTGATCATCGCCGCGCTGCCCGTCGCCTTCCTGGTGCTGGCCTACCGCTTCGCGTGGCTCTTGTTCGCGGAGATCGCGGGCGAGGCGCCGCGCGCGCCCGAGGTGGAGGTGGAGCTGGAGCTGCCCGCGCCGACCGGACACCAGGGAACTCAGCCTTGACCGCGCCCCTCGTCGTCCTCGGGCTCCTGGCCGCGCTCTTCGGTCTGCCGCTCTTCCTGGTCGTCGCGTTCCTGGCGCTCGTGCTGTTCGCCTCCATCGAGATCTCCGGTTCCGCGGTGGCGATCGAGATGCTGCGCCTCGCCGGGTCGCCGTTGCTGGTGGCACTGCCGCTCTTCACGTTCGCCGGTGCGGTCCTGGCGGAGAGCGGAGCTCCACGGCGGCTGCTCGCCGTGGCCCGCGCGCTGGTGGGTTGGCTCCCCGGCGGGCTGCCGCTGGTGGCGCTGCTCACCTGCGCGCTGTTCACCGCGTTCACCGGTGCGAGCGGCGTGACCATCCTTGCCGTGGGGGGGTTGCTCTACCCGGCACTCATCTCTTCCGGCTACCCGGAGCGGTTCACGCTGGGGCTCATCACCACCTCGGGGTCGCTGGGGCTGCTGTTCCCTCCGAGCCTGCCACTCATCATCTACGCGTACGTCGCCGGGACACCGATCGACGCGCTCTTCCTCGCCGGGATCGTCCCGGGGGTGATCCTGATCTTGCTGCTCGCCCTCTACGGGGCGCGGCGCCCGCTGGCGCCGGCGGCGGGGCGCACGCCGTTCCGGTGGGGGGAGCTGCGCACCGCCCTTCGCCATGCCGCCTGGGAAGTCCCACTGCCCCTGGTCGTGCTGGGGGGCATCTACTCCGGCCGGGTGACGGTGATGGAAGCCGGATCCCTGACGGCGCTGTACGCCCTCTTCGTGGAGATGGTCGTCTACCGGGACCTCCGTCTCCGGGACCTGCCCCACGTCGTCCGCGGGTCCATGGTGCTCGTCGCCGGGATCCTGGTGATCGTCGCCGCCGCCTTCGGGCTCACGAACTACCTCATCGATGCCGACGTGCCGATGCAGATCCTGGAGTGGATGCAAGGCGCGTTCAGCTCCAAGTGGACGTTCCTGATCGCCCTGAACATCTTCCTCCTGATCGTCGGTGCGCTGCTGGACGTGTTCTCGGCGCTCATCGTGGTGCTGCCGCTGATCGTCCCGATCGCGGAGGGGTACGGAGTGAACCTGACACACCTCGGGATCATCTTCCTGACCAACCTGGAAATCGGGTACTCGCTTCCGCCGCTCGGTCTCAACCTGTTCATATCCTCGTTCCGGTTCGAGAAATCGATCTGGGATCTGTACCGGTCCTGCCTGCCGTTCCTGGCGATCCTCGCGCTGGCGCTCCTGCTCATCACCTACGGTCCCTCGCTCAGCCTCTTCCTGCCGGAGTTGATGGGGCGATCGGGAGTCGGC